>QHXU01000298.1:5179-11156 GCA_003223065.1 Acidobacteriota bacterium | reverse complement strand
TTCGGTCATTTGCGCAGATCTTTCCGGCGCCGAGGAAGCCCGTGAGCTTGAGGTGCTGCGGGCGTCCGATGCCGTGTTTTTGGTGGGTAGCGCGGATTGGGCTTCGCTCGAGCTCACGCGCGAAAAGGCGGAGTGGCTGCGCTCCGCCGATTTAGGCGAGCGGTGCGGGCTGCTGCTCTGGCACGCGAGTGACGGAGCAACGGCGGAACAGGCCGAGGAGTATACGGGCCTGCCCGTCTGCAGCCTGGTGGATCGGGAAGAACACCTGGAGCGGCTGGCTCGATGGCTGGCCGCACAGCACGCAAAGGTAGAAGCTTCCGAAAGAGTAGAAGAGCACGAGTATGCGCTAGCAAGTTAAGCCACGCAGACGGGAATCCGGCACTTACCACAAGGCGGAACGCCTGTGCCACAATCGTTGCAGTATGAGACAAGAGTGGGTGGCGCGGCGCTCCGGCGACCGCATTCGTACGCAAATTCACTACGCCCGCCTGGGCCGGATCACAGAGGAAATGGAGTACGTGGCGCGGCGGGAGCGCCTAGATCTGGAAACCGTGCGCGAGGAAGTCGCGCGCGGGCGGATGATCATTCCAGCCAACATTCACCACATCAATCTCGAGCCGATGTGCATTGGCGTCGCGTCCTTGTGCAAAGTGAACGCGAATATCGGCAACTCGTCCACTACATCCAACATCGATGAGGAGTTGGAGAAGCTGCGTTACGCGATCCGCTACGGCGCCGACACGGTGATGGACCTTTCCACCGGCGGCGACATCCCGCGCATCCGCCAGGCGATCATCAGCAACTCACCCGTGCCGGTGGGCACCGTGCCGATCTATGAGGCGCTGGCGCGCGTGCGGCGCGTCGAGGACCTGAACATCCGCGTGATGCTTGATGTGATCGAGGAGCAGGCCGAGCAAGGCGTCGATTATATGACCATCCATGCCGGAGTCCTGGTGCAGTACATCCCCCTCACCACGCGGCGTGTTACCGGCATCGTAAGCCGCGGCGGATCGATTCTGGCGGAGTGGATGGTAAAGAATCATCGCCAGAATTTTCTCTATGAATACTTTGAAGACATTTGCAAGGTTTTCCAAAAGTACGACGTGAGCTTTTCATTGGGCGACGGGCTGCGGCCCGGGTCGCTCGCCGACGCCAGCGACCGCGCGCAGTTTGCTGAGCTGGAAACGCTGGGCGAGTTAACTAAGACCGCGTGGGAACACGACCTTCAGGTGATGATAGAGGGTCCTGGCCATATCCCCATGGATCAAATAAAGTTACAGGTAGACAAGGAGGTCGAAATCTGCCGCGATGCGCCGTTCTATACGCTCGGCCCGCTGGTGACCGATTTCGCCCCCGGCTACGATCACATCACGTCGGCGATTGGCGCGGCGATGATCGGCTGGCATGGCGCGTCGATGCTGTGCTACGTGACTCCCAAGGAGCACCTGGGGCTGCCCAACCGTGAGGACGTGAAGCAGGGTCTGATCGCGTACAAGATCGCCGCCCACGCTGCCGACATCGCGCGGCATCGCCCCGGTGCCCGCGACCGGGACGATGAGCTTTCCCGCGCCCGGTTCGCCTTCGACTGGAAGCGGCAGTTTGAGCTTTCGCTTGATCCCGAAACCGCGCGTGCATTTCACGACGAGACGCTGCCCCAGGAAGGCTTCAAGGATGCGGCGTTCTGTTCGATGTGCGGCCCGAAGTTCTGCTCCATGAACCACTCGGTGAAGACGCAGGCCTTCACTGAAGAAGACGCGGAGGCGGTGCTGACGCAGATTGCAGACAGGGACCGGTGAGCGCGTTGAGTTGGCTCCGGGTCACTGTAAGTGGACTGGTTGAGTGAATGCGCCGTTGCCGGCCGAGTCCCAAGCCGCAAACCGGACCCACTTTTTTCCAGACGCGTCGAACGGAACCCTGAAGCGGTGGCTCGCGAACGGACCTAGTTCGGTCGCCGGTATGACCTGCCGGTTCGTCATGTTTCCGTCTCCCCACACCAGCTCTACGAATTCCAGCGGGAACGTCCATTCGAGCTCCGCTGTGAAGGTCCGGTGCGGGCCGGTTCCTTCGATGGCGTAGTTCCGGAACAGCACCTCGCCGCTTGATACGAAGAAGTCGCCGGCGCGCATGGCGCGTAAAATCGGGCTCCAGTCTTCGTCGAACCTGGGCACCCGATCCAGCTTGACGTAGTTCACGATTAGGTGCGGATAGGTTTCATCGTCCGGATACTTCATGTAGGTGTCGCCCTCCGCGATCAAGTATTTCGCGCCGGTCCAGTTGTTCATGTCGTCGAGCACGCCGAAGCAGCGCGACTCGCAGAGGCGACGTTCCGACTGGTCCACGGGCAGCGACTGATAGGACGCGCCCAGAAACCGATCGCTGCGGAAATGGTCCATCTCGCGCACCGCGTCCGGGTATCCGGAGGAGCCCTTCGTCCGAGGGTGAGCTTGCCACACCAGGCCCTGTTCCTGGCGCAGCATCTCCAGTTCGTCGGCGGGCGATCCGACGTGGTACACGTTCCCATACCTTTGCGTTTGCTCCCGGAAAGATTGTTCGGGTTGCCGCACGTGGGTCCAGAAGACGGGCCGCGGAAACACCATTGTGTAGTGCCCTCCCAGCGTGGCGTCGGGTTCCTCGCCCGGCATGATAAGGAAACTGCGGTCCGAGTGGCGGCGGCATCCATCGAAATAGACCTTCTGTTCCCCGAGCCTCAATGGCCCGGGGTCCGAAGGATGGGCGTCGCCATGGAAATCCGACATCATTGCCACGTTGATCCCGAGCGCGCGGAACACGGGCAGCCAGGTCGGCTGCAGGTCGATGGTTCCGGCATCGGAGAGCTGCTCGTTGAAGTGCGTGTGGAAATGGCTGACAGCGATCCGGTATCCGGGCATCGGCTTGTAACGGTCGTCGTGCGTGAAGGCAAGCACCGCGCGTTGAGTGGCTGGTCCATCCTCCGGGCTCAGGTAATAGTAGACCGGCATTCGCTGCCAGGTGCCCGGCGGCGCATTGTACAGCGCGAAATTTCCGAGATTGTGGCGAGACTGACTGGCCCTCCGGTTCCACACCGCGTCGGAGACGCCATAGGGGCGGTACTCCTCTTCGTGCTCGGCCTGCCGCACGCCCGCGGAAAACGAATTGTCATCGTCTTTGCGATACCACACGTAGCCCAGGTTGAGCTCGATTTCCCGGGCGAAAAAGAATTTGTGGGGCGGTGGAAAAATCGCCAACGATCCGGCTCCGGTTTCGACGATCGCCAGGCGATTTCGCGCCCGCAGCGTCACCGGATCCGTGTTTGCGACGCCTCCAAACTCGTAAGCCTGCCAGGCGCGCGCCACATCCTGCCACGTGACGCGCGTGGCATTGTCGATCGCGAAGCCTTGGAGTCCGGCGTTGTACTTATAGGCGACCGAAGGCTCATCGGTCTTCGCGATCGCCTCCTGGCGAAGAAGGTTCGTGCCCTTGTACACCGTGAATCGCAGCTGGCCCGCAAAAATACCCATCGAAAGGCCTGGAAAAGAAATTTCGAGCCGCGCCCCATCCGTCTTTACCTGGCAACCGGCGGCTTGATAAGTGGCCTTCGCGCGGCGAATTTCCGACGGTGAGCGAGGCAGGTCCGGGTTCGTGCCCTTGGCTCCTGGGATATCGAGCGGCGCATCCCAAAACGCGTTCCATTTTTCCTTTTCGATAAGTTCGGGAGTGAGGGCGAGCTTGAGCTGGCGCATCGGCGCCAGTTGCTGCTCGGAGATGCGCCGCCGCCCGCTGGTCACCTCAAACTCCGGTTTCAGATCGCGGCCGACCACAGACCAGTCGCCGTTCGCTTTGCGCACGGCGAGTTCATGCACCATGGGCTGGCCGTTGCGATTGTCGAAGACGGCGCGCAACTGATGATCGCGTTCGCCCTGCCACGTGACTCGGAGACCGCCGGCGGCAGACTCAGCCCTCAGACCGTCGATTGGCTTGTACTCCTGAAGGTCGCAGTTCTGACCCCGGACCGTACTTGAGGCGAGGAGCGCAAGGAGAAAGAATTTGTTCATGAGTCGATCTCTTGCGGCCAGTATATGCTACGCGCGGCTCAAAGCAGCGACGCCAGGCAACTCCAGACCCGCGAGAAATTCAAGCGATGCGCCGCCTCCGGTCGAGACATGCGAGATCTTGTCGGCTACGCCGGCGGATTTGATCGCCTTCTCCGAATCGCCCCCGCCGACAACGCTCACGGCGCCCGAATCCGCGACGGCCCTGGCCAGAGCAACAGTGCCGCGATCGAAGGGTGGCATCTCGAACACGCCCATGGGTCCGTTCCAGATGATCGTCCGGGCGCTGCTGATGACGGTCGAATACGCTTCGATGGTGTGCGGGCCGATATCCAGCCCCATCATTCCGTCCGGAACGCGATTGGCCACCTGGTTCGCCGCGCCGACTTTCATTTCGGAGGCGACGACATGATCCACGGGCAGCATGAGCTTTTCGCCTGCCTCCTCCATCAGGCTTCGCGCCAGTCCGATTTTGTCTTCTTCAACCAGCGATTTCCCAGCGCTTTCGCCGCGGGCGCGCAAGAAGGTGTAGGCCATCGCACCGCCAATCAGCAACCGGTCGACGACCTTTATCAGATTCTGGATCACCTCGATTTTGTCCGATACCTTTGCCCCGCCGAGAATCGCGATGCACGGCCGCGCCGGATTCTTGGTGGCTTTGGTAAGGTATTCGAGTTCTTTCTCCATCAACAGGCCCGCGGCAGCCTGCTTCACAAACGCGATCACACCCACCGTGGAGGCGTGGGCGCGATGCGCTGAACCGAATGCGTCGTTGACGTAAACATCGCACAGCGCCGCGAGGCTGCGCGAGAATTCAGGATCGTTTGCCTCCTCCTCGGCGTGAAATCGCAGGTTTTCGAGCAGCAGCACATCGCCGAGCTTCGGCAGCATCGCCTCGACCGCAGGGCCCACGCAATCCGGCGCCATCGCGACCGGCCGTCCGAGCAGTTCCGCCAGGCGCTCCGCGACCGGCTTCAGGCTCATCTCGGGATTTGGTTTTCCTTTCGGGCGTCCCAGGTGACTGGCCAGGACCAAACCTGCGCCATGTTCGAGCGCGTATCGGATACTCGGAAGCGAAGCTTTAATTCGCTTGTCGCTCGTGATCTGCTTACCGCCCGGCGCGAGCGGCACGTTGAAATCCACCCTCATTAAGATTCGCTTGCCCTTCAGGTCGAGGTCGCGAATCGAAAGTGTGCTCATTGCTATCATCCTAGACCAGACTGCGCCGGCTCCGGATCGCGAACGCGGAGACATCGGCCTCAACTCATCCCGAACGATGATCGATACTTCTCCGGCAGCTTCCGCGCTTTCCCGTCGAGCCCGCAGAAAACATGTTTCGTTTCGCCGGTGGCCAGTCGCCGGCCGCCGGAGGCCTCGGTCATCTCGTAGGCGAAGCGGATCATGCGCGGATTCGCCTCCTCGATCCAGGTGCGGACGATCACTTCTTCGTCGTAGAGGGCCGGCGAATGATAGCGGCACGCAGCTTCCACCACCGCCAGCCGTACGCCGTCCCTGGCCTCCATGTCGCGATAGCGGACGCCGGAGGCGCGGCAGTATTCGACGCGTCCGACTTCCATCCAGACCAGGTAGTTCGCGTAGTACACGATGCCCATCTGGTCGGTTTCGGCATAGCGCACTCGCAGCCGCGCGTCGACGGATGTCATGGAGGCTGATTATAACCCGATGAAACCAAAGTCCGGCGAACTTGGTCTGTTAGTATGAGCAATACGTGCGCATCCGCGTTCTTTTTTTCGGTGTACTCCGCGATATAGTGGGTCTGCGTGAAGACTCGCTCGAACTCCCGGAGGGCGGCCGTTTGGAGACGGTCCTCGAGCACTATGCCGGCCGTTTTCCGCGGCTCCGCGAGATGTCGGCGAGCGTGGTGCCGGCGCTCAACCAGCAGTTCTCCTCGACCTCAGCGATGCTTTCGGAGGGCGACGAGGTCGCTC
>QHXU01000298.1:1936-5129 GCA_003223065.1 Acidobacteriota bacterium | reverse complement strand
CACACACGAAATCGCCGACTCGGCGGCAGGACACTTTTTCGCCCTCACACGGGAGCGCATCGACGGCTCGAGCCTCGCGCGGCGGCTATTGCGCGGCGAGGACGGAGCGTTCGTCAACTTCGAGGGAGTGGCGCGCAACAACAGCAAAGGACGCCCGACGCTCTACCTTGATTACGAATGCTACGAACCGATGGCAATCAAGACGATGGCGCAGATTGGTGAGGAGATCGCGCGGTCCTTCCCTATCGGCCGCATCGCGATGGTGCACCGGCTCGGAAGAATCGAAATTGGAGAGACCAGCGTCGCGGTGGTCGTTACGGCGCCGCATCGCAAGCCCGCATTCGATGCGGCGCTCGAAGGCATCAATCGGCTTAAGCGCATGGTGCCGATCTGGAAAAAAGAGTATTTCGTTGACGGTGAAGTGTGGGTCGACGGCGAATGGGACGCTTCGGTGGTCAAGGGCCGGTCATGAGGCTCGCGCTGTTTCTTCTCGCGCTCACCCACGCGGGGGTGCAAGCGCAGCCGACGTTCAAAGTAGATGTGCAAATGGTGCACCTGCTGGTGAACGTGAAGAATCCCGCGGGCGAACTGGCGGGCTCGCTCGATCGCGATGAGTTCACAATTTACGACTGCGGTGTCAAGCAGGAGATCTCGGTCTTCGAGCGCTATACGAGCAGGCCGCTGCTGGTCTCGTTGCTCGTCGATATCAGCGGTTCGACCGCCAAGGATCTTCGCTACGAAGTGGTCTCCATTACTAAGTTCCTGAATGCGCTGTTCGGCGAAGGCAACCCGAAAGACCTGGCCGCACTGTACTCCTTCAACTACCAGGTCACTTTGAACAGATCTTTCACGCGCCGGCAAAAGGCGCTGGAAGACGACCTCAAGCTGCTTAAGGCCGAAGGCGGCACTTCGCTTTACGACGCGATCTATCTCGCCTCCGAGGACCTGCAGGGCAGGGAAGGCCGGCGGGTGATCGTGGTGGTTACCGATGGCGGCGATACGACCAGCAACAAGAAGTACAGGGAGGCGCTCGAAGCGGCACAAAGGGCCGACGCCCTGATTTACCCGATTGTAGTGATACCGATCACGAATGACGCGGGCCGCAACATCGGGGGCGAGCACGCGCTGGAGACGTTGGCTTCGGGCACGGGAGGCCGCATCTTCGCACCCAACGTCGGTGAGCAGCTCGACCGCGCATTCTCTGAAATTCTGCGCGACCTGCGCGCCCAGTACATGATCGGCTATTATCCGCGCAACCTTCCCAAGGACGCTCCCCGGTTTCACGTTGTGAAAGTAGAGCTGAAGCGCAAGGATTTGCGGGCCGTTACGCGCACCGGCTATTATGGAGATTCCATCCGCTGAGCCATCGTGCCTGGAAAAATAAGCAAGACTAAAGCGCCCGAGCAGACTTTCGAAGAGGTGAAGTACCTAAGATATCTGATCGAGGAGCAAATCCCGATTCGTGTTCGTTTGAGTGACAACCAGGAGGTGGAGGGCATCGTCGAGTTTTACGATGCGAACTTCATCCGGCTCACACGCGCAGGCGAACCGAATCTTTTCCTGTTCAAGCACGACATCAAATATCTTTACGAGCTTGAGCGCGGGGCTCGCACCCTTAATCGATAACCATGCTCGCGCCCGGCTGCGTTGCGCGTGTTTATTGGAGAAGCTGAAGCCTTGGCGTCGTTTCTTGAAACCGCGGCCGAGATTGCACGCGAGGCCGGAACGCTTCTGAACAATTACCTGGAACGCCGCGTCGCGTTCGAGCTGAAGGGCGAATTCGACCTGGTGACTGAGGCCGATCGGGCGAGCGAACGGCTTATCGTGGAGCGCCTGCGCAGTCACTTTCCCACGCATGCGATCGTGGCCGAGGAGGGCGGCGGGCAGGAAGGCTCTTCGGATTATCGATGGTATGTGGATCCGCTCGACGGCACGACGAATTTCGCGCACGCTTTTCCGGCGTTCAACGTGACGATGGCGCTCGAGCGCGGCGGCGAGCTTATCGCGGGCGTAGTTTTCGATCCGCTTCGGGATGAAATGTTCACCGCCGAGGCCGGCGCCGGCGCGTACTTGAACAGCCGGCGAATTCACGTTTCGAAAACGGCGCGCATTCAAGACAGTCTGGTCGCGACCGGATTCCCGTCGCGCAAGCGGCACGAGAATGTGAACGTCCATTTCTATTACCAGCTCGCCATGCTGTCGCACGGAGTGCGGCGCGCCGGTTCGGCTGCGCTCGATCTTGCCTACGTGGCTTGCGGGCGGCTGGATGCGTTTTGGGAATTCGGTTTGAATCCGTGGGACATGGCAGCCGGAGTGCTGCTGGTGCGCGAAGCGGGCGGCGTCTGTTCTGACATGCGCGGAGGCCCGTTAGACCTGCGCGGGCCGCATGTGCTGGTGGATAACGGCGTGCTGCACCAACCTATTTTGCAATTATTCGGCGAGATTTTCGCGGGACAATACCGGTTTGCAATGCCGGAAATGCGCAGTTAAATGATGCCGCAGCTCATTCGGACGACGGTGGCATTTTCATGTAACTTGTGGATGGCGGAGAGGGGGGGATTCGAACCCCCGGTAGAGGTTTAGGCCCCTACGACGGTTTAGCAAACCGCTGCTTTCGACCACTCAGCCACCTCTCCGCGAGGTTGGAGCGACTGCTCTCTGGATATTATCACAAAGCGGGGGCTTTTTTAACGCGAGTCGGAAACCAGCACTGCTGGTCCTCGGACAAGCCTGCGACGCGCTCTGCGCCGTCTGAAGTGCAGGGGCGGCGATTCTGATGGGACGTCTGGAAAACGTAAAATGCTCACCCGAAGGTGAGCATTTACGTTTTCCCCTGTTCTTCACAGGGGGATGTACATGGGAGAATCAGATTCGACGGCATCGCAACCGTCAAAACCTTTGTGATTGGATATTAGGGCGTGTGGGAAATGATGTCAAGGAAAAAACTTCCTATGCCTCATCGACCTTCAAGCCCATCACGCGGAATGGCTTAGTAGGCGTGATCGATTCCGGACGGTTGTGGAAAAGGCGTTTCACGACAGCCAAGTTCCACACGGATTCCGGTCTAACACGCCGAAATCCCGAGGCTTATTTGTCGCCCCGCACCTTGTCCAGCCGGAGCAGGATCATGGCGCCGGCCTCTTCAGTCCGACCCAGTCTCCGGGCCAGAATCCGCACCGCTGCGAACCCGATT
>QHXU01000298.1:0-1895 GCA_003223065.1 Acidobacteriota bacterium | reverse complement strand
GATCAGGCACAGGGCCAGCAGTATACCGCACAGTACGAAGATGTTCAGGATCAGGCTCGCCAGGCCCTTCGCCGGGTTCACCGGAACCTTCTCATTCCATGTGAGGTTTTCGTTGTATTTGACTTGCGCCAGGATCCGTTCGGCTGCGTCGGGATCCGGAGGGGCGACGATCACGGCGGCAAGAGGCCCCGCACGCTTGACGACGGCCCCAGGGATTTTCTGAAATTCCGCCGCGCGCTCTCTCGCCAGGCTCGGAGTAGGGTAATTGAAGATGGCGAGTGTAAGCAACCCCTTCGAAGTCCTGTACTTACCAAGCTGTGCTTCAGCGCCCAAGTGAAAAGCCGCGACCGATGGCGCGATCCGAGGTTCGAAACGCTCAAGCGACACGGGGCCGACGATGTAACGTTCCGAGTTGGGGACCAGTCCACCTGAAGGCAGATATGCCATCAGCGCCGGTAGAGGCGACTGCTCGAGTTTCGGGAGATTTGCGTATAACGGTTCGATCTCGGCCCGGTCCGGCACGGCGCCCGAGAATTGGAAAACATAGTTGCCGTAGGCGAAAATAAAGCCGTCCGAGGTGCGAACCGAGAGCTTGCCGAGATTCCACGGTGTGGCCCCGGCAGGACGCCGGGCTTCGAACAACGCCATTGCGCCTGTCGAATCGCGAAAACGCCAGGCTGTAGCGGTGAAACGTTTTTCCGTGGAAATGTACTCTGCCTGCTCGGTGCCATCGAACCCGTATTCGTCGTAAAGCGCCACGTCCGCCACGGAGACGGTGCGTGCCGGGCCTTTTTTGAATGAGCCGATCTGGTCCGGGAAAATCGCGCCGCGCGCGAGCGCCGCGGCAAGAAATCCGGCCCCGATTAAGCTCCGCAACATTTCTTGTATTTTTTCCCGCTTCCGCAAGGACAGGGATCATTGCGCCCGGGCTTTTTCTGGGCGATAAGAGGCTGCTTCTTCGTCGATGCCTCGCCGCCGACGAACTGTAGCTGCGCCATCTCTTTTTCTTTCTTGCGATGGATATTGCGGGTCAGGTCGAGGAGAGAATCCTGAGCCGCTTTTTGCGCTGCCTGGCGCTGCTCGCTCATCGCAACGGCCACCGGCTCGGGCTCTTCCTCGTCTTCTTCATCCGCCCAGACCTCGGGATAAGGCACCTGCGGACCGCCGGTGGCGTCGGTGTCGCCGCGCTGCATGAAGAACAGATACCGTATGGTTTCGTCCTCGATGCGATCCATCATGTCCTGGAATAGTACGTAGGACTCTTTCTTGTATTCGACCAGGGGATCTTTCTGGCCGTAGCCGCGCAGCCCGATGCCTTCCTTGAGGTGGTCCATCGATAGCAGGTGGTCTTTCCACTGGTTGTCGATGACGTTCAGCATGATCATGCGCTCGGCTTTGCGCATGATCTCCGGGCCGACCATTCTCTCTTTCTCGTCGTATTTCTTTACTAATTGATCGTTAATCGCCGATTCCACCTGACGCCGCTCCAGCTGTTTGAGCTCTTCAGTGTGGATTTTTACACCAAATTGCGTGAGAATATCGGTCTCAAGACCCGTCCAATCCCAGGCACTGGGGTGATCCTTCGCCGGGCAGCGCGTGTCGATAAAGGAGCCGAGGATGCCTCCGATGATCTCGATCACGCGCTCCTTCTGATCCTGACCCTCGAGCAAAGCGCGGCGCATGCCGTAGACGGCCTGACGCTGCTTATTCATCACGTCGTCGTACTCGAGGATGTGCTTGCGGGCGGCGAAGTTCTGCGCTTCCACGGCCTTCTGCGCGGCGGCGATGCGCTTGGTGATCATCCGGCTCTCGATCGGCACGTCTTCTTCCATGCCGAGGCGAAGCATCAGGTTTTGCATGCGCGGGCCGCCGAAGATGCGCATCAAGTCGTCTTG
>QHXU01000297.1:6213-6624 GCA_003223065.1 Acidobacteriota bacterium | reverse complement strand
TCGGCATCAGGCGGAACGTTTTCGCGGATGTGAAGCCGCGCCGGATCGTAGCGCCTTGCGTATTTCGGCGGCGGCAGCAGCAACACCTTCAGAAAAAATGAGGCGTCCCGATTCTTCTCCATGAATTCGACGGCCGCGTCACCGACAACGGAGCCGGTTCTATGACCGGCGGATTGCAGCACATCACCGAGCGTCACTTCGTCGCGGGAGAGCACCGCGTCGTCCCTTGTCACGCCGGTCGAATGTGGATACCGGCCGGTCAGCAGCGCGGCGCGCGCCGGCGCCGAGCGCGGACAACATGAATACGCGCGCGGGAAAACGACGCTCTCGCGGGCGAACTGCGCGAGGTTCGGGGCCGCCACGTCCGCGTCGCCCGCCCACGGAGTCGCCTGCGCTCGCCACCTGGTAGCG
>QHXU01000297.1:0-6136 GCA_003223065.1 Acidobacteriota bacterium | reverse complement strand
AAAAGGAAGGTCCGCCGTTCTACCAAGCCAGCGTGATAACTACGACTCAGATGGTCACGCGTTCCGACAGCGAGCACCCGGCCAGGTCCGTCCACCGGTTTTCGAGCGTGTTCTGCACAAAGGTCAGCCGTCCGACGGTAAAGCTGCGAGAGTGCGAAAACTCCCGCCAGCGACTTCCCGCCAGCGCGGCGGCAGCCTCGACGCGTGCAGGATCGAGTTCCTGGGCCAGCGTGATATGCGGGCAGTAGCGGAACGGCTCGGTGAACTGAAGCCGGCCCGAGTTGAGTGCGGCATGCATCCGCTTCAGTTCGCCGGTCCCTGTACTGACCGAGACGTAGATTACCTGAGTGACCGCGAAAATCTCCACTTCCGCCAGATCGACCCGAAACGGCTGAAAATCCTGGAGGTTATCTTTCAGCTCTTCCCAGGCGTCCTCGGGCGGACACTGCAGTGGACGAGGCGGTAATACCGTCACGTGCGCCTTTGCGGAACATGCCGGGACCAGCTCACTCCGCAAATTATCGAAAAAGCCGGCCAACGGCTCGGGAAGATAAGAAACCAACGCGAACGAATTAATGCGGGACCCTGCTCCGTTACACCCCATCGCTATTTTCATTCTAACCCGGCCGGCGGCATTCACTGTCCTCCGGCGGGGACGGATTCGACGGTTTCGGGGAGCGTCCACTGCGCCTCCTCGAATCCCACAAACTTAAAAATGCGCAGCCCGCCGGCTTCGGCTTCGAGCAAATCACCCGGCTCGAGCGGCGTCCCGGCGTCGCGCATGGCAAAGAACGCTCCGTAGGGAGACGCGGCTTCTACGGCTTCTCCCGGCTCGTAATCGCGCGGTTTTACGCTGGCCGTCCCGATTACGTGAGGCGCATAGCGGAATTGCTGGCGCAGATGCTTCCGGAGGCGGTGGACACGGTAAGAAGGCATAGAACAGGTATATTATCGCCTAAGACAATTTAGAATGGAAATGTTTTTTAGGGCTGCCGCGGCATCCGCCGAGCCCTGCTCGATCCAGCGTTCCATGTTTTGCCGATTCCAGCGCAAGGCGTCCCGGACCGACCCCAGCCTCCGGCCCGGTTTGAGAACGGCCAGCTCAGTTGCTGGAGCGAGCGGCGGATTATGCCCGGCGACATGGCGAAACCCGAGGATGAAAGGTTTCAGCAGCGCCGAAGGAACCTCAGGTAACGCGTGAAGAGCAATAATGTGCGTCGCGCCCAGTTCCACGGCCGCCCACACCGGCAATGGATTGAGCAAGCCTCCATCGGTGTAGATGCGCCCCCCGATGCGCTGCTGCGGCAGGACGCACGGAATAGCACACGAAGCCGCCAGGTGCCGCCAGGTGATCTCACCGGCACTAAAGATTCTGGGCTTGAGCCGCAACAAATCCGTCACTACCACGGCGTACTCGATGCGCGGAGAAAAGCGATCCATGAGTATCCGGATCGTTCCCGCAAGATCGTTAAACCGGCGAGTCTCCTCGCGGAGCCAAAATTCGCACAGCTCCTCGACACTCGCTCCGCCGGCGATCGCGTAACCGTTCAGCGAACCAACAGAAGCGCCCACAATGAGATCGGGAGTAAAATGTTCTGCAAGCGCCTTCCAAGCCCCGGCCTGCCAGGCGCCGAACATCCCGCCAGCGGAAAGTACCAATGCGGATCGAGTCCCCATTTTTGGCTCCTGGCTTCTTCCTTCTCTACAATATAGACGTATCACGTAATGGAATTTGATCCCACGAAGTATGGTCCGGCGGTGGCTCGCATCCTGGCATTGGACGAAAACGGACAGCGCTTGATGCCGCTGACCTGCGGCCCGTGCTCTTGCGAGGAGGCGCGGGAGCTCATTAAAACTTTCAAGCCCGGAGACCTCTTTCCAGGACTCGAGGAGCCGGAGGCGCCTATGGCCGGGCTCTGGCTTTACTTCTCCTGCTTCGAGGAGGCGCACAGGCTGGCCCAAGATTGTGAGACTGCCGAGGGCGAGCTTTGGCATGCGATCCTGCATCGCCAGGAACCGGACTCCGGGAACGCCGCCTACTGGTTCCGGAAGGCCGGTCCGCATCCGATCTTCACCGAAGTTGCACGCGCCGCGGTGCGCGTCTTGCGGCGCATTCCCGATGCCGAATTCCGCACCGGGCGGTGGGACCCGTTCGCATTCATAGCGTTCTGCGACCGTGCGCGGCAGCAGCCGGGCTCAACGCAGGAGCGCGCGGCAATGGAAATCCAGCGCGTGGAGTGGCAAATTCTGTTCGATTACAGCGCGAGGCCGAAGTGAGTGCCCGCCGCCTTATATGGGTGTTCGTGATCGCAGGCATCGTCACGGCGATCTGGGCGCTGGTCTCCTGGAAAAGACAGCCGCCGGAGGTGCCATTCGCCCGCGTCACGCGCGAGATGATTACAAGCTCGGTGCCGACCAACGGCAAGGTCGAGCCGATCGAGTGGGCCGCGGCGCGTGCTGAGCGGTCCGGCGCGGTCCAGAAGATCCTGATCCAGCGCGGCCAACAGGTGGTTCGGGACGCTCCGCTGGTGGAACTCGATAACGCCGATGCGCGGGCCGAGCTGGCCAGCGCGCAGGCGCGGATCTCACAGATCCGGGCGGAACTTGACGTGATTAACAAAGGCGGACGCGCCACGGACTTGGCCGAGATCTCGAGTGGCCTGGCGCGCGCGCGTCTCGACCTTCAAGCCGCGCAAAAGGATTACGATCAACTGACGCGCCTCGAAGCAAAGCAGGCGGCGACGCCGGCGGAGGTGGCGGCCGCGAAGGAGCGAGTCGACCGCGCGCAGCTTCAGATCAAGTCGTTCGAAGAGCGTCGCGCCGCGCTGGCGGCCGCGCCACCCGATCGAGCCGCCGCGGAGGCCCGCCTGCACGATGCCCAAGCTGCGGCGGCGCTTGCCGAGCAGCGCATTCGCGCAAGCGCGGTGCGGGCGCCCATCGATGGCGTCGTCTACCAGTTCGATCTGAAGCCGGGCGCTTATCTCAACGCCGGCGACTCCGTAGCCGCGATCGGCCGCCTGGACCAGGTCCGTGTCAACGTCTTCGTCGACGAGCCTGACCTTGGCCGCGTGGCCAAGGGTATGCCGGTCGTAATCACGTGGGATGCGATGCCAGGACGCGAGTGGACCGGCGAAGTCGATCGGGCGCCGACGCAGATAGTGCCCCTTGGCGCGAGGCAGGTTGGAGAGGTGGTGTGCCTGATACAGAACCCCGACCGCGACCTCCTGCCGGGCACGAATGTGAACGTCGAGATTCGCTCTCAGGTGGTGCCTAACGCGCTTACCATTCCCAAAGAGGCCGTCCGCCGCGAGTCCGGTCACACCGGCGTATTCACGCTGGCCGACGATCGACTGCTATGGAAGAGGGTAACGCTAGGCATCGGAAACGCGGCACGAACCCAGGTCGACGGGTTGAGCGACGGCGATGCCGTGGCGCTGCCGACTGACCGGCAGCTAAAGAACGGGATGACGGTTCGACCGGTATTTCCCTAACGAACGCAATCTAATTGAACGCGATCACGCCCCAGGAGTCAGGGCTCGGAGGAAAGCCGCATCAATTTTTCCACGTGTTTCGCAATGATATCGACTTCGAGGTTGAGCCGGGCTCCGGGCCGCGAGCAGCCGAGCGTTGTGTTTGCGTAGGTATGCGGAATGATGGTCGCGGCGACTACCGGGCCGGGGCCGAGCGCGGCGATGGTCAGGCTAATGCCGTCGATCGCGATCGAGCCCTTGTGAACCAGGTAACGGTCGAGCGCGGCCGGTGCGTGCACGGTAAGCCACCAATTGCCATCGCCGAGCGGGTTCAGCGCCGCAAGTTCGCCGGTCGCATCCACGTGGCCCAGTACGATATGGCCGGAGAGGCGCGTAGCCGGAGTGACCGGGCGCTCGAGATTGACCCGCGCGCCGGCGGCAAGATCGCCAAGATTGCTGCGGTGCAGCGTTTCTGGCGCAAGGTCGGCGGCGAAGGAATCCGAGGCCAGATCGACCGCAGTCACGCAGACGCCGTTCACGGCGATGCTTGCGCCTGGGCGCAAATCCTCGAGTACGGTAACGCACTTCACCAGCAGCCGCGCTCCCGCCGAGCGCGACTCGAAGGACGCGACTGTCCCGAGCTCCTCAACGAGCCCGCTAAACATTTTTCTGTAACCAAGCCTCCACGGCAAACTCCGTCGCCGTGATGGGATGTACCCTCACATCGCGAAAGCGAATCGCATCGGCCCGCCGGCGAACCCCGGCGCCTCCAGCCACCGGAAGCGACTGCATGCCTCCCAAAATCTTCGGAGCGTAATAAAAAAAGATTTTGTCGGCGACGCCTGATTCGAGAGCTGACCAATTCACCTTGCTTCCGGCCTCGATCATGAGGGAGAGATACTTTTCCCGGGCCAACAGCTCGGTGAGAGCGCGCAAGCTGGTCCGGCCATCGGAGCCTTCCAGCACTTCGATGCGTACGCCTTTGGCTTCGAGCCGGCGGCGGCGCTCGGCCGATGCGGCCGATGTCGTCACCACGAGCACATCGCCCTGGCAAGACGACACCATTCGCGATTCCGGAGGAAGACGGAGCTGCGAATCCAGCACCACGCGAAGAAGCGGCCGGCTGCGCTCTCCCCCGCTCCGGTCGGTGAGACGGCAATCATCGGCGAGCACTGTTCCGATGCCGGTCAGAATCGCATCACTGCGATGGCGTAGTTTTTGAACGTGCGCTCGCGCGATTTCGCTGGTGATCCACCCTTCATTGTCTTCGGGCGCGGCGATTTTTCCATCCAGCGTTACGGCCGCTTTCAGCGTCACAAGAGGCCGCCCGGTGCGCATGAAATGGACGAATGCATCATTCAGCTCGGTGGCGCGCGCCGCATAGCGGGTGTCGATTTCCACCTCCACGCCGGCGGCGCGCAGGCGTGCAAAGCCCCGTCCGCGCACCAGCGGATTCGGGTCCTCCATGGGCGCCACAACCTTGCGAATTCCCGCCGCGAGAATCGCATCGACGCACGGAGGCGTGCGCCCGTGATACGCGTGGGGCTCGAGTGTGACGTACAGAGTCGCCCCATGTGCGCCCTCGCCCGCCTCCTCGAGCGCCAGCACCTCCGCGTGCTTTACACCGGCGGCGGTGTAAAAGCCGCGGCCTACCACCTGGTCTTGGCGGACGACGACGGCGCCGACCGCCGGATTCGGGCTCACTCGCCCGACTCCCCGCGCGGCCAGCTCCAGCGCATCTTCGAGATATCGGTTCATTAATCGAAAATCGAGGCGACGAAGTTTTCGGGATCGAAGGGGAGCAGGTCCTCGATCTGCTCTCCAACACCGACATAGCGAATAGGCAGGTTCAACTCGCGGGAGATCGCAACCACGACGCCGCCCTTCGCCGTGCCGTCGAGCTTGCTGAGGACGATACCGGTGACCGCGCTCGCCTCCACGAATTTGCGCGCCTGTTCGAGGCCGTTCTGCCCCGTGGTGGCTTCGATCACGAGCAGCACCTCGTGCGGCGCAGACGGGATGACGCGCGCCGCCGTGCGGCGCATCTTCTCGAGCTCGGCCATGAGATTCGTCTTCGTGTGCAGGCGGCCGGCCGTGTCGATTATGACGCAATCGATTTTGCGCGCGCGGGCGGCTTGCAGGGCGTCATATAGAACCGCGCTCGGGTCTGAGCCGGCCTGCTGGCGGATCACCTCAGCGCCCGTTCGCTCGCCCCAGATTTCGAGCTGCTCGATGGCGGCGGCGCGGAAGGTATCGGCGGCACAGAGAAGAACACTGTGGCCTTCGGACTGAATGCGCCGCGCAAGCTTACCGATCGACGTCGTCTTTCCCGTTCCGTTAACGCCGACGACCATGATCACAGCGGGCGGCTCAGTGACCAGTGGAACGGGCCGCTCGGCTGCCTGCAGGATCTCAAGTAGATGTTCCCGGATGAGGTTTTTTAACTCGCCGGCATCGCCCACCAGGTGGCGGTCGACCCGCTGGCGGATGCGCTCCAGGATTTCAGCCGTAGTTTGCGTGCCGATGTCGGCAGTGATGAGCGCGTAATCGAGTTCTTCAAGGACTCCGGCGTCGATTTCCTTGCGACCGCCGACGGCATCCTCGAGTTTCTCCATCAGTCCGGCGCGCGTTTTTTGGATGCCGGCTTTGAGGCGCTCGAGGAGGTT
>QHXU01000527.1:2205-2643 GCA_003223065.1 Acidobacteriota bacterium | reverse complement strand
ACATGCGCTATGCGATCTGTTCTCCCGACGGCAATACGCTTGCGATTTTTTACACCTCGACCAAGGTCAAGCTTTGCAATATCGCCACCGGACGCGAAGTGGCGACGCTGCAAGGGCACGAGGGGTTCGGGATGTACCTGGCGTTTTCGCACGACGGCCTGACCCTCGCTTCCGCCAGTAACGACCGGACGGTGCGGCTCTGGCGGGCGCCAAGAAAGTAGGACAGGCGTCTCGCCTGTCCAGGGCCGCCGAAAGGCCTGTCTTGCGTTTTTGCGCTTCTCAACCGGCTCACCGAAGCTCCAAATCCCAAACACCAAGCTCCAGAGAAACATCAAGCTCCAAATCCCAAGCTCATATTCGACCGATCGGCGTGCATGTTGGAGCTTGGAACTTTGAGCTTCTCTGGAGTTTGGTGGTTGGAGCTTGGTGTTTTCTACT
>QHXU01000527.1:1518-2125 GCA_003223065.1 Acidobacteriota bacterium | reverse complement strand
ATAGGCGAAATAAACCTTTGCCCGTCTGCCGACAGGGCAGTATCGAGAATAGTGGTGGGTCCGCGCGCGTAGTGCCAGTGGTAGTAGTTCCAATACCAAAAAGCTGGCGGCTCGTGCAGCATGATCATGCGCGCCGGCTCGGTCACCCAACTTTCCTTCTTGCCCGCGAGGTTGTAGGTCGGGTCGTCCGGCGTTCGGAGAGTGTCATTGCCCCAGAGAGAGGCGTTCAACCGATAGCTGCAACCAAGCGCCTGGTAGTTGCTCGGTTTCCAATTTCCATCGTCATTGAAGGGGGGATCGGGTAACGCTTCCTCCTGGCCTTTGTCTGCCGGACAGCGGAATGCCTCCGACCTGCCAAGGTAAGAATAGAGTGGGCGATGGGTGGCCCTCGCCATGAAGCCATGGGTCGGAGCTGGATCATTGCCGCCCAAACCCAGCGCATAGTTTTCGTAGGGAGTCGCGTTCATGTTAAATTGCGCGTTGTCTCGAGGAGGAAGCGTGCTGCGGTTATCGTCCACGTACATTTTTACTCCCAGGCCAATCTGTCGGAGATTATTCAAACACTGGATGATTTTCGTCCGCTCCTTGGCGCGGCTCAGGGACGGCA
>QHXU01000527.1:0-1488 GCA_003223065.1 Acidobacteriota bacterium | reverse complement strand
GCGATGACGACCAGCAACTCGATGAGCGTGAATGATGCAACTCGCGATGGGGATGCGCGGCGTGAGATTTTCAGCCTTCGGTGACGCACGTGGGTTCCTTTCCAGTGTCGAACAGTCGATTGCCGTTAGCACCCTTCGGCTCCATCGTCGAGCGCCAAGTCAGCCAACGGACGCGCCGAAGCAGGCAGGCGGGCTCCACGTTCAGCGGAACGCGGCAGCCGCGGCAGTTTGATCTGATCCTTTCGTCTCGGCCATGAGCGCCACGATCGCGTTCACCCCAACTGCCACCTCCTGCGCGATGACGCCATTCTCGTCGATCCGGTAGGCCATTGGCGTCGCGAACATGGCGAAGAGGCGGGAGACTTCCCATTGCTGTTGCAACAACACCGGGAAGGTCAGGCCGTTCTCTTTCAGCTTCGCGCGATTTTCCTTCGGCTCGCCGCGGCTGATCATGACGACTGATATCTCCGCTTGCTCGCGGTGGAATTCTTCCAAGTGCGGCGCCAACATCTGGCAAGGGCCGCAATGCGGGTCGGAGAAAACCAGCAACACGCGTTTCCCGCGTAGCTCCTCCAGTGACAATTCGCCGCCAGTGATCCGCGGCAGGCGAAAGCTCGGTGCGGATGTCCCGGCTTCGAGGCCGTCGCGCTTGATTCTGCTTCGGGCCGGCGAACGATTCGTAAAGCGCCTGGCCGGATCCCCATCGCCCGTAGCAGCCGAGGTGACGAGGCTCTCATCAATTTCGGATTCGGCACTTCGGATTTCGGGATTTCCAGTAAGAGCCTCCTCACGTCGGCTGCTACTGGATTCCCCGAATTCCAATTCGTCCAACCGCTTCTCCAGTTCATCGAGCCGCAGGAGCACGCGGCCGTTCTGGCGGAGCAGTTGCCAGCTTAGCCAGCAGCCAACTCCGACAACGACCCAGTTCAGGACAACCGCGACAATGAAAAACGCGTTCATGGCTTTCGGTTTTTATTCCGCTAGCTGTTCTTCGCGCGCGGGCGCGAAACCGTCGGCCCGCGCGCAAGAGTTACTCGTGATGCGGGTGACGGGGACTGACGCACACGAGTCGCGCTGAGGTACACAGCCATTGCAGCTCACTACGCACCCCCGCCACCGCACCCGTGTGGATCTGAAGTTCCGCCACAATAGAAGACACAGTCGTAAAAGGACGGGTCAGTTGGGTCGCACCCGTAGTTGCTTGAGCCGCAGCGGCAATGGTACTTAACGGACGATCTGCAGACCCCCGAGCTGCACACTTTGTGATCAGGACAGTCGGCGTCCGAAGTGCATGGTTTGGGTTGGGGATCTGCCAAGGCTCTGTCACCCAAGCCCATAGATGCGAGCAAAGACGCGGCAAGGCCCGCGCCAAAGCGCCGAAGCGCCTGCCGACGCGTGACGGATTGGGCCATGTTCTTAGCCAGTTCATCGAATTTGTCATTCATATTTTTCCTTTCGTTTTGCTTTGGTGGTTTCGGTTCCGGATGC
>QHXU01000296.1:12268-16841 GCA_003223065.1 Acidobacteriota bacterium | reverse complement strand
GGAGCACGGTGTGCACGCTACGGAGCGCTTCCATGAGCGTGTCCCGCTCGAATGGCTCAGAAAGAAACTCCCGCACTCCCGCGCGCATCGTTTCGCGGAGAAGCCTGGCGTCACAGGTCCGGTGAACGGCGACGATCTGAATTCCATCCGCTTCCGCCTCGAGAAGTTTCACGAGTTCATGTGCCTGTTCGACCGACTCGAAGCTCAAGAAGACGACTTCTGGCGTGTGTGCCCGCATGATGCGGACCAAATCGACTGCGTTGGGGTACCGGTTCAGCGTCCGCTCCACTGAGACCACGCCCGTCGCTTCCAGGGCCGTTTCGAGCCGGTGGCCGATCTCCTCGTCCGGGCAGATGACAATGGCAGTAAGCAAGTCTACCTCCTTCTTTTCTCCAGCTAAATCTGCTATCGGCGGTCGGTCACAAAAATGTTATCGGTTTCGAAAGAATCATTAAACGGATCTAAGGTGCAGACCTTAGAACGCCGCAGTATTGACCTTATTTCAGCCCTAGGCAGCCTTTTTTGGGTAACGTTCCGCCGGCATTTCTGATCTCTCGAAAGATCGGCCTGACAGGGCTGAAACCGGAAACTGTATGGGTACTCGGAGGCAGAACTCACTAGATTCAGACTGATAAATCTCGACTCTTTTTCTGCAGAACCGCGGAGCTGTAATGGGTCTGCAGCGGCAATAACCAGCTGAGCGCTGGTCTAGGCTCAGCCACAACAATTTAATCATTCACAAACCAGGAGCATTAATTATGAAGAGGTTCGATTCATTTTTCACACGCGCCCTGATCGCAGTATTCTGCTCGGCGCTGGCCTACGCGGACAGCAGCGGTAATTTCACCGCCACGGGCACCAGCGCGGCGTGTACAGCCACTCCCGCGACCTTCAACGTCGCGACGGGCGGCTTTGGAGGCCAAACCCTAAGCGGCGGCACGACGGCAACGTCCTTCTCAACGGCGATCCAGACCCCGAGTGGACAGGGAACCACTCTGGTGATCAGGCCCTCGATGACGACCGGGCTCTTTACCTCAACCAAGCTCACGACAACCATCAACAACGCGACTGCCGACGTCGGCATATCGGTTTGCGTGAACGTCGACGCAACGCCTGCCCACCCCGCTGGGATTCCAGTGAGCCCCAGCAACTGCGTGGTCTATGACCAGAGAATTCAGCAGGTCAGCAATACGCTGTTTGGCAACCTGGCGACCTGCATCCCACCGCCGGCCTCGGGCGCCTGCACAACTGACGGCGATTGCGCTTCCGGCAGCACCTGCACAAACCCGAGTGGCGGCTCGGGCGCAGGACTGTGCCAGGCGCCTGCGCCGGGCTGCAGCTTCGAACTTCTGCAAACTACGCTCTCAGCCCACAGCTTTGACTTTGTCGTGCCCGTGTCGAACGGGACTCACAACGTGGTTTTGACTTGGGGGTTGATCGGCTCGAACAGCACTAACGGAAGCACTGATGCTTGCGTGGGACCCATCAGCCTCACCGTTCAGCAAGTAAAGAACTTCAAGAACTCTCAGACGATCTCGTTCACAACCAACTGATTTACTAGCCAGCCTACTTTTCTGGGCCAGGCCCCCGTCCGCAAGATACAAGGCCTGGCCCGATCCTATCTATCACAACCCCTGACCGTACATTGCTATGAGAAAAACATTATCAATTCTTTGCTTCTGTTTGGGTCTTCCATTTGCCTGCCGGGCCCAGGCTGCTTCCGGAGCCGGCCCGGCCGGCCCTGTCGCCACTGTCGCCGGTCAGCCGATCTCTGAGCAGCAACTGCTGGAGTCGCTCGGCCCCCAGTTGATGCAATTGCGCAATCAAGAATACGAGCTCAAGAGTAAGGCCCTGGACAGCTTGATCCGCCAGAAGCTCCTCGAAGCCGAGGCCACGAAACGCGGAATTCCCGCTCAGAAGCTGCTGGAGCAGGAAGTCGATTCGAAGATCGCGGCTCCGACTGACGCCGAGGTCGAGGCCTATTTCTGGGGACAAAATAGGGCGGGCGTGCGCTTCGACGACGTGAAGGACCAGTTTCGAGCGAACTTGAAGCAGACCAAAATCCAGAAGGCGCGCCAGGCCTATGCGGATTCGTTGCGTGCGAAAACCGAGGTTGCGGTAATGCTACGCGCGCCGAGCGTGGACATTCACTACGATGCGGCCCGGGTGAAAGGGAATCCCAAGGCGCCAATTACCATCGTTGAGTTCTCGGATTTTCAATGTCCCTTCTGCAAGAAGAGCGAGGCGACTCTACGAGATCTCCTTGCCAAGTATGAGGGCCGGGTGAAGCTGGCGTTTCTCGACTTCCCTCTGGCCGAGATCCATTCTGCGGCGGAGGCGGCTCGCTGCGCGGGCGAGCAGGGTAAGTTCTGGGAGTATCACGAGAGTCTCTTCGCAGATCAGTCCAAACTGGATGAAGAAAGCCTCATCGGACGCGCACAGAATCTGAAGTTGGATGAGAAAGCGTTTCAGTCCTGTCTTGCGAGCGGCAAATTCAAGGCCAGTATTGAGGCGGACAGGCAAGAAGGCACCAAAGCCGGAGTGGCAGGCACACCGGGCTTCTTCATTAACGGTGTCTTTCTGAGTGGCGCTCAGCCGCAGGCCGAGTTTGAAAGAATTATTGACAACCAGCTCGCGCTTCACGGCAACCCGACAACCCGGGCAACATTTTCAGGCCAGCCTCTGCGCTGAGCCGGAGCAACGGCGTCCGGACGCCTGGTGCCGGCTCCTGTATCCTTTACGAATATGAGCCGACATCTTGGCCGCCTCTTGTGGGCATTAGTTTCGATCGCTGCCGCCTTTTCCCTGGGTGCGATCGCGCAAAGCCGCGGTGAATCGATTAACAGCCTATGGCTGGTGGTCGCCGCCGCCTGCACTTACCTGATCGGGTTCCGGTTCTACGGTGGCTTCATCGCCGCTCGAGTAATGGCGCTCGATAACCAGCGCGCCACTCCGGCTGAGCGTCTCCGCGACGGGCACGATTTCGAGCCCACCAACAAGTGGATCGTTTTCGGCCATCACTTTGCAGCCATCGCCGGACCGGGACCTCTGGTGGGGCCTACGCTCGCCGCCCAATTCGGCTACCTGCCGGGCGCGCTGTGGATCATCATCGGCGCGGTGCTGGGCGGCGCGGTGCAGGATTTCGTAGTGTTGTTCTGCTCGGTGCGCCGCGACGGAAAATCGCTAGGACAGATGGCGCGTGAAGAGATCGGAAAGGTGGGCGGATTCACGGCGCTTGTCACCGTTCTGATGATCATGGTGATCCTGCTGGCAGTGGTAGCACTAGTGGTCGTGAACGCGCTCAAGGGCAGCCCATGGGGAACGTTCACGATCGCCGCCACGATGCCGATCGCTATCATAATGGGCCTGTATCTCCGGTACTGGCGGCCGGGCAACTCGAGTGCTCCATCATGGGTTTCGTCCTGGTTATGGCCAGCATCTTCGGCGGCCAGGTTGTGTCGCAGGCGGCGACGCGCGCACCGTGGTTCACCTACTCCGGCGTGGCGCTCGCCGCCGCACTCATCGGCTACGGATTCCTTGCGAGCGCGCTGCCGGTATGGCTGCTGCTCGCGCCGCGCGGCTATTTGAGTACATTCGTCAAGCTTGGCGTCGTGCTGATGCTGGGTGTGGGGATTCTTTTTGTCAGACCTGAGCTGCAACTCCCTGCTCTGACCAGGTTCGTGGACGGCACCGGACCCATTTTCGCCGGCAAAGTGTTCCCCTTTTGCTTTATCACCATCGCTTGCGGCGCGATTTCCGGTTTTCACTCGCTCATTTCCTCGGGAACCACTCCTAAATTGCTCGCCAGGGAACGCGACGCAACCGGCGTGGGCTACGGCTCCATGCTGCTCGAGAGTTTCGTGGCGATTATGGCGCTGATCGCCGCCTGCGCGCTGCAGCCGGGCGTGTTTTTCGCCGTCAACGCACCGGCGGGTGTGGTCGGGGCGACCGCTGATGCCGCGACAGCGACCATCACAAACTGGGGCTTCCCGGTAACCGCGGGCCAGATGCAAACGCTCGCGAACGACGTCGGTGAGCAGACCTTGTTCTATCGCACCGGCGGAGCTCCGTCCCTCGCGTTGGGCATGGCTCACATTTTTGCCTTCGGCGAAGCCGGCCGGAGGCTTCTCGCCTTCTGGTATCACTTCGCGATCATGTTCGAAGCGCTGTTTATCCTAACGATCATCGACGCCGGCACCCGCGTCGGAAGGTTCATGCTACAGGATCTGCTGGGACATGTCTGGCCCAAGGCGGGGCGGACAAGCTGGGTGCCTGGAATGCTGGCGACCAGCGCCGTCATCGTCGCCGGGTGGGGGTATTTTCTCTATCAGGGCGTGCGCGATCCGCTGGGCGGCATCAACTCGCTATGGCCGCTGTTTGGCATTGCGAACCAGTTACTCGCCGCGATCGCACTGTGCGTCGCGACCACCGTGCTGGTGAAGATGCATCGCGCGCGCTTCCTTTGGGTGACTTGCGTGCCTCTCGCGTGGCTGGTCGTCGTAACGTTCACGGCGGGATGGCAGAAGATTTTTTCCGACTCACCGGCCATCGGGTTTCTGGCGCAAGCGGCGAA
>QHXU01000296.1:9264-12253 GCA_003223065.1 Acidobacteriota bacterium | reverse complement strand
GCTCGCAGCCGGGCCGCAGACGGCTGAAACAGGGACGCTTATCTTCAACGCACAGCTCGACGCCGCCGTCTGTGGCGTTTTTCTGGTTCTGGTGACCACGATTCTGCTGGACTCGATCCGGATTTGGGCTGGAATCCTGCGCGGCACACGCGCAGCGAAAATGACGGAAACACCATTCGTGATGTCGAGGCTTACGGCGGAGGGGTTATGAAAAAGAGACGTCAGGGGCCGGCCACCAACAGCCACATTGGCTGGAGGCGCGTGATCGCGATAATCGCGGGGATTTTGCGCGAGTTGTCGGATGAAAGCGCCTACGAACGACATCTGGAAATACACGGCGCGAACCATTCGCCCGAGGAGTGGCGCCGGTTTTCCGACGAGCGCTGGAACGCCGGTGCTCGCCGGGCACGATGCTGTTGACGCTCATCCGGCGTCCTTTAAGCCACAGCCTGCATCGCTGCCGAGTGCTCCGACGACGCCTTCTTGTAGCTTGCCGTGAAATGCCCGTGCATTCTCGAGCAGGCCGGATGGGGATGGATCTGGAAAAACAACTGAGCGACCATTTTGCCTCGTAGCCCCTTGCAAACGGCGGCCAGGTGGCGGGCCGTATGCTCGGTGCAGGTTTCGCAATCGAGCCCCACTTCAGAACAAAGTTGGGGGTAATTGTCTTGAGGCGAGGTGTTCATGTAGGGAACATTATGACCTCGGATTGTTCTCGGACCAAGGGTTTTGAGGAGGGTTTTGGCTGTCTCATTTGGGGGTATTCGTTACCCCCGCCGGGGCGCCTCGTTCCGGCCGGTATCCGCAACCCAGCCACTGCTTGACGCGTCTATCCGCCAGTGCTTGTTATATTTGAGAGGAGTGGGTCATGCGCGGGTGGTGGTTGCTGATTTGTCCGGTCTTCGTGTTGGCCGCGAGCCCGGATTTCCGCGTGGAGCGACGCCCGGTCGCGGGTGGGGCGGAGTTTCTGACGGTATTCGGCCGTGTGCCCGACGCGACGGATGAAATAGACGAAGTCCCGCTGGTCACGGTGTTACGTGACACGCTCGGCGACCAAGACCCGGAAAATGACCGCCTCCGCTACGTCTGGGTGCTGACCTCGGCGAGCCCAAGCCTCCTGCAACGCGCCGCCGCGTTTCTGCCCTTCTTTTACTGGCGTCCGGATTTCGGAAAGAATGCCTATCGCCAGCCCTCACCTGTAATCGACCTTGGCGCGACGTCCAGAGGTATCTGGACCGCGCTGGCCGGCTCGACGGCGCAGGTAATTGCGCTCGATCCGAATGGCGCGCTGATTCGCAGCTCCACGCGCAGCTATCGCAACAACGTTCTCGATCACCGGCGCGTCCACCTCCTGGAAGGTCTGGCCGTGCTATCCCAGCTCGAAGATCTGCCTGAGGTGAAGCCGCTGCTGAGCGAGCCGGAACTGCTCGAGATCGAGGCCCGGCTTACGCTCGCCGGCCGGACGCTCGGTGGACTGGTGACAGCGGAAAAGCTCCCGGAAGCGTATGTAAAGCACCGAACCAAGAGTGAAGAAATGCGCGCCCACAATTGGGAGCTGGTGCGGCAGCGAGCCGAAGCAAACGGCCTGTATTTTGAGCCATTGGGCTTGAACCGCTCGGCTACTCACGCGCTCTTGTGGGTCGCGAAAGACGATCTCGGCGAGCGCAAGTTCGATGGCCAGTTTTTAGGGATCTCCGATCCGTTCCATGATGCGCGGCTGCGCAATTGGACCGGCTATCGCCAGGCCCGGGACGGGCGGGAATTGATTCCCCTGGCCCTCTACGCGCTCGAGTATCCGAAAGTGCCGCTGCTGCTCGTGGATTTCCGCGACACGCACGCTCCGAAGCATCGTGAAATGCTGCGCCACGCCGCCACCGACACCGTCAGCGGAGTGCTCGGCGTCTCAAAGTGGGGGAACTGGCCGTACCTGGCGGGCGCCTGGACCTGGAACTTCGTGCGCGTACGTCATGGCGCGGCTAATGATCGCATCGCGCGTCTGAAGGCCTACTCGCAGGTTCGGCAGTGGCTGGCCCTCGACCACTCGCTCGACAAAGGCTTGCGTGAAGAACTGCAGAAGCGTCTCGAAATCCTCGGCGTGAATCCGCTCGAGGACAGCGTTTTCAATGAAGCGAAGATCGCCCGGCGGCAATATGCGGCGCTCCTGCGCTACGCCGACGATCCTCACGGGCTGGCCGCGCGGCTGGAGCACGATCGCAACGCCGAACTCATGGCTTACGAACATGGATTGGCCGCGCGGGCCGGTTTGAGGCTGGCGAGCCTGGCTACACTCGGTCTCTACGCGCATCACGAAAGCGCGAATCCCCGGATTGAGGCGCGCCTGGACGAGGAGCGGCGCGTCGCCCGCCACGTGCGGTTTCTCGAGACCGTCACCCGCTCCAGCCCGCATCCGGAGGTGGTCTGGAACATGGATGAAGTCAAACGTGTGCTCGACGAGTTGGCCGCAAGCGGTTTCCCTTCCCGTTCCGCGCAACTGGTGGAGCGCATCCTGCGCCAAACCAGTGACGAGGAGACCCGCGCGCTGTGCCAGCGCGCGATTCAGAGCCTCGATGCCGCCGGCCAGTAGCGCCTGTCTCCGGACGGGGCTCCTGATGCTCATAGCCTGCCTCCACAGCGCCGCCGCGGTCGACCGCGTCGTCATCATCAAGGTCGACGGCGTCCCGGAGCGCCTGATCGAGCGCTACGCGGAGGAATCCGCCGGACCGGGCCGCGAAGGACGGAGCCGCCTTCCCTGGATCCAACATGTGTTCGGTAAGAACGGAACCTGGCTGGAGAATTTCTACGTGCGGGGGCTGAGCCTCTCGGCGCCTTCGTGGTCGCTGCTCGATACCGGCCGGCATCTCGAAATCCGCGGCAATGCAGAATACGACCGCTACACGCTGCGCGTCTGGGACTATTTGAATTTTTTCCCGTTCTACGTCGGTTACGCCTTGTCGCGCCGCGTCGACATGCCGGGCGTCGAGCTGCTGGA
>QHXU01000296.1:0-9233 GCA_003223065.1 Acidobacteriota bacterium | reverse complement strand
CCGATCCGCAGCGTTACCAAAGTTTCCAGCTTCTGCAGCGCGGCGTTCGCTGGACCACGCTCGAGTCCAGCCTCAGGAGTAAGTTCACCTCGCGTCCTCTCAAGGATCTGTTTGACGAATGGCAGACCGGGTTTGCGATGTCAAGCTCGATCAGCGAGCAAATGGAGCGCGAGCTGATGAGGAAACTGAAGGACCCCCGGGTGCGCTATCTCGATTACTTCAGCGGAGAGTTCGATCACGTGGCACATCTTACTCCGGACCGTGTGGCGCAGCTCCATACCCTTCAGTCGATAGACGCACTGGTGGGCCGGGTTTGGTCGGCAATTGCTTCCAGTCCCCTGCCTGATACCACGGCGCTGGTGGTGGTTTCCGATCACGGCATGAACACAGAAGAGGGCGTCTACAGCCAGGGCTATAACCTTGTCGACTGGTTCACCAGCGCGGCAGGCGGCGCGCATCACGTGATTACCAATCGCCATCCGATGACCGAGTTCAAGCTCAAAGGCATCGACCCGTTCGTCTCGGAGGTAATCACGCCCAGTCAAGAATCCGCGTACCTGGCGGGGGAGAGCGGGCAGTATCCGACCGTGGTGCTGGATCTCGACGGTAATGAGCGCGCCAGCATCGGGCTGCGCAACAACACGTTGAACCTTCTGCAGATTCTGCTTGAACAGTTAACTCGAAAACGCCTTCCTGGCAACGTGCGGCGCGCGGCGATTGATGCGTTCTTCGAAATTCTCGGCCGCGAACGTCCGGCGTGGACCCGCAATGTAGCGGCGCTCGAGGAGGAACTCCGGGCGTTGCGCGCGCGGATTGAGATGCAACAGAAGCGGGCGGGTGCAGAACCGAGTCAATGGACGCGGGAGCAGCGCGATCTGGGACTCGATAAAGATGCGCGGCGCCAGGCGAATCGCCTGGAAGCCTGGAAGGCCGAGGATCGCGCTTACTCCGACTACGCGTCCACCATCTCGCGGCTGCTGGCGCTCGATCCGTCCGACTTCGATCCCGGGAAATTCAAGATCGAAGAGGTGATCCCCCGCAGGTCGCTGGGCGAGCCGAACTCGATACACGCCTTGCAGAATTACGTGGTCGGACCGGGTCCCGACGGATTGCTGGTTGCTGCCAACGGCAACCTCGACATGGAGAAGAGTTTCCGCACGCTGGACTATTTCTCCGCGATCGGCGCGCTTTCGGTGCGCAATAACGTCCAAAAGGCAGTCTCGCCGCATCCGGTGGACTTTATTGCTGTGCCGGTCAAAGATGGCATTTGGCTAAGGGGCAGCGAGGATCGCCAGGCGCTTGTTTTCACGCGGCACAATGCCGCGGGACGGCTGGAACTGCGGTACATGCCGGTGTCCCATCTCAAGCAGGATGCCGCCGGCGAACTGCATTACGATTGTCCCGACTGGTCCGCGGGATTTCCGCTCGAATTGCTCGAGGACCCTTTGCTCGATGTCCCGCCGGCGGAGCGTGAGGCGTGGCTAGGTGAATGGCACGAGGAACTTGATTGGCTTCGAGCCGTGTATCGGACGAAATACTCGAACGGGATCATCGGTCTAGCGGAAGAGTTACTCAGCGATCCGGCACCCTCGCCATATCTCGAACGAAAGCGCCGTTTGCGCCGCGCGGACCTGCTGGTGTTCGCGAGCGATCATTGGAATTTCAACGTGCGCGGCTTCAATCCGGGCGGCAATCACGGCTCGCTGCTGCGCGTTTCCACGCACTCCGTGCTGCTCATTTCCGGAGGGAAGGATACGGGCATTCCGCGAGGTCTGCGTGTGGCGACGCCCTACGACAGCTTGAGCTTCGTGCCGACGATCCTGGCGCTGATGGGCAAGCCCGAGCCGGCGCTTCCCGGTCCCGTGATCGCTGAGTTGCTAGCCACTGGCCACTGAGCACCGGCCATTGCTATGCTCGGCTCGTATGGATCAGGAGCAATTGCGCGTCCTGCTCGAGCAGGTGCGGGCCGGAGCGGTTGAAGTGGACGCGGCCATTGAGCGGCTGCGGCATCTTCCGTTCGAGGATCTTGGATTTGCCAAGGTCGATCATCATCGCGCGTTGCGCCACGGCATGCCGGAAGTGGTTTTCGGAAAGGGCAAGACTCCCGTCCAGGTGGCGGCGATCGTCGCGACACTTCTGGCGAAAGCGCCAAACGTGCTGGTTACGCGGGCGGATTGCGAGATCGCTGCGCGCCTGCGGCAGGAGCATGAAGACGCCGAGTATTTTCCCAACTCCGGCGCGGTGCGGGTCTGGCGCGACCGGACGCTTCGTGGCAAGGGAAAAATTGCGGTGGTATGCGCAGGCACGAGCGATCTGCCGGTAGCGGAGGAAGCGCAGGTGACGGCGGAAGTGATGGGCAATGAAGTGGACGCGATTCACGATATCGGCGTCGCAGGCATTCATCGACTGATGCACAATCGGGAGCGGCTCGACGCAGCTCGCGTGGTGATCGTCTGCGCTGGGATGGAGGGCGCGCTGCCCAGCGTGGTCGGCGGGATGGTGACGGCGCCGGTCATCGCTGTGCCTACCAGCGTCGGCTACGGCGCGAGCTTCCACGGCCTGGCTGCGCTGCTGGGAATGCTCAATAGCTGCGCGAGCAACGTTACAGTAGTGAACATCGATAACGGATTCGGGGCGGGATATGCCGCGAGCCTGATCAACAGGCTCTAGCAGGAGTCAGAAGCCGGAAGCCGGCGCACGCCGGTCAGGCGGCGCCCACGGCTCGCATCTGAACTTCTTCGACGAATAGGTAGAAGCCGAACAGCGGTGCCGGCTCTCCCCTGCCCCAGCGGTTCATCTTCCAGTGCGCCCGCAGATAACGGACATCCGGGTGCCGCGTCAGATCGAGCAGAAGAGAGTACGTTCCGCAGTAAAACTTCTGCGGAAACGCGCCGAGCTGCTGCCAATTTTCCTTGTCAGGCGAACCCCACACAGATACATCCAGGCTCTCTTGTTCCACAATACGCGTAATGCCGAGCGTAAGCAGCAAGGACTTGCCGCGGCCTGCGTCGAGCGCGATTTCCGCGCCGGCGCCATCTTGGCGAGCTACGCTTTCCGGCATAAGAAACTGAGGCAGCATTACACCATCCTCCCTCAATAAATGGCTACACGTCTCTCCAACGACGCCGCCTATAATTTTCTTAAACGCTTTCTAGCTTCCTCTAGGGTCTCATATTTTTTGCAAAAACAGAAGCGTACCAGTTGGGCTCCCTCGGCGGGGTTCTCGAAGAAACTGGAGCCCGGCACGGCCGCTACACCGACGTCCTCCACCAGGTGCTTCACAAACTGGACGTCGTTGGGGTACCCAAAGCTGGAGATGTCGGCCATAACATAGTAAGCGCCGCGGGGACGCCAGCAGCGGAAGCCCACGCTGTCGAGTACATCAAGGATCGTATCCCGCCGCTGGGTGTATTCGCGGGCCATCGTAGCGTAATAATCGTCCGGAAGGGAGAGAGCCACCGCCCCGGCGGCCTGCAGAGGGGCGGCGGCGCCGACCGTCAGAAAATCGTGCACCTTGCGGATGGATTCACTCAGATCGGGGCTCGCCAGCACCCAGCCGACGCGCCATCCTGTCACAGCGTAAGTCTTGCTCATGCTGTTCACCAGAATGGTGCGGTCGCGCATGCCCGGCATCTGCATGATAGGAACGTGTTGGGCGCCATCGTAGAGGATGTGCTCGTAGATCTCGTCGGTTATGGCGAGCGCATCGAATTCCTGGCACAGCGCGGCGATCATCTCGAGACTTTTGCGGCTGAACACGCACCCGGTCGGGTTGCCCGGCGAATTGAGAATGACCGCTTTAGTGCGCGGCGAAAATGCGCGGCGCAATTCATCGGGATCGAAGGTCCAGTCCGGCGGATGCAGCCTCACGAATTTGCGCTGCGCCCCGCATAGAAGCGTGTCCGGACCGTAGTTTTCATAGTAGGGCTCGAAGATGACGATCTCGTCCCCGGGATTCGTCAGCGCCAGCAGTGAAACCATCATGCCTTCGGTTGAGCCACAGACTACGGTGATCTCGCTTTCGGGATCGATCGCGAGCCCGTACGTGCGCTGGTACTTGGCGGCGATCGCGTCGCGGAAGGGTTTCGAGCCCCAGGTGATGGCGTATTGGTTGATGTCGGCGGTGATCGCCTCACGGGCGGCGTTTTTCAGGATTTCTGGAGCTGGAAAATCGGGATAGCCCTGCGCCAGGTTCACTGCCTTGTGCTGGGCTGCCAGGCGGGTCATCTCGCGGATCACGCTTTCGTTGACGCGCTGAGTGCGATCGCTTCGGAAGCGCGCGCGGCGCGGGATCCCGGCCGGCTGCACGAGGGGTTTTTCAGTGCTGGTCGCCATTGCCTTATCTTACTCGTTCGCGCCGCTTACCGGTCCCGGGAAGAAAGCGGCCGGCATCCTCGCGATCAGCGACAATGGCGGGTCACTTGCGCAAGGAGGCCCGCATGTCGCTGGCGTACAACCGGCGGTAGACGTCGGCGTTTCGGAGAACGGTCTGGATATAGTTGCGCGTTTCGCTAAATGGCACGGTCTCGATGAACTCGGCGGGCTCGCGGAATTCCGCCCAGGTCAGCCAGGAGTGTGCGCGGGTGAGGCCGGCATTATAGGCCGCCAGCGCTGCTTCCCAGTGGCCGCCAAGCTGGTCGATCATGGTCTTCAAGTAGAAACTGCCGAGCTGTAAATTCACGACCGGCTGAAACAGCTTCGCGGTGCTGTACGGCCTGACTTTCAGACGGCGGCTTAGCTCGCGTCCCGTGGAGGGGAGAATCTGCGTGAGGCCACGGGCGTTGGCGCGCGACACGGCTTTCGGGTTGAACTCGGATTCCTGCCGGATGAGCGCCGCCACCAGAAACGGATCGAGCCCATTTTGTTTCGAAAAACGCTCCAGGTCGATACGATACGGCATTGGAAAAGCGAGGCGCCAAAAATCTAGCGGCGCCGAGTCGATCGGAAGATACAGGTACCCGGATGCGTAGCGCTTGATGTAACGCATCGCCTGGTCCGGTGCGGTGCGGCGGCTCGAGATTGTGGCGAGTTCCATCGCCAGCACATGCGGCTGGTCTTCATTTTGGGCGCCGAAGCGAAGCTCGCCCTCGGCCCAGTCCTCGAGACCAACCGAAGCCAGCACGCGCGCGCGCTCGAGCCGCAGCTTGGTGGTGGCGTTCGGCTCGAAGTCTTTAATCCGCGCGCGTTCGGGAAATCGAATGCCACGCAGGAATTCGATCACTGCGGCTGAAGCCGGCGCCGCGCCGAGCCGCGCCAGGCGCTCCCGCGCCAGGATCGTGTAGTAGTAATTGGGATACTCGCGCGCGATCTCATCGTAGTAGCCGCGCGCAGAGCCGATATCGTTCGCCGCCTCCGCCAGCCGTCCCAGGAAATACAGAGCGCCGGAAGCCGACTGCGCGGCTGGAAACATTCGCAAGTGGGCGCGCAGCAGGTCTGCCGCATCCTCGCGGCGCCGCAAGTAATGGCCCCAAACCATCTTCCAATGGCAGGTCGCCGCCTCGGGCTCCGCGGGAAACGATTCGTAACAAGCTCGATAGAGCGGCTCGTAGCCTTCCATCTGATTCTCAATCAGGTAGTGATTTCCAGCCGCTATAAGCGCCTCCAGGCGCCACTTTGAGTTCGGATAGAGACGGGCAAGCCGATCGAGCGCCTCGCTCACCTGCTCTTGATTGTTCAGCCGCCGCGCGCTAAGGAGCAGGTAATACAGCCGTTCGGCGTCAGCTTCAGGGGAGGAAACTTCGAGCGATGCAAGATAGCGGTGCGCCTTTGCCGTGTCCCTCGCGCTAAGATCGGCAACGCCAATTCGCACGCGCGCCAGGTCCCTCTCCGCGCCACCGAGTTTGGGAACCAGCGATTCGAGCTCTTTCCGGGCGCGCTCCGGCTGTCCCGCATCGAGCAGCTTCAATGCACGTCCCAACATCGCGGTGGGCATCGCGGGCGGGTAATTGTCGCCGAGCTGGCTCTGGAGTTTCGCTGATTCCGCCTCCGCCTGGGCCGCCTCGGCTGACATGGGGTAGCCATAGTAGACGCGCTGGTAGTAGACGGCCGCGCTCACCGGGTCGCCCGCCGCAGCGAATGCCCCGGCCGTCGCCAGGTCGCCTTGCGGCTGCGGCAGTGTGGAATAGTTCTTACGCAGAATTTCGAGCGCGTCGCGCGTGTCGCCGTTCAGACCGTAAGCGCGGGAGGCGAGCAGCCGGCGAAGGAAACGTCTGGCTCCATACCGGCGCCAACTCCTTCGGCACCTCCCCGTAATCTTTCGCTTCGAAGTCGGCCGACGCGACGAACCATGCCGTGTAGTCGGCAAGTTTCGGCAGACGCGTGTTGAGCGGGCGCAGCAGGGTGATGGCCGCACCATAGTGCTTCGCGTCGAGCGCGGCCACGCCGGATTTGAAATCCGCCAGCGGATCGTTCGTCGCGGCATCGCACGTCACCGCCAGCGCCACGGCACAGGCCGCGGCGAGAATTCCCTTATGCCATTGGGCCCGGATAGGTCGGGCCGAGTAATGTTGAATCTTCATTAGCGAGCGTTCTTACTAACTCCCCATGGAAATAATCGGTGATCTTGCATCCCTGCGTTAGAAACATTTCCTGAAACGCGCTTCGCGCCGCATCGATCTGTGGCTGCAGCATCGCGTAGAGATCCCGCGCCGCCCGGCCGGCTTTCACCGCCGGCGCATGATAAAGCTGAATTTCGGCGACCTTTACGCGCGCAAAGCGCTGTGCACGCAGATCGATCCCTTGCGGTTCGCGGTCAAATTGCGGCGGAGCCGTCAGCGCCGCCAACTTTGCCAGAAAATCGAGCGCAAGCGGATCGTTCACGAACACGGCGTTAGACTCGGCGACGGCCGTCTTCCAATCAGGCGCGGCCGGCGCCGACAGCATCCGGGAAAGCGCATGCGAGAGCTCTTCAAGCAAATCACGCCGTACGCGCACAACTTCGTCCTCGACGGCGCGCCGCAAATCTTCAAAGCGCGCGTCCAAGCTCCGATCAGACGTAAATGGCAACTTCTATCTTCGCACCAATTGGCCGTTATTGCACGGGGGCAAAGTATCCTTGACGATGGTGGGCCCTGAGCGGCGGCATCGACTCGGGAGCGTTGAGCTTGACTTTGACATGCCGGTATTTGCCGTCGCGCGCGCCATTCGTCGGACAGTACGCCAGTAGGTATTGATTGCGAAGCTCGGCACCAATGCGGGCGCAGACCTCGGGAAGGTCATTGAGATTCTCCACCGGGAAGTGCCTGCCTCCGGTCTCGTCCGCCAACTCGCCGAGCAGGCGGGGGCCTTTCCGCTCCTCGGGCGTGAGTTTTCGCGGATCTTCGGCTTCGAAGATGCCCATCGCGTACAACTGGACGTCGGACTCGAGCATGGCGCTCTGGATCTCGGCCTCTGTATAACGGCTGCGATTGTCGCCTCCGTCCGAAAAGATCACGATCGCTTTGCGCAGATTGCTCGCGTTCTTCATTTGCACCAGAGCGAGGTGGATCGCATCGAGCAGCGAGGTCCGTCCCATGGGTCTGGCACGGACGATGTGCCTGTAGATTTCATCGGAATCCCGTGTAAATGGGACCGCCAGCTTCGGCCGCTCGTTGAATTCAATCAGAAAGAATTCGTCTTCCGCGTTGGCGGTCCTGAAAAACGCAGCGGCGGCCTCCGAAGCTTTCCGTATCTTGTTCCTCATGCTGCCGCTGGAATCGAAGAGCAAGCCGACCGATAGCGGCGCGTCTTCCTTGGCGAAAACCTTGATTTCCTGTTCGACATCGTCCTCGAAGAGCCGGAAGTGTTCCTGGTTCAGGTTCGTGACGGAGGTACCGAGCGGGGTGGTGACATGGACCGGAATGAGGACGAGCGGAACGTCAACCCGAAGGTCGGGGCGCGGAAGTTCACTCGAATCCGGAGCGGCTGCGGGCCTGACGCGCGGCACGATCGTGACGCGTTCGTCGGCGGCGCCATGGCCGTTCTGCTGAAAGCCGAACGCACCGGAGCACAATGTCAGCAGGAAACAAAATGCCGCAAGGCGCGTAGCTCGTAAAGCGCTCACAAGCATCGGGAGTCTCCCCGGCCGTGGCTCGATACTATATCACGTTCTTGCACTATAGTTGTATGAGGGGAGCAAACAGAACCCGATCAGCAGCCAAACGTCGATTTCGGGTAACCGAATGGCGTCCAGCGACATCTTAACGAAAGTCGGGTCGAGCGAAACCTTACCCTACCCTGGAACTCAGACTCATGATTCTGCGAAAGCGCTTCCCGTCGGCGCACATTGTTTTTGCGGCTTTAGTCGTTGCTGGATGCGGGTCCACCCGGATGGCCGCGCAGGAGCAACCAGCCCAGCCGTCGTCGTCCGGCGCACCAACGGAAGTCGAACCGAAGGCGGCCACAGGCCAAGAGCCCCCCGGAGGGAAACGCGTCTTCGGAGTGCTGCCGAACTATCGCACGGCAGATGAATCCGACGTTTACAGTCCCATCACGGCGCGCCAGAAATTCACGATCGCGAGCAAAGATTCGTTCGATTATCCGTTAGTGATGCTCGCGGGTGGAATCGCCGCTCTCGGCCAAATGACAGATCAGAACCCATCCTTCGGCCAGGGGATCAAGGGGTATGCGCACCGGCTGGTCACCTCGTATGGGGATCAGGCTATGGGCAACATGCTGACAGAAGCAATTTACCCGTCCCTGTTTCACGAAGATCCGCGTTTTTTCCGCCGGGCTATAGGAAGTACGCGGTCGCGAACAGCCTATGCTCTGAGCCGCATTTTCGTGACCCGAACGGATTCGGGCGGAACGCGGTTCAATTTCTCGGAGGTGCTAGGCAATGCGACCGGTGTGGCGATCTCGAACGCCTATTATCCTGACGGCCGGACCGTGGGCAACAATGTAACCAAACTTGGGGAGCAGTTGGCCATCGATGCGCTCTCACAAGTTTTGAAAGAGTTCTGGCCCGATATCAGGCGCAAACTGGTCCGCCATCGGGACTCCGCGGAAGCCCATCCTTAAATAACACGAATACCCCGGTGCTACGCTGCACCCGCATTGTGGCAGTATTAAGAGACAGAAATCTTTATGGCGCTGTGGCCCACAGTCCGGCGCGTTGCCACGCTCTTGGTGCTGCTCCTGGCTGCAACCGAGATTTTCGCTTGCGATCTCGGCTCGTCACCAACCTGTCTTTTCTCAACGCACGCTACCAACGACTCCGGCCAAGAATGTTCAGGTGACGGGTGCCTGTGCTGCTG
>QHXU01000268.1 GCA_003223065.1 Acidobacteriota bacterium | reverse complement strand
GGGCTTCGTGCTCGCTTACGTGCTGGAGGGAACAGTCGTCGCCAAAATTACGGGTCAGCCGGAAACGACCTACACCACCGGACAGATGTTCTATGAGCCGCCGGGAAGCACGCATGAGGTCTCCAAGAACGCCAGTGCCACAGAGCCCGCAAGATTGCTCGCGATGATTTTCGCGCCAAAAGGCGCCACACTGACACTGCCGGCTCAGTGAGCACCGTAGATAGTCGTGCCAGGATGAAACTCGGACCACGCGAACCAATATTCGGGTTCTAAGATCAGTGGTTCGAGATCGGAGCCTCTTAGCGGCCCGGAGCTACAGTGTCCATAGGCAGTCCAGCGGGAGTGCGTCTGCGCGTCAATCAATTCCGTGGCATCTGAATTTGCGGCCGCGAACGTCAGGGTCTTTCCCTTCGACTGCGATCGAAACGCAGTCGTGGTGTCGGAGCCGGCCTGATGCACGATTACGATCGCGCGCCCGCCCAGAGCATCGTTGATGACCTGGGATTTGCGGAGAACCGTGAGCGGGTACGCTCGATCGGCGCCCTCCAATGCGAGGCCGAGAATCATCGTGCGCGGCTTAAGCCGGTCATCGCGGACAAGCACATCCTTGGGAGCCTCGCCTTCGCCCGACAAGCCTTGACGAATCTGTTCGTTCTTGGCAGCGATGCGGTCTGCGTAACCGGGCAGAGGTTTCAAAACGAGTGTCCCGGGATGCAAGCGGAGCCATTCCGCCCAGTTCGTCAACAGGAAGGGAAACAACTGTAGATGTTCGCCTTCGAGCGGACCTGAGATCGCTTGGAGACTCGATTGCTGCCAGCGGGAGCCGGTTTCCCGATCCTTGAACACTTCGTTTCCGCCTACGACACCGGCGTTGTCAAACTCCAACCGGCGTCCCTTGTGTTCGGCCCTGAACACGAGGGCCGTGTTGCAATACGATCACCACGTGACCGCGATCGGCCCCGAGGCCAAGCGATCCTCGACCAAGCCATGTTGAGACAGAATCCCGGCGGGATAGGCTTTGGCGATACTGCCGCTAGTTATGCCAATAACGCGATCGCCTGCGTGCATGAAAGTCGCTTCTGCGGCCGAAATAAATCGCGGATCGTGAATTGCGATATAGGGCAGGCTCGCCGCGGACGAAGATTGAAATGCCTGAGCAACCGGAGCAAGAAGCAGCACGGCAACGGCGGCCGCTGACACAGCGAAGTAATTCATACCTGCCCATTCTAGAACAAGAATCCCATCCAACCGTTCGAAGCCCGATATGCTGCATATATGGCCAAAGTTTTTTTGGAACAAGCGATGCATTGGTTTCTTTCCGATTAGCGCACCGGCGTTACGTTACCGTGGAAGTTGGCAAGAAGCGGCGGGAACACAACCCCTCTCCAGTACGTATCTAATAATTACTATGTCTTCCACACAGGAGCGCAAACCGATCCGGGTGTGGCCCGGCATCGTCGCCGTTATCCTCCAATGGTTCGCTTGGCTGGTCTTGCCGAAGCTCGTGCCGGAGGCCGCATTTTACGGGCTGGTCGTCGGGATCGTCGGTGGCGGAGCGCTGGTCTTGGTGTGGTGGCTGTTCTTCAGCCGCGCGCCGTGGCTCGAGCGCTTGGGCGCAATCGGGCTGATGGTGGTCGCGGCGTTCGCGATCCGGCCTTTCCTCGACAAGTCGATTCTGGGTGGGGCGATGGGGATGCTGTTGATGTTCCTGTCGATCCCGATCATGGGCCTGGGCCTGGTCGTTTGGGCTGTGGTCGCAAGACGCCTCGATACGCGAACGAGGCACGTGGCGTTGGTAGCGACCGTACTGGTTGTATGCGGAGTCTTTTTGGCCATGCGCACCGAAGGGATTACCGGCGAAGGCGGTCTGCAGCTCGCCCCGCGTTGGACGAAGACTCCGGAGGAAAAGCTGCTAGCTCGAGCCGTCGCCGAACGCCCGCCTGTCCCCGTTCCAGCGCCCGCGCCCGCTGCCAGGGTACAGACTCCTATGGTCGAGACTCCTGCGGAAGGGTCCGCGCCGCGATCCGAGCCCACCGCGGCGGCGGTTCGAAAGTCGCTGCCAACAACTGCTCCGCGGCCCGCGGTTTCCACTTCGGTGTGGCCCGGCTTTCGGGGGCCTCATCGCGACGACATCGTCACGGGTTTACGGATCAACACGGACTGGACATCGACTCCCCCAAAAGAAATCTGGCGTCGTCCGATCGGACCGGGCTGGTCGTCCTTCGCCGTGGCCGATGATCTCATCTATACACAGGAGCAGCGCGGCGATTTCGAACTGGTCACCTGCTATCGCGCGACCACGGGCGAGCCGGTGTGGACTCACCCCGATAACGCGCGATTCTACGAGTCCAATGGGGGGCCCGGTCCTCGCGGCACGCCCACATTTCACGACGGACGCTTGTATACGTTTGGCGCGACTGGAATCGTGAACGCACTCGACGCAGCAAGCGGAGCAGTGGTGTGGAAACGCAACGCGGCCGACGATACCGGTGCCAAGCTTCCTGGCTGGGGTTTTTCGAGTTCGCCACTGGTGGTCAACGATGCTGTCATCGTCGCGGCGTCAGGCCGCATGGTCTCCTACGACCTCGCCACAGGCAAGACGCGATGGAAGGCCGAGCCGGCGGGCGGAAGCTACAGTTCGCCGCATCTGCTTACGACCGGTGGTGTCGCGCAGGTGGTGCTGTTGGGCGGCAAAGGCGCCCTGAGCGTCGCGCCGGCCGATGGCAAGGTTCTGTGGAAGCACGATTGGTCCGGTGTGCCGATCGTGCAGCCCGCCCTGACCGGCGATGGCGGCGTCCTGATCGCAGTCAGCGACTCGTCCGGCACACGCCGCCTCGCAGTCGCGCAGGGACCCGACGGATGGAGCGCCAAGGAAGTGTGGACTTCGACCGGGCTGAAGCCCTATTTCAATGACATCGTGATTCACAACGGCCATGCCTACGGTTTCGACGGCGGCATTCTGTCGTGCATCGATCTTCCGGACGGCAAGCGCAAGTGGAAAGGCGGCCGCTACGGTCACGGCCAGTTGCTACTGCTGGCTGACCAGGACCTGCTTCTAGTGGTTTCGGAGGAGGGCGAACTGGCGTTGGTCTCGGCGACTCCGGACCAGTTCACCGAAGTCGCGCGCCACTCCGCGATCGAGGGCAAGACCTGGAATCACCCCGTGGTGGCCGGCGATCTTTTGCTGGTGCGCAACGGGCAGGAGATGGTCGCGTTCCGCCTGGCGCGGGCTGGCGGTTGATCCACATTGGGGGCAGAAAGACTCGCGCAAGGTCTGAGGCTCGTGTACCAAAAACTGAACTTGTCCGGTAACAGTTCGAATCCCACATTCCTGTAGTCCAGCTTCTTCCGAATTCGCTGGTGCGCAGCCGGTCGCGATAGTCCTCAGAGATGATGGCGGCCTCTTCGACCCGCCAAGGTAGTATGGCCTGAACGTGAACGCCGTCGGCTGCGGTAAGCTAAGGCAAACGTTGCGAACCTCAGCATCTCTTGACCATTTCATTCGGCGAATTCCCAAGGCCGAACTGCACATCCACATCGAAGGATCATTAGAGCCTGAGCTGATGTTCGAACTGGCTGAGCGCAACGGCGTGCGCGTGCGTCACACCTCAGTTCTGCAACTGCGCCGGGCCTACGACTTTGTAGATCTCCAATCGTTCCTGAATATCTACTACGAAGGTGCTCGCGTGCTGTGCACTGCACGAGATTTCTACGACCTGACCACCGCATACGTCCGGCGAGCGGCGGCTGACAACGTCCGTCACGCCGAAATCTTCTTCGACCCCCAGACGCACACTCAACGGGGGATTCCATTCGAAACCGTGGTGGAGGGCATCACGGCCGGCCTGCGTGACGCACGAAGCGATGGCATGTCGGCGTTCCTGATCCTTTGCTTCCTTCGAGATCAGTCAGCGGCCGCGGCCATGGGAACGCTTGAGCAGGCGCTTGCCTTCCGAGACCAAATCGTGGCGGTTGGACTCGATTCAGCCGAGCGCGGTCATCCCCCCTCAAAGTTCGCAGCGGTCTTTGCCCGCGCGCGTGCTGAGGGCTTTCGAACGGTCGCGCACGCCGGCGAGGAAGGGCCGCCCGAGTACATCCGCGAAGCGCTCGATGTCCTTAAGGTCTCGCGCATCGACCACGGGGTCCGGTGTGAAGAGGCTCCGGCGCTGGTGGCGGACCTGGTTGCGCGGCGCATGCCCCTGACCGTGTGCCCGATTTCCAACGTGAAGCTTCGTGTTTTTCCATCGCTTGCAAAGCACAATCTGAGACGCCTTCTCGCGTCCGGCGTTTGTGTGACCATCAATTCGGACGACCCTGCTTATTTCGGCGGTTACATTAACGAAAACTTTCTCGCCACTCACCACGCCCTCGGCCTTACCCGGGACGAGATCCACCGATTGGCCCGGAACTCCTTCGAGGCAAGCTTCCTGAGCGCCGGCGAGAGGCGGAGTTTCATCGACGAGCTCGATGTGGCCGTAAGAGCGGGCGCGTCACCATCACCCGATGTTGGCGGAGGGTGAATCTGACACCGCTGTGAACTGAACCCTTGGAGTGAGACAGCAAGTTAAGGCGGCTAGCGCCGTGCGATGAGAAAGCGTAAGATATCGGTGAGAGCGTGAACCGCTTCTAGTTTTGAAGAAGTTCTTCCCGGGAGATCGGCATCGTGCGGCAGCGAGCGAACGAACGAGACGACTCCGTTGAACGCCGCTCCGACAGGCGTCAATCGGAACCAGAGCCGATAGACGCTGACGGTCCTTAACCACTGCGACGATCTCGCTTCTCATCATGGCTCCGTTACCTTAATTGGTGTAGTTCTAGCATAAGGCGGGGCGACCAGCCCAGAGTGCCGGGCGGCTCGCTGACACTCTTGTCTGGCGTACGGGTATCCATGTCTGGGGCGACACTGTTGCGTCGCCTGGATCATCGAAATCTCAGGCTTAGTTCAGCAGAGATTTGAAACCAGCGGTCGCGCGCGAATGCGGGGTTCGCCAGGAACAACCGCGGAGTTGCGCCCAGCCAGAAGTGTCGTGATCTGTCCAGCGCCACCGCAGTCGACGCCACAAAATAGCCGCCCCAGCCGTGGCGCGGGGCGGGTCCGCCGCCTGGGGCAGGAGTGCCCACTGTGTACCGCTCGTACAAACCACCTCCGCCTCCCGAAAACTCTATCCGGCCAAGGTATGGGGGTGCGACGAAGCGAACGCCGAACGGGATCCAGAAGAAATGGTCGTTGACGTCAACGCAGCCGAAACGACCGCAGATCTCGCCTGTTGGGTTCAACGCCGTGAACAGGCCGGCTTCTGGTTCAATGTACCGGTGAGCACGGTAGCCCCACGATAGCCCCAACCCCGTGGCCGTCTGTTTGGCCTGGAAGAAATAGCCGCCTACTTGGCGGGACCAGCCGCCGCTGAAAGTCAAGCGATTGCCAGGGACCGATTGCGCTGTGGCGCCGGAAACTATCAAAAGCAACAGGACAAATACACCCATGGCCGCGATTCAACTACGTTTGCTTCAAGCTCAGGCAATCGGTTAAGTGCACGCTCGATACCAGTCCGCCTGGAGTGCAAAGAAGAGGTTTCGGCAGCCGGCCGAGCCGGTGCTCGTGTCGCAGCGATACAGGTGTGAGGCGCCCACCACTCCCGCGCCCGGAACTGATCCGCATTATTGAGCGGCACGGCAAAATGACATTTCCGCCGTCATGGTTCTGTTGAAACATGATGGAGCAACAGGTGGGGAGACTGCGTCGGTGTTCTTCTGCAAGAGCATCGAGTTCTGCGTCGCGGTCTCGTCGCGCCTCAGCGTCTGTGATTGAAGCGTTCCCCGGGGCTCGCTCCGTCGCCGCAGGTCCCCGCGTGAAGATAGTGGTCAGATGTGACATTCAGGCCCACTGCGCCCTGCACAACTTCCCATTTAAGACCCCAGAATCCGCTTCCTATCGCTCTGGCCGCTGGCGTGCACCAAAGTGGCCATGCGCACTGCATGGCTAGTTGTAGCTCTGTTGATGGCCCTTGCATCCGCGGCTTCCGGGCAGCGGCTCTATTGGGGCGTGATCGGAGGGACTGGTCTCACCTCGGATTTTCCCCGCTACGACGTGAGCGGA
>QHXU01000267.1:8449-10979 GCA_003223065.1 Acidobacteriota bacterium | reverse complement strand
CAGTTCGGTATTGAAACGCCCAAGTGGCCGCCTAAGGCGGCTCAAAGGCCGTGAATGAGGAGGTCACATTGAACTGGAACAAATGGGTTCGGCAGATCCACCGCTGGCTGTCCATTGCCTTTACGGTGGCCGTCATCGTCAACATCGTCGCGGTGGGACAGGGGAAGTATACCGTCTGGGTGGGCCTCTTGGCGCTGCTCCCGCTCGCCTTGCTCCTGTTCACCGGTCTGTACTTGTTCGTGCTGCCTTATGCCACCACGTGGCGCAGCGGGCGACGCACCGACTGAAACGGGCGGCCGGTTCAGGCCGCAGGAGCGCGAGGAGGCGGCGACGTTGCAGGCGTTGCCCGCCGCCTGGTTGCCGGCGAGGCGGGATTTGACGCAACGTACCTTCGCAGACGTTCGGAAGGCGGGCTGTGCGACCTATCCTCCCGTTGACGCTGACCCTGAATTTGCGGTGGTCATGCATTTAATATTATTCCAATCATCCCTATTAATCCGGCTTGCCTAGGAGCTTGTTGAAAAAAACTTCCCTCGTAAACGCCAATCCCTCCCTGTAACTTTATTTCAGTCTGAAATCGAGCGTCGCAGTACGGGCAACTTCGCCCAGACCCGCCGCAGCGCGGCGGAGGAGAGAGCCCGTGCGGCGCTCACACACACTGCTCCCGCAGTTTGGATATCCGAAGGAGGTTGAATGCCGCACAACTGAACACGAACAGCCAATCCACTTTCACGAGCCCTCGCAGATTGACCTTCTTCAGCGGCCGGATCTGCTTCAACCACCCGAACGGTTCCTCTACCAGCCATCATTTGTTGATCTCATATCCGGGATGCCGTATGGTGCGGCCGTCAATCGCGCTGCGCCGGTTGCTGGTTCTGCCTCACATGGGGCGTGACGCGCAACTCTCGGACGGTAGAGACGAAATCATTCGTAGCCTTTGTCTGCTCCCACAGTGATGCGTGTACTGCGTGTTCTTGCAGGGCGTTGAGCAAGTGCAAAGCCGCTTTTCGTTCCGCCGTTCCATCGGCTTGCGTGGTCATCGCCGCCGCAGTCAGACCATGCCGGTTCTCCACCAGCACGTGCCCGAGATAGCTCAGCCTGGCCGCCTAACCCGCGGATTTCTTGTACAGACGAGCATCCAGATCGGTCTTCGACTCGTGCGTCTCATTGGTCCGCTTTTCACCATGGAAATTCGCGTCCGGTCCGCTCCCAGGCTCGTCGCCGCTGTCCTCGCGCCGGAAGCTCTTGTGGCTCGCCCATGGCTCGATCAGCGTCCCATCCACGGTGAAGTGCTCGTTGCTCATCAACCCCTCTGCTTTGGCTTTCACCTCGGCGAAGAACCGCTGCGCCACATCCTGGTTCAGCAGGCGAATCGAAACATTTCAGAGGCTGTCATGTTTTCGAGCGCTGTCGGAGAAATTCCAAAGCTACAATGGTCGCAGCGTGAATCACGTCTTCCGTCGTTGTGTTCTCGTACTTACCGCCTGCTCACCGCTGCTCGGGCAGGCACAGCCGGCTGCAGGACCTGACCAAACATGTACTGTTGTCCGGCCCGGAATTAAGATTCCATGCCCACCAAGCTGGAATCTGTTGAACGAGGAGCCTGACAGCACTGTGATTGCGAATTTTCTGCGAACTCCCAAAAATCACAACCGGATGTCTGGTCCGGGAATGGCGACAATCACTGTCTTTAGTATCCCGAAACATTACGAGGACCTTGCTCGCTGGATTTGGGTAGGGCGGAAGAACGTACCAGATGCGACCGAAACAAGGCTGACGCTGGTCAACGAGGCGGCAGGCAAAATCCGGGTCGTCTGCTTGGCTTCGCCGGCATCGTCTGGCCCCGCGTCAGCAAGCTACTTCTTCCAACTAGGCCGGACGCCTGTTCTTGTCGAGCTTGTTTACCGAGCCCAGGACCCGAAGAAGGACGACTACCAAGCGGCTGCTCAGCGGATGGTTGAACGAGCCATTCTGACGCGTTGATACGAGGGGGTATCCGCGATCTGTACCGAATCGGTGATCCTGCAGCTCAAGCCTTCTGCAGATTTGGCTTTTTCTACAAGCTCCTAGATCCGAGGCGATCCGCTTGATGACATTGATGCGCAGCCTTGTAAGCTCGGATGATTTTCTTACTCTTGAAGTGTTTTTGGGAGAAGCGGGTTGAAGCCGACCGGCGCGGTCAGCAGGTGCGCCGGCGTGCGCGAAACCGTCTCGCCCTCGAAGAGGCGTTGGCCGGTCAGCATCTCTCACGGCACCGCGCGGAAGGAACAGATGTCCGCGCGCTTGTTTGGTTCAGCCCCTCCGCAGAGTACCCGTTCCGGAAAGGCGCGCGACATTTAAGCCGGTGCGATGTTTTGGTTGAAGCGGAACAGGTTGTAGGGATCGTACTTAGCTTTGATGCCGGCCAGACGGCTGAAGCGGACATCGTCGTATGCTGTGCGGACGTCGTCACCTGCTGAAAGGTAGTTCACGTAAGTGCCCCCTGTCGAGTGAGGCAGGATTCGCTGGTACAGGCCGCGAGCCCATGCCA
>QHXU01000267.1:5987-8375 GCA_003223065.1 Acidobacteriota bacterium | reverse complement strand
CTGATCGCGGTTCGAAGGCGTGTCTCGCAGCGCGTCGATGAGCGTGCCGAGGACCTCGTCCGTCAATGCATTCAAGAATGCGGATTTCCAGTAGCTGCGCAGTCCCTTCGGGTAGGACGCATCCAGTTGTTGCTGCAAGGTGCAGTAGGGAACGCGAGCGACGGTGTCCAAAAGAATGGAGCCCAATTCGCGGATAGGGCGAATGGCACGCTGTCCCTGCTCTTCCGATCCGAAGTGGCTCACGAGCACCGCGGTAATCTTGCCGCCGGCCGGACCCGGCAGGATGCCCGCGAGCCACGCGCAGGCATCCGGCGCTTCCGCCGCAAGTTCGCGGAAGCGCTTCAGCACAGTCGCAGCCATTTCGAAGGGAAACGCGATGATACCACTAAGAGCTTGCCGCACAGGATGGAGTTGATACTCGAAGGATGTGACGACGCCGAAGTTCCCCCCACCGCCGCGTAAGCCCCAGAACAGATCGGGATGAACATTCGCGCTGGCCGTGACCAATTCGCCGGCGGCTGTCACGACATCGGCCATGCATACGGGCTATATAGCCATAGCCTCCGCCCAGAGTGAGGCCGGCGATGCCTGTGGTTGAGACTGCCCCGCCGGTTGATGCCAATCCGAAGTCCTGCGTCTCGTGATCGTATTCGCGCCACAATACTCCGCCTTCGGCACGCGCGCGGCGGGCCGCGGGATCAACCCGGACCGACTTCATCTGCGCGAGGTCAATAACGATGCCGTCGTCACATGTGGCGTTACCGGCCACATTGTGGCCGCCGCCCCGGACCGCTACCGGAAGTCCGCGGGCTTGGGCGAACTTCACTGCGGCACGGACATCGCCGACGCCGACAGCAGCAATGATGGCGAGCGGGCGCTTGTCGATCATGCCATTCCAGACTTGGCGAGCCTGGTCGTATTCTTCGCTGGTGCGTACGCACACCCGGCCGCGGACCGTGGCTGCCAGTTCTCTTAGGTCATTGAGGTCGAGGGCAGGAGTCATAGCGAGAAAGCGTACTACATTACGCACGCGGGTTGGTAGCATCTTTCCGAACTGCTATCGAACCAGAAGAGGCTTCCACTTGCGGTGGGTGCAGGTTACGCTGAGCGCAGCTAGAATAGGTGCGAGAGTTGGAGCGGTACATGAAAAGGCCCGTCCCGGCGGAATCTGCCTCTGCATTAATCGACGAGAAGATCGAGGAACTTTCTTGCGGACCTGGCGGGGGGGACTGGCGCGGGAAGACCCTCGCGAAAGTGCGCGAAATCATACACAAGGCAGACCCTGAGATTGTCGAAGAGTGGAAGTGGAGAGGAGTCCCGGTGTGGTCTCACGACGGATTCATCTGCACGGGCGAGGTGTACAAGAACCACGTGAAGATGACCTTCCCCAAGGGCGCCTCGCTGGAGGACCCTTCAGGCCTCTTCAACGCCAGCCTCGAGGGCAACGCCTGGCGCGCCATCGACATTCATGAAGGCGACAAGGTCGACGAGGTGGCGTTGAAGGATCTCGTCCGCGCTGCAGTGGCGCTCAATCTCAAGGGCAAGAGCAAGCCGAAGCTCCGGCGAGCGAGCGACAAGCGGGCCGACTAGCTTTCATCGCAGCGATCCAGACACCCAGGATCGTGTGCCGCAGCTTGGAAAGAACCATAAGAAGGGTGCACGCAACCAGAAAAATGGAGTCGCGCGGTCTCCGCCACTTGGCAGCCGCAGGAAAAGGGCCACGGCGAGGAAAAAGCTCACCCTACCAGTCCACCCGGCTTCACCCACCCGAGCGATACTCCGGTCATCAGCAAACCGAGGCACACGATAACGAACGCCGACAGCACAGGGACCAGGCGAAACGCGGGATGCCGGCTGGTTTTTGACGGGTCAGGCAACAAGTGCTTCGCATAGAGCACGAGCATCCCGATCGACATCAGCACGCCCGCCAAGCCAAGGCTAAACGCAACCAGGAAAACCAATCCGAGACCGACATGCCCGAGTGCGATCGAACTGAGCAGCAGCACCAGCGCCGAGGGACAGGGAACCAGGCCGCCGCTCGCACCGAGCGCAATCAGAGCACCCGGAGTAATGTCACCCTCCGGCACGTGGGTATGAGAATGAGAATGGCCGTGCTCATGGTGGTCATGGTCATGATGAGGGTGATCGTGGCCGGGGCCGTGAGCATGATCGTGATCGTGAGAATGGTGATGATCGTGGGAGTGACGATGTCCCTGCGCCTCGCGCAACCGCAGCAAACGCTTGTAGAAAAGAGACGCTCCGATGGCGACGATGGACAGTCCGGAAATTACTCCGAGCACCGGAGCAATTTTTTCAGGCACCACGTAATTCGACAGGAACAACGTTCCCAGGCCGAGCAGAAAGACGCTGATGGTGTGAGTGAATGTA
>QHXU01000267.1:0-5936 GCA_003223065.1 Acidobacteriota bacterium | reverse complement strand
TCCAGGCGTAAGCGCATGGGCCGAGCCGAGCACGAACGCCACCGCCAAGCCGGCGAGCATCAGGCCGAGGCCGACTTCCTTTTTGCCGAGCAAGCTTGAAAGGAAATCGCCGCGCGCGAGCGTTTCCGGCGGCGGCGTGGACGACGGCGGAGCGGCGGTCTCCGGAGCCGCCGGTTTCGGCTGCTCAAGCGGAACGATGCGCGGCTCGACCCTTTTAGCCGCAGCGGGACGATCCGCCTGCCACTCCATCGACGCCCGCAGGTCCTGCGGCGCCGACGCAACCGGATCCGCGGGATACCCGGTGAGGGCCTTGCTGCGATCGAGATCGCCGTGGCTCGCCTTCAACACCTGCGCGCCGGTTCCCGCGCGGATGACGATCTCTTTCCATCCGCCGCGGTCAGCGTAATTGTGATCCTCGAACTGGAGCGGCCCGCGCACACCGTCGAGACGCAGGGTGGACGTAATCCGGGCCACCGGCAAGCCGCCCGCGCCATCAGACAGCTTGATTTCCGCGCGCACGAATTCCGGTTCAAGCCGCCGTCCGGCGGCTCGAAATTCGAGCCCTTCGATCCATTCCCTCGCCTGTTCCGCCGCCTTCTGTTCGAGCGCAGATGGAGCGCTCCCGGCGTCGAGTTTCCAGTCCCGCAGCAGTTGGAAAGTGGGGATCTCGGCCAGATCGAGCGCGTAGGTTACCTCCACGCCCTTAGCCGATAATTCGAGCCGGGTGTAGTGGCTGACGCTGAAATTTCCCATCGGGTGTGCGACCAGCAGCATCGCGGCGGAAAACGGAAGGAACAGAGTACAGCGCTTCATGTTCTCTCCCTCAGTATTACGGATTCAGCGCCGGGATGGATCAGGACATGCGCCTGTTTTACGCGCGGCTCACTGCTTTGAAGGGTTCTTGGAGGCCGGCGGCGTTTTGCGGATCTCCTCGAAATACTGCTGCACAAATTGCTGGTACATCAGCGGCACTTCGTCACGATGGATTTCGCTTCCGGCCTCCGCGTGGGTCGCCTGACGCTGAGCCCATGGCGTCTTGAGTTGCTGCTTACCGGACCCGACCTCCACCATCACCTCGCCGGTGACGTTGGCCGAGCGCTTGCCGAGAATCTCGCTGATCTTGCCCATGGCCGCGAGTTGTTCGGCTTCGCGCGCCGCCTTGTCGCCATCCTGGGAGCCGATGCCGCTCTTGGAATCCTGGGATGGGGACTTGTCGGACGATTTCTCGCTGCTCCGCGATTCAGCGGACTGTTTCTTGTCGCCGTCACTCTGCTGCTGATCGCTTTGCGAGTCTGCGTCCGAGGCCTGACTCCGGCTTTGCGAGGACGTGCCTTTCTGGTTCGACTTGTCGCGGCGCCCGCCCTGCTTTCCGTCCTTTGCGTTCTGCGCCGACTGCTGGCCGTCCCGCTGCGGCATTCTCATTTTGTTCAGCATGTTGGCCATTGCATCCTTCAGCTTTTCGAGAAGGCTCGAATTTTCGCTGCCCGCTCCCTGCTTTGAATCCTGTTTGCCGTTCTGCTGTTTGGCGTTGGTCGCGCCATCGTTCTGCGGGTTGTCCTGATTCGAGGCGTCGTTACCATTGGAGCGGTCGTCCTTATTAGTGCTCTCGCCCTGCTCTTCGCCTTTTGGATCGGGCGGCTGGCCGGCCGAGTCCGATTTGGACTGGTTGGCTGCATCGGGGTTGTTCACGTCGGGAGTATCGACGGAGTCGAGCACGGCATCAGGCGCCATATCGGACTGGTCCGGAGCATCGGGCGAGCCGGGATCGAGCTGCGGCTGCTTTTCGCCGCCGGACTGTTTTTCGCGCTGCGCCTTCGCGAGCTGCGTATCAGAGCCGAAGAACGTGTCGTATGCGATGCGCACCAGGGACGGTTCGAGACTAAGGCTGCGCGTCACCGCGTAGCGCACAGCGAACAGCCCGAAGGCCACCATCGCAAAGCCGATCGCCGGGTACGTGTAACGCGACCTGGTGAATGGAACCGCCTGCCGCACATCCACCGAGCGCGCCAGCTCCTCAGCATCGCGGCGCTGTCTCCTGCAAACAGCTTCATCAGCGCGCGCTTCGGGGGACGCGAAATACGTCGCGGTGGAAAGCGTATCCGCCAGCTTGAGACGGCGGTCGATCCGGCGCGCCAGCTCATAAGCGGAAGGGATTTTCTTGCGGAGCCGGTACGCGCCGGCGCCCAGACTCGCGGCCGCGAGGAGCGCGATCCAATACCAATCCAGGATCTCGGTTCCGGCGAGAAGGAGCACAATTGAGCCGCCCATTGCGATCATGGTCGCCAGAGCGGACTGATCGAGCAGAAGGTGCGTGAGACACCGCCGCCGAGCCTTCGCCAGCAGCTCCGGGAGTGACCTCGGGTCGCTCAAACTCGATTTGTTCCTTGCACACATTATGCCATATCTTTCCGAATAGTTATCCCTAGTTATCAGTAGTTCACAGTACTAAGGCGCAGTCTCCGTACGAGAAAAAGCGGTACCGCTGTTCCACTGCGTGACGATAAGCCGCGAGTGTGAGTTCCCTGCCCGCGAATGCGCAAACCAGTACCAGCAAACTCGACCGAGGGAGGTGAAAATTAGTCAAGAGCGCGCCGGTCCGGCGAAACTGGTAGCCCGGGTAAATGAAGAGACTTGTTTCGCCCTTCCGCGGTTCACTCTCGATGGCGCGAACGCTGGCTGTGCCCACGGCGACCACACGGCTCGCAGCTTGGATGGCAGCGGCCGTCTCCGGGGGCATTGTAAATGATTCCGTGTGCAGCCGCGCTTCCTCGATCTTTTCAGCGCGCAGCGGCTGGAAAGTGCCGAGGCCGACGTGCAACGTTACCCAGGCAATTTTCGCCCCCGCTGCGCGGCACGCATCGAGGATTTCCGGCGTGAAGTGAAGGCCGGCGGTGGGCGCCGCGACGGAGCCGCGCTCTCTGGCGAACACGGTTTGATACCGCGACCGGTCGGCCTCAGTATCGGGCCTGCGAATGTAAGGCGGCAACGGCACGTGCCCGATCCGATCCAGGATCTCGAAAAGGCTGCCGCGAGGCCGCAGCCGGACGGTGCGCTCGCCGAATTGGCAGCGGCCGAGGATTTCCGCGCTGAGCTCGTCCGAGAAAATGATGAGTTCGCCGGTGCGCATTTTTCGGCCGGGATGGACCAGCGCTTCCCAGGTGAGCCCGTCCGCGGAGATTGGTCTGGTGAGCAAGACCTCAACGCGGCCGGTGCCGTGTTCGCGGCGGCCATAGAGACGCGATGGAAAGACGCGGGAATCATTGAGCACGAGGCAGTCGCCTGGCCGGAGATACGAGGGGAGGTCGCGGAAGGCGCGATCCTGCCAGGTTGCGCTCTTGCGGTGGAGCACGAGCATGCGCGAGGCGGCGCGGTCGGGAAGCGGTTCCTGAGCGATCAGTTCCGCGGGGAGGTGGTAATCGAAGTCGGAGAGAAGCACTCCGCTAGCCTTTCTTCCGGCCTGGTTGCGGAGTAGAGCGGCGGCGAGCCGGAAGGTCAGGAGGCGTGAGACAACGCGCCGGCGCGCCACACGGACTTTACTCACCGGACCCAGACTCAGCTAGGCACTCGTTTGCACGACGGACGAAGGAGCCGCGAGGAGAGGGGCCAGAACCGCGGATAGCACGCTTCCAAATCCGTTCATAAGCCAATCACATCTTTCCAGGTAGCTTCCTTCCTGCTGTAGATGGCCGTCCGGCCAAGAATCGCGATCCCCGTACTGAGAGCGGACCGCTCCGCCACGTTCTCTACCTTGCCGCTGACGACGCGGTCGAGGAACGACTGGAAGGCATCCACGGTGATGTCACGCCGCGAATTCAACGTGACAGTAGTTTCCGCTTGATCCGAGTCATGCGCGGGAGTGAAAACGGTCTTGCCGCGGGAGGTGGTGATCATGCCCTTACGCCCGACAAATTCCTCGCCGACTTTGCCGATACCCGGTGGCGACATCTGGTTGGCCTCGAAGTTGACTTGAATGCCGTTTGGAAACTCGAAGGCAAGGCTCAGATGATCCATGATCTCCATCGAAGTGCGCACCTTGGTGCCGCCGTAGCCTACCGCACGCGTGGGCAAGCCGAGGAACCAGTGCAGGACATCGAAGTTGTGGCAATCCTGCTCAACGATGAAGTCGCCCGACGTGTCCTTATAACAGAACCAGTTGCGGATGTGCTCTACTTTCGGGTCCGAATACGGTTTGCGGATGAACGGGTCCCCGCCGATCCAATACGCGCGTGCGGTGACCAAGTCGCCGATCTGGCCTTCGACGACACGCTTGTAGGCATCCTGATAGACCGGACCGTAGCGTTGCTGGAAGCCCACCGAAATATTTTTCTTGGGATCACACCGCCTGCCGGCTGCCATCACGTTCTTGCAGCCTTCCACATCCACGCCCATGGGCTTTTCGCAGTAGATGTGCTTTTTGGCTTCCACCGCCGCAGCCAGCATACGGGGGTGCTCGAACGGCGGCGTGGCGATAATCACGGCATCCACATCCGAAGCCAGCAGCTTCTCGAAATCTTCGTAATCCGCGGGCCGCTCGAGTTTCAGACTTCGCTTGGCCATTTCGCGACGGTCTTCGAAGAGGTCGCAAATCGCCGTGATACGGGCGCGCGGGTCGTTGTGCACGATCCCCGCGTCGTAGGCGCCGCGGTGGCCGCAGCCGATGAGCCCAACCGATACGTTGGAGTTGGCCTCGGTGCCGCGCACAGCCTGGGAGTCGACCAGCGTAAAAACCCCCGCCGTGCCGGCTCCGCTATTCCGCAGGAACTGCCTCCTCGACACACTGAAATCCTTCTCCATGAGAATCTCCTTGTTCGAATGTTAATAGACCATACACTTAGAATGCCAGCGTGTGCAAGACGGGTTTAGAATCCGTGCGCGGCGCTCTGACAAGGGCCGCTTCAGATCCGGAGCTTGAACCGGGTAGCGCTCTCGCAGCCACTTCTCAACTGAGTGCGGCAACTGAAAAGCATTCGCTACTTCAATTTCTGTCCCGGTGAGTCAGGCTGATAATGGGATGATGCGTTACGCCGCGCTGCTGTTGTTTTCCACCTGTGGGTTCGCCCAGACGGATTGGCCGTCCTATGGCAATGATCCGGGCGCGATGCGGTATTCCTCCTTGCAGCAGCTGAACACAGGCAACGTCGAACGGCTAAGACCCGCCTGGAGCTTTCGCGCCGGCAAGCCGGGATCGGAAGCCGTGCCCATCGTCGTGGAGGGCATGATGTATGTGACGGCCCCGGACGGCGTGTATGCGCTGGTGCCCGAAACGGGCGAGTTGCTTTGGAAATATGATACGTCGCCGGTGGCTCTGCGCGGGCTCGCCTATTGGCCGGGAACACCAACCCTGCATCCGAGGGTGTTTGCCGGCAACGGACCTTTTCTGCTCGCGCTCGATGCCACCACCGGCAAGCCGTCGCCTGGATTCGGCGACGAGGGGCGCCTGGATCTGAAAAAGGGCGTCCGGGGCAGTCTGCCGGACGAGCGCTATGTATTGCAGTCGCCGCCCGCGGTGTTCGGCGACATCGTGATCACCGGATGCAGCAACGGCGAGGGCAGACCCAGCACCGGTGCGTATGGCGACATCCGCGGCTGGGATGCGAAGACCGGCAAGCTGCTCTGGACCTTTCACACCGTCCCGCGGTCCGGTGAAGCCGGAGCGGAGACGTGGCCGGCGGAGGGCTGGAAGAATCGGTCCGGAACAAATGTGTGGGGCTTCTTCACAGTCGATGAGAAGCGCGGAATTCTATATGCGCCGTTGGGTTCGCCCACATCCGACTTTTATGGTGCGGACCGCGTTGGCGACGGCCTGTATGGCAACTCGTTGGTTGCGCTCGACGCTCGCACCGGTGAAAAGAAGTGGCACCAGCAACTGGTCCATCACGACCTTTGGGATTATGACTTGGCCGCACCTCCCGCCTTGTTTGAGATTCGCCGCGAGG
>QHXU01000266.1 GCA_003223065.1 Acidobacteriota bacterium | reverse complement strand
ACCGGTGGAGATTCTGGGCGTCGACGCGGCGATCATTTTCGCCGATCTGCTCCTGCCGGTGGAGCCGATGGGCTTGAAGCTGCGCTTCTCGCCAGGCGAGGGGCCGGTGATCGATAATCCGGTGCGCACCTCGGCAGACATCGACGCTCTTTCGATTTCCAATACGGACGACCTCGGTTATGTCGGCGAGTCGATTCAGATCGTGGTGAAAGCGCTCGCGGGGCGCGTGCCGGTGATCGGATTCGTCGGCGCGCCATTCACCATGGCGAGTTACATGATCGAGGGCGGTCCGTCCCGCACGTTTCTGCGCACCAAGCAGATGATGTATCGCGACGAAACACTGTGGCGCCGCTTAATGGGAAAGCTTGTGGACGTGCTCGGTTCATTCGCCGTCCTGCAGGTGTCGGCGGGGGCCCGCATCATTCAGGTGTTCGATAGCTGGGTAGGCGCGGTGGGCCCGGATGATTACGTTCGCTTTGTAGCGCCCTACTCGCGCGCGTTGATCGAGCGCATCCGCGCGGCCGGCGTTCCCGTGATTCACTTCGGAACGGGAGCCGCGGGTTTTTTCCGCGAATTGCACGCCGCGGGCGGCGACGTTATGGGCGTCGACTGGCGCATCAACATCGATCAGGCGTGGATGGATATCAGCTACCGCTCGGCCGTTCAAGGCAATCTCGACCCTGCGGTGCTTCTCGCCCCGCTGCCGGAACTGCGCATGCGCGTGCACGAGCTATTGAAGCGCACCGGCGTGCGCCCCGGCCACATCTTCAATCTCGGCCACGGCATTCTGCCGGAGACTCCGGTCGAAAACGTGAAGGCGTGCGTCGAATTCGTCCGCGAGTTCAAACCCTAGGGGGCGGGTGCCAGGGGCCAGCGGCCAGGTTGTAGTTATCGGCGGAGGAGTTTCCGGGCTGTCCGCCGCATACGATCTGACACGTGCCGGCGTCCAGTGCACGGTCCTTGAAAAACAGCCAACGCTCGGCGGGGTCATCGAAACGCGCTGCTGGCAAAACTGCGTGCTCGAGTGCGGTCCGGACAGCTTTCTCAGCGCCAAGCCTGACGCGCTCGCCTTAATTAAGGAGTTGGGACTCGAAAGTGAAGTCATCGGATCCAACGACCAGCAGCGCACGACGTACATCCTGAGACGCGGCCGTCTTGTTCCAATGCCCGACGGCGTCATGATGATCGTGCCGACCAAGGCGGCGCCCATCCTGAAATCGCGGTTGCTCAGTTGGCCCACCAAGATCCGCATGGGCCTCGAGTTCTTTCGCCGGCCCGGATACTCGCCTGACCGAAGCGTGGCCGAGTTCGTTGCCGATCATTTTGGCGAGGAGACATTGGACTATCTCGCCGAGCCGCTGCTGTCCGGCATTTATGGCGGCGATCCGCGCGAATTGAGTGTCGCGAGCGTGCTGCCGCGTTTCCTTCAGATGGAGGCGAAGCACGGCAGCCTGGTTCGTGGAGCGCTCCGCTCGCGCGCCAAAGAGCCTTCGACCGGATCTATTTTCCTGACTCTGAAAAGCGGACTAGGCAAGTTGATCGAAAGGCTCGCTGCCGGCCTGACCGTGGTCCACAAAGAAGTTGAAACAGTGGAGCGCCGCGAGGGCGGCGGGTTCCGCGTGCGCGCGGATGGCGGCTGGATGGAAGCCGCTCACGTGGTGCTCGCTTGCCCGGCGTGGGCAGCGGCCAGGCTTCTAGCCGGAACGGACGCCGAAATTGCGCGATGGCTCGGCGGAATACGATACAGTTCTTCGTTGACGCTTTCACTTGTTTACCAGGCTTCCGAGTTCGACGGCCTGCGCGCCGGTTTCGGTTTTCTGGTTCCCAAGCGCGAACGGCAGCGCCTGGCCGCCTGCACGTTCGCCGCCACGAAGTTTCCGCACCGCGCGCCCGAAGACCGAATTATACTGCGCTGTTTCTTCGGGGGTACGGGCGATGAGGCCGTGCTGGGGGAATCGGTTGAATCGCTGGTTGCGATCGCTCGCGACGAATTGCGACGGATTCTCGGTCTCACCGCCGAGCCGGTTTTTCACACGGTCGCGCGCTGGCCCGAGTCGATGGCGCAATATAACGTCGGGCACGCGGCGCGCGTCCAACAAATCGAAGCCCGGGCAGCCGTGTTACGGGGGCTGCACCTGGCCGGTAATGCCTTTCGGGGGATCGGAATTCCCGATTGCGTGCGCACCGGAAGACAGGCAGCGGCCGACATCTTGACGCTCCGGACACACAAACGCGACGATTGAGCCATGCGCATCCTGGTCAGCGACGATCAGCCGGACGTGCTCGAAGCCATCCGGCTTCTTCTCAAGGGCGCCGGTCACAATGCGGAAATCGTTGAGTCGCCTCGCGCCGCGCTGGCGGCGGTGGAGAACAGTCCGTTCGATCTGGTCCTGATGGACATGAACTATTCACGCGACACGACATCGGGCGACGAAGGTCTCACATTGCTTGATAGGTTGCTGGCGCGTGACAGCACGGTGCCCGTGGTGGTGATGACCGCCTGGTCGAGTGTCGATCTGGCGGTTGAGGCGATGCGCCGCGGCGCGGTCGATTTCATTCAAAAGCCCTGGGACAACACACGGCTGCTTGCGACAATCGAGAAGCAGGCCAGCTTCTCGAAGTCCCGCAAGGTCGCAAAGAGCGAACTTGAGATCGCCCGGCACGTGCAGCAGCGCCTGCTGCCGCAGCATGCCCAAACGCTCAAGACGGCAACGTATGGCGGGCGCTGCGTGCCCGCGCGAGCAATCGGCGGCGATTACTACGATTTTCTCGATCTGAACCCTGGCCGGTTGGGAATCTTGCTGGCCGACGTATCCGGCAAAGGCGTGGCGGGCGCGTTGCTGACGGCGAATCTTCAGGCCTCCTTCCGGAGCCAGCTCGATCTGGGAGTGCGGAATCCAAGGGCGTTGCTGACTTCGGTGAACAAGCTGTTCCACGAATCGACGCCGGCCGAATATTTCGCGACGATGTTCTTCGCCGAGTATCGCGACCAGACCCGCGAGCTGCGTTACATTAACTGCGGCCATCCCGCGGCGCTCCTGCTCCGTACGGACGGCGCGACCGAACATCTGGAGGCGACGGCTCTGCCCATCGGCATCTTCGGCGGATGGAAGTGCGAGGAAAAGAGCGTGGTGCTGCGGCCAGGCGACCTGGCCTTCATTTTTTCGGACGGTGTGCTCGAAGCCGGCGTCGAGCGCGGCGAAGAGTTCGGCGAAACGCGGTTGATGGAAGCGATCCGGTCCGCCCCGGCGGAGTCCAGCGTCGACGTGACACTCGCGCACATCGTGGATGAAGTGTTGCGGTTCAGTCCCGGAGCACAATCAGACGATGTGACGTTAGTCGCCTTGCACGCGTCTACTTCTTCTTCATCGTGACCCGCACGGCGGCCGGACGCACGTCGATCCGGTCGATATCATAATCCAGGTCGAACGGTTCATTGATCTTCGCATCCGGATACAGCGGCAGAAAGAATGTCTTGATGAGAAAATCGAGCACCGAGCCGGTGGCCGCGACGTTGGATATTTCGACCCGCGTCAGATAAACAGTGCAGCGGCCGCCGCCCGAAGTCACTCTAACCGAAACTTTCAACGGCCGCTCGCCTTGAATCAACTTCGCGACGAACCAGTTCGTCTCGTATCCCTTGGCGTGACGCATCTTCAGAAAATCCACCAGAGCATAGCCCGTGCCGGCGTCCACGCCCAGCTCGACGCGCGGATCCCGGATTCCCTCCGGCACGATTTCGGGCACTCTCACGCGGGCCCAGGCGTTTATCTCGGCAGGCGGGAAGACGATCACGGATCCGGGCTTGGCCTTGCGCGCCTCGATCCTGTCCAGCTTGGCGCGGGCGCTCTCGTAAAGCGGATCGGCGGCGGGCAGCGCCAGCGCAAGCGCAAACAGAATGAGCCGGCGTTCACTCACGTTCACTCGCGGCCAGAGTTCGCTTGCGGCCGTAGAAGAAGTAGATGCACAGGCCGATCACCAGCCATGCCAGGAAGCGAATCCAGGTCTCGAGAGGCAGGCTCAACATCAGGACCAGGCAGCACAGGATCGAGAGACCCGGCAGCACAGGCACCCAGGGCACGCGGAAGCTGCGGGCGCGGCCGGGCTGGGCACGGCGCAGGATGATCACGCCCGCCGAGACCACGATGAACGCGAACAGCGTGCCGATATTGGTGAGATCGCCGAGCGTACCGATGTCCCAGATCCCGGCGGGAATGCCGACCACGAAGCCCGCGATCCAAGTGCTCAGATGCGGCGTGTTAAATTTCGGGTGGACGCGGGAGAACAGCGGAGGCAGCAAACGGTCGCGCGACATCGCGAACCAGATGCGCGCCTGGCCATACTGGAACACGAGCAGCGAACTGACCATGCCCAGCAGAGCGCCAACCGTCACCACGAGGCGCAGCCGGTTGAATCCCAGCGCCTTGAGCGCGTTCGCCACCGGCGCGTCGTTGTTCAACGTGTCCCAATGGGCAATGCCCGTGAGCACCAGCGCTACGGAAGCATAGAGCAGCGCGCAGGCGGCCAGTGTGATCAGGATGCCGAGCGGCAGGTCGCGCTGCGGGCGGCGGCACTCTTCAGCCGCGGTCGAGACGGAATCGAATCCGATATAGGTGAAGAACACGATCGCGCCACCGGTAAGCACTCCCGGGAAACCGTTGGGCATGAACGGATGCCAATTGGCGGTGTTGACCGCCCGCGCGGCGCCGAACACGAACAGCAGGATTGCAACCAGCTTGATGAGGACCATCGAGTTGTTGGCCTCGGCGCTTTCCTTCACGCCGCGCACGAGGATCCAACTGAGCAACATCAGCAGCAGGAAAGCGGGGAGGTTGAACCACGCGCCGGTTGCCTTGCCGCCCGCGAACACGGGGTTCGAGAGTTCCATGGGCAAGTGGAAGCCGAGCAGGTTATCGAGAAGGTCATTCATGTATGCGCCGAAGCCGACAGCGACCGCCATGTTCGAGACCGCGTATTCGAGGATCAGGTCCCAGCCGATGATCCAGGCGAAGATCTCGCCCATGGTCGCGTAGGCGTAGGTGTATGCGCTGCCGGCCACGGGGATCATCGACGCGAGTTCGGCGTAACAGAGCGCGGCGAAGCCGCAGGCGATGGCGACCAACACGAAGGAGAGCGAAATCGCCGGGCCGGCGCCGGGACGTCCCACCACGGCGACTGGTCCGCCGTTGAGTATCATGTCGAGCACGGGCGCCTTGAAGACCGAAGGCAAATCCATCCTGGTCCCCGCGGCAGCGGTGCCCGTGAATGTGAAAATGCCCGAGCCGATGACGGAGCCGATGCCCAGCGCGACCAGGCTCCACAAACCAAGGCTGCGGCGCAGGCGGCTGGAAGGCGCCTCGCTTGCCTTGACCAGCTCGTCGATGCTCTTGGTGCGGTAGAGCGACATCGGGCCAGTAAGGGCCTAGCGCTTGCGTTGACCCTTGACCAACTTCTTCACTTTGCGTTTGCGCGAGCCGCGGGCTACGTCGGAGGGGCGCTTGGGTTTGGGGGTGGCCTTCTTGCGGGCGACGCGCTTCAGCTTCTTGCGTTCGGCTTTGTCGGCGACGTTTTTGGTGTTCATTCCATCTTGATTCCTGCGTACTTGGCGATCAGTTTCTTCAACCCGTAACCTGGGAAACTCACGGTTAGCTTGGTGTCCTCGCCCGAGCCTTCCAAACGAAGGACCGTGCCCCGGCCGTATTTAGCGTGCTCGACCGTCGAACCTGGGCCGACCCTTCGCGACATCTTCTTCACGGGGGGCTGCGCAACCGGCGCCGGCGCGGAAGCCGGCTTCGGCGCCTCAAAGGCCTGGGGCACGGGCATGCCGCGTTCGGTGAAAAACTGCTTGATGTTCTCG
>QHXU01000265.1:12090-17466 GCA_003223065.1 Acidobacteriota bacterium | reverse complement strand
GAGGCTGGGCGACTACCAGGACATAATTTTCGCGATAAGCGCCATTACCGCGGTTCCGGAGCCGGGTACGTTCGTCTTCATGGGGCTGGGATTGGTCGGTGTAGCGCTAGCCGGCCGCCGCCTTCGGAAGAAGTGACCATCCAGTCATTTCGTCTCTCGTTTCGATAAATCACGGCCAGCTGCCAAACGGTGGCTGGCCGCTTTTATTTTTTGGGAGTAGTGCCCTCACGCGGCTGCCGCACCGCCCGAAAGCGACTTCGCTACCGATAACGCCGACTCGTAGTTCGGATGATTGGACACTTCCTTCACATATTCGACATGCCGAATCACGTTGTCCTTGTCGACGACAAAGATCGCGCGGCTCAGGATCCTGAGATCCTTGATCAACGTGCCATAGCTCTCGCCGAAGGAACCGCCCCGATGGTCGGAAACCATCTTTACATGATCCACGCCGAAGGCCCCGCACCAGCGTTTCTGGGCAAAGGGGAGGTCCATGCTGATTGTATAAATGCTGACGTTGGGAAGCTTGCCGGCCTCTTCATTGAAGCGCTTGGTCTGCGCATCGCAGACGGGAGTATCAAGCGAAGGCACGACGCTGAAAATCCGTACTGCTTTGCCCGTGGACGCCAGATCGACCGGCTTCAACGAGTCGTCCACGGCATGAAAATCGGGCGCTCGATCGCCGGGCTTCAACTCCGGCCCAATTACCGTCATGGGGTTGCCTCTGAGTGTAGTTGCTCCTGGTCTTTCCATATACCGACCATTGTAGAAGATCGGAGTCACTGGCCACGAGTAAGCTGCTCATCGAGTTTTTCCACATTCGTCGCCGGCAGTTCACATGCGTAGTTCTGGCAAACGTGCGCGGTTGGAGAGTTGTCGACCGGCGGCATCGTGTGCGGGGCCTCGCTGGCCATCATCAGAACGGCCGTGGGAAGGAACCGCCGCCGGATGGTTGACAGCATGTCGCGCATCGCCGGATGATCGCGCGGGCCCGCCAGCACGATTTCCATAGGCCGCCCCAGCGCGTAGGCCTGCGCCGCCAGCATCTGCGGCAAACCCGCGCTCGCCGATCTCATTCGCGAGGCGAACGCCTGGAGCGTGCGCTCGGCTGACTTGCGGAAATCCGCGCGATCCGTCATGCGCGCCAGGCGCAACAACAACAGCGCCATCACCGAGTTTCCGGAAGGCTCGGCGCCGTCGTAATCGTCCTTCAACCGCAAAACCAGGTCATCTTCGCCGGCCGCCGTGCTGAAAAAGCCGCCATTTTGCGCATCTTCAAAGAGGGCCATGGCGCGCTCCGCCAGGCGAACGGCCAGCGCGAGGTCTCCGGGCTCGAAGCTCGTTTCGTAGAGATCGAGAAGCGCATTGGCGAAGAAGGCGTAATCATCCAGAAAACCCCCGATCGCGGACTCGCCGTCGCGATGGCGCCGAAGCAGGACGCCGCTCCCCTCGTCCCAAAGATGGCTGCGCACGAAGTTCGCTGCGCCTGTGGCCGCGTCGGTATAACGAGGCTCGTCCAGGATCTGCGCGCCTTTGGCGAATGCCGAGATCATGAGGGCATTCCAGGCCGTGAGAATCTTATCGTCCAGGTGCGGCCGCGGACGCGCCGAGCGGATCTCCATCAATTTCGCCGGCGCAGCCTTGAGCACATCCCGAATCGCATCGGCCGGAGCCGCCATCTGCGCCGCGGTTTCTTCGAGCGTGTGCGCCCGATAGAGAATGTTGCGGCCCGCGAACTCGCCGTGCGGATCTTCGTTGACGTTGCCGTGTTCCTCGACCCCGAATCGATAGCTGAACACCGCGGCGTCCCGTTCCCCAAGAGCCGCGACCAGTTCTTCCCTGCCCCAGAGGTAGAACGCGCCTTCCCCTTTTTGATCGGGACGCGAAGGATCGATCACACTGTCTGCGTCCTCTGCGGAATAGAAGCCGCCGCCGGGCGCCGTTAGATCGCGCAGCACGTACGAAAAAATGTTGCGCGCCTCGGCGGCATACTGGCCGTCGCGCGTGATCTGGAACGCCTCCAGATACGAGATCGCGAGCTGCGCCTGGTCGTAGAGCATTTTTTCGAAGTGCGGTACGAACCATCGCTCATCGACCGAGTAACGATGGAATCCTCCGCCCAACTGATCGTTTATGCCGCCCTTCGCCATCTCGCGCAGCGTGAGCAACACCATCTCGAGAGCCTCTTGATTTCCGGTCTCCGCGAAATAGCGGAGTAGAAAATTGTGGACGCTCGGCCGCGGAAATTTCGGCGCGCCGCCGAAACCGCCCAATCTGGGATCGAAGGAGCGGCGGAAGGTATAGAAGCCGTTCTCGAGAGCATCGCGTCCGGCCTGATCCGGCCCGCCGCCCGAAACCTCCGCGTATTGGCGAAGCTGGCCGATCACCTGCGAGCCGGATTCCTCGATGCGCGCGCGGTCGTCCCGCCAGGCGCGCGCAAGGTGCTCGAGAATCGCTTTGAATCCAGGGCGGCCATAGCGATCATCGGGAGGGAAATACGTGCCGCCGAAAAAAGGTTTCCGCTCCGGCGTCAGCCACACCGACATGGGCCAGCCGCCGCTTCCGGTGGAGGCCTGGACGAATAGCATGTAAACGCGGTCGACATCGGGGCGCTCTTCGCGGTCAACCTTCACCGGCACGAAAGAGTCATTCAGGATCCTTGCGATCTCGGGATCTTCGAACGACTCGCGCTCCATCACGTGGCACCAGTGGCAAGTGGAGTAGCCGACCGAGAGAAAGATCGGCTTGTTCTCAGCCGCCGCCTTTTGAAACGCCTCTTCCCCCCACGGATACCAGTCGACCGGATTGTGCGCGTGTTGAAGCAGGTAGGGACTCTTCTGCTGGGCAAGGCGGTTGGTGGTCATGTCGCCAGCTAGATTGTAGCGCTACTGCTTGTGAACGGCCCCGCCCTTCATTACGAACTTCACGCGCCGCAAGGCCGAGATATCCCTGGTCGGATCACCCTCGACGGCAATGAGATCCGCGAACATCCCAGGTTTCACCAGCCCTATGTCCATGTGCAACACGCGCCCGGCGACCGATGTCGCCGCCTTGAGCGCGCCCGTTGCCGGCATCCCGTACTCGACCATCAGATCGAGCTCTCGCGCGTTGTCGCCGTGCGTGAACACGCCGACGTCACTGCCACTCAGGATCGTCACGCCGGCGTCCAACGCAGCTTTGAAGCTGGCGCGCCTGCGTGCGATGCCTGGCGGCTCCGCCATTTGCCCCTTTTTCCAGCCGCTGTATTGGCTGGTAGCGTCGCCCGCGGCTAGCGTGGGGCAGAGCGCCACGTGATGCTCCACCATCAGTTTGTAGATTTCGGGCGTACCGTCGTTGCCGTGCTCGATTGTCTCGGCTCCGGCAAGAATCGCGCGCCGCATGCCTTCCGGCGTGCTCGTGTGTACGGCCACCGGCACGCCGGCGCTCTTCGCGGTCTCAACCGCCAACTTCATCTCGTCGAGCGAGAAGGTGGGATGCGAACCGGGATGCGGGCCCCATCGGTAATCGCCGTAAAGCTTGATCCAGTCGGCGCCGTGGCCGATCTGGTCGCGCACGATGCGGGTAAGGCTGTCGACGCCATCGGCTTCCTCGGCCCCCTGCGGGACGCGCCATTCAAGCGCGTAGCCCTTCGGACCGTAGCTGCCGGTAGCGACGATCGCGCGCGTGGACGCAAGCATGCGGGGACCGGGAATGATGCCCTGCTCGACAGCCTGCTTGAGTTCTACGTCGGCGTATCCGGCGCCCTCGGTGCCAAGATCGCGAATCGTCGTGAAGCCCGCCATCAGTGTCGCCGCCAGGTGATTGACGGCGCGCGCGGCGCGCAACGCGAGACCCTCGTGCGCAACCTGATCGTTCCACGTTGTCTCGTTGTAGGGATGCAGCAGGACATGCGAGTGCCCCTCGACCAGTCCCGGCAGCAGCGTCGCGCCCGGCAACTCTATGACCTTCGCGTCCGCGACGCCGGCGGCTGCCTCCGGACCGGCGGCCTCGATCCGATCCCCTTTCACTCGCACCGCCCAACCCTCATGCATGACCTCGCCGTCGAAGACGCGCGCCGGCTTAATCACCATGCTCGGGAGGGGTTCGCGCGCTGCCGACCTCTGTGCCGCCCCCGTTTCTTGAACCAGGCATGGAAGCAACCAGATTACGAGCCAACCGTGCATTTGCATGCGGCAATTATATAGAGGCGCAGGCCCGGGAATGGTACCGTGGGTTTCATGAATCCTTATGCACCTCATTTGGGCGATCGAGATCCGCTGGCTGTAATTGCAGCCACGCCGGAACGGCTTCAATCCCTGCTGGACACGATCGGAGCCGAGCGGGCCGGGCGATCACCGGCTCCCGGGAAATGGAGCGCTCGCGAGATCCTGTGTCACCTGGCCGACTGCGAAGTGGTATTCGCATTTCGTTTGCGGCAGACATTGGCGGAGGCGCATCATGTCATCCAGCCGTTCGACCAGGAGAAATGGGCCAGCACCTATGGAGCGTATGACGCCGGCGCCGCTCTTGATGTGTTTTCGTCGGTCCGTAGATGGAACCTGGCATTGATTCGCGGCACGGCGCCCGGTGCGCTTTCCAAACCCGTTACGCATCCGGAACGCGGCGACATGACGTTTCAAGTCCTGGTGGAAACGATGGCCGGACACGACCTCAATCACCTCCGGCAGATCGAATCGATGGCAGGCCAGGCAGTCCGCACCCAGTAGATTTTTGTCTATCGGCTCGCGTTCCGTTCGCGCACGCGCCGGCCGCATTCCTCGAGATCGACACACCGGCATTTGAGCGCTCGTTCCAGTAGATTCTTCATCAGTTCGATCTGCTCCATCTGCTTGTCCAACTCGGACACTTTCTTCCTGGCCAACTGCTGCCACCGGGCGGACATCGGGACGCCGTCGCGGAAGCCATGGAACAGATACCGGATCTCTTCCAGTTTGAAGCCGCAGTACTTGGCGTATTCGAGAAGAGCCAGCCGGTCCGCAATCGCGTCCGTGTATCGCCGGCGCCCCCCGATTCGGATCGGCTTGGGCAACAGCCCGGCACGCTCATAGAAACGGATCGCCGACGCGTTCAGGCCGGCGCGCCTTGCGACTTCGCCGATGGATAAGCTTGCGGACGGCATGACAAAGTTCTTGACTTAAAGTTTACTTTAAGTTGTATTCTCGGGCCATGACGATCACATCTCGCGCGTGGATTGTTCTGGCGGTTTCCGCTCCGGCCCAAAAGCCCGGTGACACACCGCTGGCTTGTAACCTGAATACGTTGACTCACGATGAGCGCGAGCGTCATCACAAACTGTCTGGCAAGGTGTTCTCAGCAGTCGTGCAGCGCCGCGAGCTCGGCGACGGCTACAACTTTCGGCTGGATCCATCCAGACTG
>QHXU01000265.1:400-12008 GCA_003223065.1 Acidobacteriota bacterium | reverse complement strand
GTCGGCTATGAACACCGGTGCTGCCCGTTCTTCCGCTTCCGCGTGGAGGTAGACGAGGCCGGCAACGTCTGGTTAGCGCTCACGGGACGCGAGGGAGTCAAGAGCTTCATCGAGGCCGAATTTCGCAAGTAACTTGGCGGCCCGCGCACAAGGCTAGGAAGGCGCCATCTGGTAGCCGCACGATGCGATGTGCACCCACATCGTCTCCGAGCCGTGCCCGTGCGCCGCGAAAACCTGGCGGACCAGGTCGCACACTTCCTCATGCCCGCGCTCGTAGAAGACCAGGATCGAGGGCCCGGCGCCGCTCAGCGCGCAGCCCAATAAGCCCGGCGCGCGCAGCCTGGTGATCTCCTCGAGCCCCGGCACAAGCGCGAAGCGATGCGGCTGATGCAGGCGGTCCTCGAGCGCCGCGGGGAATGCGCTCAGCAGCGCGCTGCGCTGGACGTTAAAAATCGTGTCCTCGCGCGAATACGTATCCGGCAGAACCCGGCGAGCCTCGGCCGTGGCCACGATAAAATCCGGCACCACGACGGCCACGCCATAATGCCGGTCGAGTTCCATCCGCACCGCGTGCGCCACGCCGCCCGAATCGATCGCGCTGGCCACGATCGAGCCCAGCACGCATGCAGCGACGTTATCGGGGTGACCTTCAATCCGCGCCGCCTCGTCTAATACCCGCAGCGGCTTCCAGTGCAAACCCAGCAGCTCGTCGGCGATGACCACGCCGGCTATGAGCGCCGCCGCACTCGAACCGAGCCCTTTGCCGATCGGAATGTCATTGCGGATCTCGAGCTCGATCGGATCGAGCGTCCCGCCCGTGTCCGCCGCGACCTTCAGCGCCGTCTGCCAGATGAGATTGTCCTCACCGGTTGAGATGAGCGCTGCGTCACGGCCGCCGGCCCTGATGCGCAGCGACGGGGCCTGGCGGAAGCTGCATTCGAGATAAATCCCCAGAGCCAGACCAAGCGCATCGAAACCCGGGCCCAGGTTGGCGCTCGACGCGGGTACCCGCACAGTGCGCCAGGGCTCAGGCATTCAGCCGGACCTTCTGCCCTTCCCGGCAGGAGCGGTACACGGCGTCGACCAACTCCAGCGCATAGTAGCCTTCTTCGCCCGAGACCAGCGGTGCACGGCCTGTACGAATCGCGTCGCCGAAATCGCGGAACTGCCGCTCGAACGGCGCGAGCGAGATGGCCATCGGATCGGATGCGCCCGAAGCGACGTCGCGCGCGAGCGGCGGCGGCTCGCCCGAATCATTCTCGACGTCCCAGGCCGTGAGCTTGTCCCCGGAGATAACCGCTGAGCCCTTCGTGCCATGGATCTCCAGGCGTTCCGTGTAGCCGGGCCAGAAGGCAGTCGATGCCTGAATCACCCCCGTCGCACCGGAGGCATAACGGAGAAGCGCGCTCACTACATCTTCCGATTCGATTTTGTGAAGCGCGCCGAGCTGCCATTCCGCGTATACCTGGCTCACGCGTCCCGCGAGCCAGAGTAGAATGTCCACCTGGTGGATGCCCTGGTTGATCAGCGCGCCTCCACCCTCAGTCGCCCAGCTGCCCTTGATGGGCCGCGAATAATACTCGGCCGACCGGTACCACTTCACATAAGCGTCAGCCTGCAGAATCTTGCCCAGGCGCTGCTGGCCGATTGCACGCTTGAGAAACTGGCTCGAATCGTCGAAACGGTGCTGGCTGACGACGCCGAGCACGATGCCGCCCGCGCGGGCGGTCTTGATCATGGCGTGGGCGGTTTCGAGATTGGTCGCGATAGGCTTCTGAACCTGGATGTGCTTCTTCGTCTGCGCGCACAGCTCGAGAGGCTGAATCCGGAAATCCGGAAAGGTGCAGACGTCGACGAAATCCACGCGCGGGTGCCGGCACACTTCCTCCCAGGTCCGTACGAACTCGCCTCCGTACTTTGCGGCGAACTCCTCGCCTTTCGAGGGTATGACGTCGGTGCATGCGGCGAACTCGTAGCCGATGTTGTGGTAGGCCTCCGCATGTTTATGCGAAATGGCGCCCGTGCCGATAATCCCTACGCGCAAAGCTCCTCCCTGGCGGCCGCGAGTATAGTGTCACATGCGGTTACAAGCCGGTCCGTTTGAGAATCACTGAGACACATCAAGAAGTTCCTCCGGAGCGACGCCGCAGATGCTTACTTCGATCCCTAATTCATCGAAGGCGGCGGCTTTCGCGGCGAGAGCGGCGCGCGCGGCGGTCCAATCCGGCGCATATGCGACCTGGATGTGATTTGATTTGTGCCGCGCCATCATCTGATCGCGCGTAACGCCGCGGGTGACGGCGTGCATGATGGGCCATTGCGGCGTAGTGTCGCGCGGCAGCTCGATCGCCTCCGCCAATCCGAGATCCGCGTTTAGGCCTCCAGCCACGAAGATGCGGCTCCATACCACTGCGCCAGGCTTGCTGACGCCCTTGATCGTTCCGCCGCCCAGGCGAAAATACATGGGGGGCTGCCGCTCGCTGACGGCCCCGGCGTAACCTCCGATCAAATGCTGCGGCGGGACAGCACCGGAAATCTCAAAAACCCAGACGAAGCGGCCATCGTATTCTTCGCCATACCGCAGGTCGTGCAGCGTGGTCTCGGGATCATACCCCAGCCGGCGCCACACGCGGTTCGTGATAAGCCCGTCCAATCCGGCGCATTCGTCGACCTCGTTGAAATGCGGCAGCGCCTCGCCGCCATATAGCACTCTGCCGTTGGCGCAGACCGGCGGCCGGTCCACGTTGTTAAGCATCCCTTCGACCAGGTCCGACGCCGGCGCCAGGTCCTTCAACCCTTGTTGATACTGGATGCCGATGGTTGCGCATCCGAACTCATCCGCGATGCGCAGAGCAGCGATGTACATCCGGCACTGATCGAGAATCTGTGCTTCGGTCAGATCCGTCTCGGGGTTCGGACCCGTCAGGAAGCGCATGCCTTTGCGGAGCAGCCATTCGTAGACCTGGCGCGCTTCGCTCTCGGGCACCGCGCACATCGCGGCGTAAAGCGCGGATTGGCTGAGGCGCTCCTTAAAAACGCCGGTGGGATGGAGAAGTTCATCGGGGACGATGGCGTTATACATCCCCATGCAGCCTTCATCGAACACGCCCATGATGGCGCTGTTCGAACGCAGGTCGCGAGCGACTTCACGGCCCGCGGACGCTGCGGCGGATAACGTGTACGCGCCGAGCGGACGGACGTGGCTGGTGTCGTGCGTGACCAGGTCCCCGTTCAACCAGCGGCGCAGGCCGTTCCGGAAGTAGCTATCGGTAAAGTCCATGCTCCACAACGTCGAGTACTTCACGCCGGCCTTGGTGAGCGATCCGTTGAGGTTGAGCATGCCGACCAGCCCCGGCCACTCTCCGCTCCAGTTTGCCACGGTAAGAAGCGGCCCGCGATGCTTGTACAGGCCATGCAGCACGTGATGGCTGTACTGCCACACGGCTTCGGCGACGATCAGCGGCGCGTCCGCCGGGATCTGCCGGAACACTTCCATGCCCTGACGCTGGCTGCCGATGAAACCGTGGCCCGCGCGCTCATCGAAAGGATGGCCGCGCCGGATCGCGCCGCCCTCCTCCCGGACAGCCGCCATCAGCGCTTCCTCCATGCGATGCTGGGCGGGCCAGCACTTTTGGTTCGCGGAGAGGCGCAAATCACCGTTCGCTACCAGAACGATCGGTTCCGCCATAAGGTTTTATTCTGTCACGGCTCCCCAGCGGCTGTGGGCGGGTACAGGTAGAATAAGTTACATGGATGCAAGCAGTACGGCGCATCTCCCGAGTCATACTCTGGAGATGCCGCCATGGAAAAGCGTCGTGAGTCATCTTGCGGCGCTGGCAGTCGCTGTTCTTTTCGTTTCTGCCGGAGTTTGGAAGATCACCGATCCGTTCGGCTGGTCCCGCATGGTGGAGCAGCTCCGGGTTCCCTACCAGATCAGTCTGCCGTTGACTCTGGCGCTGGCAATTTCTGAAACATTCACCGGTGTTCTGATTCTCGTGCCGCGGTTCCGCCGCTGGGGGGCCTGGCTCGCCGCCGTGCTCCTCGTTGTGTTCATGATCTACATAGGGTTCAACTACTCCGCGCTCATCGGCAAGGATTGTAGTTGCTTTCCTTGGGTGAAACGCACCATAGGGCCGGGATTCTTCGCCGGCGACCTGGCGATGCTGCTCGCAGCGCTGATCGCCGGCTGGTGGGCGCGGCCGACGGAAAGCAAGCGCAGCGCTGCCGTCGTGCTGGGGGCCGTCGCGGTATTCGCCGCGGTCAGCTACGGCTCGGCGATCACGCATCAGACCGGAGTCAGGGCGCCCGACACAATCAACGTCGGCGGTAAACCTTTTTCGCTCCAGCACGGCCGCATTTTCCTGTTCTTTTACGACCCGCAGTGCAGCCATTGCGACCAGGCCGCGCGCCACATGGCGAACTATCGCTGGAAGGATAACGTTACCGTGATCGCGATTCCCACCACTGAGGCTCGCTGGGCCGCATCTTTCCTCAACGACACGGGTCTCAAGGCCGCGACCTCGCTCGACGTGGAGACGCTCCGGAAAGTGTTCCCGTTTGGCGACCCACCTTTTGGCGTTGCGATCGAGAATGGGCGCGAAAAGGCGCCTATACCCCACTACGACGAGCCGGAGCCCGGCGAAACGCTCCGGAAATTGGGCTATATCGAATAGCCTTCAGTGACGTCCATTCGCCGCCCCAATCCGGAGCTTGGCTTCTCGCACAGAAGTTCCAGAAACGCCTGAGCCACGCGGTGGAAACGCTTTTTCCTGCGGTGGATGATACCCAACGGGCGGAACAGCTCGGGCGCTGCGATCGCGATCGCCACCAGGCGGCCCTGCGCGATTTCATCCAGCATGATGCGCGCCGGCATGATGCTCACGCCTGCGCGGTGCGCCACAGCCTCCTTGATCATCTGCAAATTGTCGAAGTGAAAAGTGAGGTTGACTTCGATCCCCTGCTCGCGCAGGAACCGGTCCACCTCGCGCCGGATCGGCAGGTCCTCATCGAAACCGATAAAATCGACGCCGTTGAGATCGCCCGGCGCAATCGCGGTTCCACGCTGTGCCAGCGGATGATACGGTGAAGCCGCCACGACCATTTCCTCTTGCCGCCACGGAATCACCGTGATCTCACGGCTGGCTTCCGGGTAGCTGATGAGGCCGAGGTCGGCTTCGTCCGCCAGCACCGCCGAATACACTTTCTCGGGACGGAGATACTCGACTTCGAGGCGGGCTTCGGGCTGGCGCCGTGCGAACTCCTGCTCGAGCTGCACCATCTCGCTCAAACCCACCGAATAGATCGAGGCGACCCGCACTGTGCCTTCCACGTCTTTTTTCAGGCGCTCGAGCGCGACTTCGAATTCCTCTTTCCGCCGCAGGACGTCGCGGCAGAACTCGACGTAAAGCTGGCCGGCGGCAGTGACCGCCAGCGGCCTGGTCGACCGGTCAAGCAATTCGATGCCTAGGACCTTCTCCAGATCTTGAACCTGCTGGCTGGCGGCGGACTGGCTGACACCATTCATGCCCGCACCCCGGCTGAAGCTGCGGGTCAGCGCGATGTCCCTGAAAAGCTTTAAGTTCTCGTAACTCACCGGACCCAGTATATCATTAGCGCGGCTAATATTACAAACAAATAAATTCTGTTGACCTGATAATATGAGGCGAGTTAACTTAGGAATATGCAGAGGCAAGGCCTCTACGACCCGAACAACGAGCACGATGCCTGTGGGATGGGCTTCGTGGTTAACCTGGGCGGCCAGAAATCGCACGAGATCGTCCGCAAGGGCATCGAGATCCTGGTCAACCTCACGCATCGCGGCGCCTGCGGCTGCGACCCTGAAACGGGTGACGGGGCGGGCATCCTGATCCAGATCCCGCACGAGTTCTTTGCGCGCGAGTGCGCCGCGCTCGGATTCTCCCTTCCGGAGCCGGGAGCATACGGAGTGGGGATGATGTTTCTGCCGGTCGAGCCGCAGCAGCGGTTGATCTGCGAAGGCATTATCGAGCGCATCGCGCGGGAGGAAGGCCTGGCTGTCCTCGGATGGCGCGATACGCCGGTGCGTGGCGACGCGATCGGCCGGCAGGCACGCGCCACGCAACCCTACATCGAGCAGGTTTTCCTTCACCGCGGGGCGGCAATGACGCAGGACCAACTGGAACGGAAGTTATACGTGGTCCGCCGCCGCGCCGAAGCCGAAGTCGCCGCGAGCGGCATTCGCGAACGCTCATTCTTCTATGTGCCGTCGATGTCCTCGCGCACGGTGGTTTACAAGGGCCTGCTCCTGGCGCCGCAGATCGCCGATTTCTACGGCGAGCTTTCCGATCCCGAAACGCGCAGCGCTCTGTGCCTTGTGCATCAACGCTTCTCAACCAACACGTTCCCCACCTGGCAGCTTGCTCATCCGTACCGTTATATCTGCCACAACGGCGAGATCAACACCGTTCGCGGCAACATCAACTGGATGCATGCGCGGGAATCGGTGCTCGTGTCGGATCAGTTTGGCGACGATATACAGAAGATCTTTCCCGTGATTCCCCCGGGAGGCAGCGACACAGCCTCGCTCGATAACGCCGTCGAGATGCTGACGCTTGCCGGCCGCAGTTTGCCGCACGTCATGGCGATGCTGATTCCTGAGGCGTGGGACGCGGATTCCACCATGCCGGACGAGAAGCGCGCCTTTTACGAATATCACGCTTCGTTGATGGAGCCATGGGACGGACCTGCCGCGGTGGCGTTCACAGACGGCAAATGGATTGGGGCGACGCTCGACCGCAACGGCCTGCGTCCGGCGCGATACATGGTGACGGACGATGATCAATTGATCCTGGCGTCGGAGACCGGCGTGCTCCCGGTAAAGCCGGAACAGGTGCGCTACAAAGGCCGTCTGCAGCCGGGCAAGATGCTCCTGGTCGATCTGGAACAGGGCCGCATCGTGCCGGACGAGGAAATCAAGCACGCGCTGGCCGCGAGGCAGCCCTATGGCGAATGGTTACAGCAGAACCAGATCACGCTCGACGCTTTGCCGCAACCTCCGCGCGTCTATGGCTTCGATTCCAAGACCCTCGTAACGCGGCAGAGGGCCTTCGGCTACACGGAAGAAGACCTGCGTCTGCTGCTCGCGCCAATGGCGACCTCGGGCGAGGAGCCGGTGGGCTCGATGGGCACTGATACACCGCTCGCCTGCCTGTCCGACCGGCCGCAACCGCTGTTTCATTACTTCAAGCAGCTTTTCGCGCAGGTTACGAATCCCGCCATCGACTCCATCCGCGAAGACCTGGTGATGTCGCTCACCAGCTACATCGGAACCGAGCGCAACATCCTGGAAGAGACCCCGAAGCACTGCCACACGCTGAAGCTGCCGCATCCGATCCTGACCAACCGCGATCTCGAAAAATTGCGCCGCTTGAGTTGGGGTGATTTTCTCGCGACTACTCTGTCCACGGTTTTCCGCGCGTCCGGTGGCGAGGCGGAACTGGAGCGCGCCCTCGACGGGCTGTGCCGGCGCGCGTCACTCGCCATTCGTGACGGCTACCGCCTGCTCATCCTCAGCGACCGCGGGCTGGACGAAGAGTACGCTCCGGTCCCCAGCCTGTTGGCGCTCACCGCAGTTCACAATCACCTGGTGCGGGAGCGGACGCGCACGCAGGTCGCGCTGATTATCGAATCGGGCGAGCCTCGCGAGGTGATGCACTTCGCGCTGCTGATCGGCTACGGCGCGAGCGCGGTGAACCCCTACCTGGCGATCGAGACGCTGGAGGATTTGGCGGAAAAGGGTCCACTCGACGGCATTTCGATCGAAAAGGCGCTGAAGAACTACCAAAAAGCGATTAACAAGGGCCTGCTGAAAGTTTTCTCGAAGATGGGGATCTCGACGCTGCAGAGCTATCGCGGCGCGCAGATTTTCGAAGCCATCGGTCTAAACAAGTCTCTGGTCGACCGTTATTTCACGGGCACGGCCTCGCGTATCGAGGGCGTCGGCCTGGATGTCTTGGCTCGTGAAGCGCAGATGAAGCACAACCACGCTTTCCGTCCCTTGACGGATTCGGACACGAGGCTCGATCTGGGCGGTAATTATCAGTACCGCGCCAACGGAGAATATCATCTGCTGAATCCGCTCACGGTCGCGAAGCTTCAGCACGCGGTCCGCGAACAGCGCTATGAGACGTTCCAGGAGTACGCCGATCTCATCGAACGGCAAGACCGTGAATTGTGTACGCTGCGGGGCCTGATGGAGTTGCGCCTGGCGAGCCGTCCGGCGCCGCTCGAGGAAGTCGAGCCGGCAAGCTCGATCGTCAAGCGCTTCGCGACCGGCGCGATGTCGTTCGGGTCGATCAGCAAGGAGGCCCACGAGACGCTGGCGATTGCGATGAATCGCATCGGCGGACGCTCCAACACAGGCGAGGGCGGCGAGGACGAGGAACGCTTCAGGCGCGATGCGAGCGGCGATTGGCGGCGCAGCGCGATCAAGCAGGTAGCCTCGGGCCGCTTCGGCGTGACGACGAATTATCTGGTGAACGCCGACGAGCTGCAGATCAAGATCGCGCAGGGCGCCAAGCCGGGAGAAGGCGGCCAACTCCCCGGACACAAGGTCGACGAGGTGATCGCTCGCGTGCGCCACTCGATTCCCGGCGTGCCTCTGATTTCGCCTCCGCCGCACCACGACATCTATTCGATTGAAGACCTGGCGCAGTTGATCTACGATCTGAAGAACGCCAACCCTCAGGCGCGCATTTCGGTAAAACTGGTGGCCGAAGTCGGCGTGGGAACGGTGGCGGCGGGAGTGGCGAAGGCCCACGCCGACGTGATTTTGATCAGCGGGCACGATGGCGGCACGGGCGCTTCGCCGTTGACGTCAATCAAGCACGCCGGCATCCCCTGGGAACTCGGCATCGCCGAAGCGCAGCAGGTGCTGGTGCTGAACGATCTACGCAGCCGGGTCGTTTTGCAGACCGACGGCAAGCTCCAAACCGGACGCGACGTGGTGATCGCGGCCCTGCTCGGCGCGGAGGAGTTCGGATTTTCGACCGCGCCCCTGGTGTCGATGGGCTGCATCATGATGCGAAAGTGCCATCTCAACACTTGCCCCGTGGGCATCGCGACTCAGGATCCGGTTCTGCGCAAAAAGTTCCGTGGCACGCCCGAGAACGTGATCAATTTCTTTTTCTTCATCGCCGAGCAGGTGCGCCAGTGGATGGCGCGGATGGGCTTCCGGCGTATGGAGGAGTTGATCGGGCGCGCCGACAGGATTGAGATGCGTCCCGCGGCCGACCATTGGAAAGCTCGCGGGCTCGATTTTTCGCAGTTGCTCTACAATCCGCAAGCGCCGGCGCGCGTGGGACGGCGCTCGATGATCGCGCAGAACCACGGCCTCGAGCAGGCGCTCGATGCGAAGCTGATCGACTACGCGGGGCCCGCCATCGAGCAGGGTACTCAGGTCGAATTCAAGCTGCCGATTCGAAATGTGGACCGCGCCGTCGGGGCGATGCTTTCGGGCAAGATCGCCCGCCGCCATGGCGCTGACGGCTTGCCTCCGGACACGATTCGTTTTCACTTCACCGGGTCTGCCGGCCAGAGCTTCGGGGCGTTTCTGGTGCGCGGCGTGACGCTCGAACTCGAGGGCGACGCCAACGATTACGTCGGCAAGGGGCTGTCCGGCGGCAAGCTCGTGGTGTATCCGCCACGCGCGTCGACCTTTTTGCCGGAAAAGAACATCCTGATCGGAAATGTCGTGCTATACGGCGCTACCTCGGGCGAGGCGTTTTTTAACGGCCGCGCGGGCGAGCGGTTCGCGGTGCGCAACTCCGGCGCGACTGCCGTGATCGAGGGGGTGGGCGACCACGGTTGCGAGTACATGACCAAGGGCCTGGTGGTTGTGCTCAGCGACACGGGAAAGAACTTCGCCGCGGGCATGAACGGCGGCATTGCCTACGTGCTGGACGAGACCGGCGAGTTCCAGAGCGTGCGCTGCAACCGCGCGAGCGTGGATCTGGAGCGCGTGGAAGACGCCGGCGATGCCGAGACGTTGCGCTACTGGATCGCCCGCCACGCGGAAGAGACAGGCAGCCCCCGCGCCAACTGGATTCTGGAGAACTGGGACACCATGCTGCTCAAGTTCGTTAAGGTGTTCCCGCACGAGTATAAGCGTGTGCTCAATGTGAATCGCCAGGAGTTGGCCGCGCATGGGTAAGGTCACCGGGTTTCTCGAGTTCGAACGCGAGATGCCGCCACGGCGTCCGGTCGCCGAGCGCCTCAACGACTGGTTCGAGATTTACCAGGACTTCCCCGCCGAAAAGGTCCGGCGCCAGGCCGCGCGCTGCATGGATTGCGGCGTGCCCTTCTGCCATACCGGCTGCCCGCTCAACAACGTCATTCCTGATTGGAACGACCTGGTCTATCACGAACGCTGGCGCGAAGCGGTCCGCGCGCTGCACGCGACCAACAATTTTCCTGAATTCACGGGGCGCATCTGCCCCGCGCCGTGCGAGGCGGCGTGCGTGCTCGGCATCAACGAGAATCCGGTAACGATCAAGGTGATCGAGCGAGCGATCATCGATCACGCGTTCCAGCAGGGCTGGATCCAGCCGGAGCCCCCGCGGACGCGCACCGGCAAGCGTGTGGCGGTGGTGGGCTCAGGGCCGGCCGGGCTTGCGGCGGCGCAGCAACTTGCGCGCGCCGGGCATTCGGTGACTGTGTTCGAAAAGAACGACCGCATCGGCGGTCTGCTGCGCTACGGCATTCCGGATTTCAAGATGGAAAAGCGCTGGATCGACCGGCGCATCGACCAGATGTCCGCGGAGGGCGTGGAATTCGTGACCTCCGCGACTGTGTCCGCGGACGACATGCGCGAGTTCGCGGCCGTGCTTCTTGCGACCGGCTCGGAAAGGCCGCGCGACCTGAACGTGCCCGGACGCGAGCTTCGCGGCATTCACTTCGCGATGGATTTTCTGACACAGCAGAACCGGCGCGGCGTGGGGGAAGAAATCGATCCGGCGCAGGAGATCCTGGCAACCGGTAAGCGGGTGGTCATCATCGGCGGAGGCGATACGGGTGCGGATTGCCTCGGCACATCGCACCGCCAAAAGGCGGCCTCGGTACACCAGTTCGAGATTCTGCCGATGCCTCCCGCTGAGCGCTCGCCTTCGACCCCGTGGCCGCTGTGGCCGCTGCAGTTGCGGATGGAAAGCTCGCATGAGGAAGGCGGCCGGCGCGAGTGGGCTGTCGCAACCACGCGCTTTTCCGGAAACGGATCCGTGAACAAGTTGCATTACGTCCGGGTGGACGATCCGGCGAGTACGGAGCACACGCTCGACGCCGAACTTGTGCTGTTGGCGATGGGATTCGTGGGCCCGGTAAAAACGGGCCTGATTGAGCAGCTCGGCATCGCGCTCGACTCCCGCGGGAGTATCGCGGCCCAGGATTTCCAGACGTCGGTTCCGGGCATCTTCGCCGCGGGCGATGCGCGGCGAGGGCAGTCGCTGGTGGTCTGGGCGATCGCCGAAGGCCGCAAGGCCGCGGTTGCGGTCGATCGATTTCTAGGCCGGGTCTCCTGACCTGCTCCAAGAACACACCGGAATGCCGGTGCCACGCTACACTGTAATCGGATGCG
>QHXU01000265.1:0-345 GCA_003223065.1 Acidobacteriota bacterium | reverse complement strand
GATGGTCGGGCTGATTCTGGCGTTCATTTTTCTGACGCCGCGCGACATCTTTCGCGATCAGCCGAAGGCGGCGAGCGTGGTGATGCTGCGGGGAGGGTTCTGGATCGAGCCTCAGCTCCTCAGCGGCGTGCCGCAAAAGGAGCTCCTCTCGAGGGCGACCGCATTGGTCAACGCGCGCTACAAGACGCACGCGACTCTCAGCAGCGTCGAGCCGATCTACGACGACGCCGAGCAGGAAATCAAGGGTTTCATGGCCTTGACCAAGCCGTGAGGCGTCTCCGCAACATTCTGGTCGTTGCGTTTCTGCTGGTCGCAGCTGCACACGCCGATACCCTGGATGCGATT
>QHXU01000276.1 GCA_003223065.1 Acidobacteriota bacterium | reverse complement strand
ACGTCTCGATGGTGGATGCAGGGACTGTCGAGTTGGTGAGGAGCCTGGGCCTGGAGGTGGTCTCCTCCGCGAACCTGATCCAATATTTCGAGTCGCGCTGGACGAAGGCGCAACTGGAGAGTCATCTCGAGGCGGGCAAAAAGGTCGACCGGGTGCGGAGGGAGGCTTTCGAGCGGATCGGCGCGAAGCTGCGCGCGGGCGAGCGCGTGACGGAGTGGGACGTGAAGCAGTTCATTCTCACGCGGTACCGGGAGGAGGGACTATTCATCGATCACGGGCCGGACGTGGCAGTCAATGCGAATGCGTCGAATCCGCATTACGATCCGGATCAGGACTCGTGTTCTGAGATTGCAAAGGGCGATATCGTGCTGATCGATATGTGGGCAAAGCTCGACCAGCCGGCGAGCGTTTATTATGACATCACGTGGGTTGGTTATTGCGGCGAGCAAGCTCCGGAGAGGCTGAAGAATGTGTTCGGCGTGGTAAGACAGGGGCGCGACAAGGCGATTGAGCACGTGCAGCGCGCTGTGGCCGCCAGGCAGGAGCTGCGCGGGTACGAGGTGGACGACGTGGCGCGGTCGCACATTCGCGAGCAGGGTTTCGGAGATTATTTTTTCCACCGCACGGGACACTCAATCGGAAGCGACGTTCACGGCACTGGCGCGAACATGGACAACCTGGAGACGCATGACGACCGGAAGATCATTCCCTGGACGTGCTTTTCCATCGAGCCGGGAATTTACCTGCCCGAGTTCGGCGTGCGGTCAGAGGTGAACGTCTTTGTGGGTGAGGATGAGGCGCGCGTCACCGGTGAAATACAAGACAGGATCGTCTTAATTTGAGATGCGGCTTGCTGGCGCAATCTTAGTGACAATGACCGTCGCCGAGGGCGCGGTTGTATCGCACGCGTGGCGCGACGGGAAGCTTACGCTCAAGCTGGAAGATGGGGCGGCGACGATGGAGTGGTTGAGTCCCGTTGCGTTCCGGTTGGCCCGGAGTTGGCGCGGCGAAGGGGATGTTCTGCCTCGGATCCGCCACGAGCGGACGGTGCCGGAGCTCGAGGACAGCGGCGCTACTTTCACGATGCGGACGCGGTACCTGACGGTGGACCTGGATCGCGCGGATCTGAATCTGCGGGTTACGGCGGCTGACACTCCCGTCGCCAAGGTGGCGCTGTCGCTGGCCGCGGGCGGGGTCGAGCTGGGGCTCGGGATGGCTCAGGACGAGAAAGTGTTCGGGTTGATGGGAAGCGATAGCGGGCGGCTGAATCTGCGCGGCGAAAGGCTCGAAAGGCGGCACGGTCTCTTTTTCACCAGCCGTGGCTACGGAATTTTCATGAGGGCTCCCGAGCGATGCGCATTCGATCTAGCAAGCGGGACAGTGCAGGCGCGGGGTTCGCAGACCATCGAGTACGTGTTTTATTACGGCCCGACGCCAAAGGAGATTTTGGAGCAGCACCAAACAGTGGCGGGGGAGAGCGAGGTGACGGCAGAAGCATTGGAACTGCTGTCTCCGGATCGTTTGCCGCCCACGGCGACGCCGCTGCCGAAGATGAGGCTGGATTCCTGGCAGGCGCTGGGCGACCTCGTGCGAAAGCTGAATCAGTGGAGTCTATCGGCCGTGCAGTATCCGGCGCTGGACCTGGCATCGCTCGATTGGGCGAAGGGCGAGGTCAAGCAGAGAGCGGAGGATATGAGCACTCTGTTGCCGATCGTGTACCGGAGCTCGGGGGAGGGAGGGATTGAAGCAGCGACGCGGTACATGTGGAAGCCGTACCTGATTACATATCTACGGGAGGGTTACGACCGAGGGTATCCGTTGATCCGGCCGCTGCCCATGCAATTCTCGCGAGACGCGAATTCGGATCGCCAGGCGGACGTGTTCATGCTAGGCGACGAGATCCTGCTCGCGCCGGTGTTGGCGGCGGGAGGGCGGAGGCGGCTGGATCTGCCCCGCGGGATCTGGACCGATTTGAGAACAAACGCCGAGTATCGGGGAAATCGGACGGTAGAGGTAGAGGCTCCGGCGGGGCGCGTGCCGATGTTCGCGCGCAACGGCTCGATTGTTCCATTGATGGCGAAGAACGCGATGGAGCTACACTATTTTCCGTCGCTCGCGGGAGAGTTCTTCTTGTGGGAGCCGGACCCGGGCGAGAATTCGCAATTCCACGCGTCGCCGGCGGGAGAATTCATGCGCCTGGAGACGGAGACGCAGGTGCGGCGAACTTACGAGTGGGTGATTCATCATACGAAGGCGGCGCACGAGGTTGCCGCGGAAGGCACATCTTACAAGCGAGCGGACGGCCGGACGCAGTTGCGGCCGGGGCCGTGGTGGCACGCTGCGGCGCTGAATAATCTGCACGTAATGGAGCGTGCGGACGCGGGTGCGGATAAGATCGTGAATATTTCGTTTTAAACGATACGCGTTCGGCGCCGACAGTAATGTTCCCAGAAATTCGCAAGATCGTGGCAAAAATCCCCAAAGGGAAGGTGGCGACTTACGGAACGGTGGCGCGTGCGGCCGGTTTTCCGGGTGCGGCCCGGCAGGTGGCGTGGGCGCTACGGGGCGCGGGCACGCGATTGCCGTGGCATCGGGTGCTGGGCGCGGGCGGGAAGATCCTGCTACCGGGAGAAGCCGGCGCGGAACAGAGATTGCGGCTGGAGGCGGAGGGAGTTGCGTTCCGTCGAGGGAGGGTGTGGATGGAGAGGCATGAGCAGAGGTTGACGGGCAAGGTTCGCGCACCATGATAGGATTGTCTGCGTATGTCACTCACAGGAGGAGATTCGAATGAGCATCGCTGAGAACTTATTACCCGAGTTCGACCAGGAAATGGCGAATACGCGCAAGCTGCTCGAGTGTATCCCGGAGAAGATCAACGCCGGCTGGAAGCCGCATGATAAGTCGATGACACTCGGCCGCCTGGCCGGCCATGTGGCGGAACTGCCCGGCTGGGCCATGAACACGATCCGCGTCGATTCGCTGAACTTCTCGATGGGTGACTTTAAACCTTTTGTGCCGCAGACGCGGAAGGAAGTCCTCGAGACGTTCGACAAGAATGTAGCGGAGGCGCGGCAATCGCTTGCGGGAGCGAGCGATGAACACCTGCACAAAATATGGTCGCTTCAGATCGACGGAAAGCCTGTGATGTCTATGCCGCGGTCGGCGGTGCTGCGCAGCGTGGTGATGAATCACTTGATTCATCATCGTGCGCAACTGGGCGTCTATTTGCGCCTGAATAACATCGCGATTCCCGGGATGTATGGCCCGTCGGCCGATGAAAGCCCTATGTTTGGCAGCGCGAGGGCGTGAGGACAGCTCACCCACATGGGCGCTCAACCCATCCACTGAGGATTATGTGCGGTGCCGTCGAACGCGGCGGTCGTCTTAAATGGTTCGTATTTCCCAGTCATGGCGGCATCCTTTGTCTTTGCTAGGAGTGCTCGCACCTGAGCCTGATTCAGGGGCTTGAACGTCCTGACGGCTTCAATTGCCCCGTCGAGGCGTTCCATGCTCTCGCACCCGGTGATCACCACCGAAGTCGGGAGGGTGAGCGCGTAGTGCAGGCACTCGGAAGGCGTCACTTTGCCGCTCTTCAGAACATTTCCGTCGCCCATCGGTTTCATTCCCAGCACACCGATGCCTCCTTGCACCAGCTTAGGGAGGACTTGGTTCCCGAAGCTTCGAAAGTGTGCGTCCATTACATTGAGGGGCATCTGACAGGCGTCGAAGTGGAACGAGTGCGCCGCCGCGAGCTCCAGCATTCGCAGATATACAACTGGATCTTTGTGACCGGTGAATCCAATGTAGCGGATCTTCCCGGCCTTTTTCGCTTCCAGCAGTGCTTCCAATGGCCCGTCAGAGGCGAAAAACCGGTGAGGATCTTCCATGCGGATATTTTCGTGATACTGCATGAGGTCGATAGTTTCTGTCTCGAGGCGTTTCAAGGACTCCTCGATCTGTCGCGCCGTAGCCGCTTTGGTCCTGCCGTCAAATTTCGTCATCAGGAAGACCTTCTGGCGATAACCGTCACGAAGCGCTTCTCCCATGCGGCGCTCGCTTTCGCCGTTGTGATAATCCCAACAGTTGTCCATGAACGTAATACCGCGGTCGATCGCGCTGCGGATAATCCGGATTCCCTCCTTGGGATCCTTCGGCCGTCCAATGTGATGACCGCCCAAACCAATGGCTGAAACTTTCTCGTCAGTTTTTCCAAGATTACGATAAATCATACCGTCCGAATCGGCGCGAGCCGCTGCCGATGCTCCTATACCTGCCAGAACGCCCATCGCATCCCTACGATTCATAAAGAACAACGTCCCTTCTAGTAAGTGTGATTGACGCGGGCTTGCAGCCCGGAGAGGGCCGGTTTGTAACCAGAGGCGATTACAAATTCGCCTGCAGAGGGAAAAGCTGCCCCATATCCTTTTGAGGCACAGTCCACATTAGAAATTATATTCTTCTGTGGACTCGGGCTCGGGAAGGCGATGAATCGCCACCGGGACTTTGCGGCGCCGTTCCACTGTGCCGCTGGGGAGTGTGATGTCGTCGGCTTGCCAAAGCGACCAGGTGAGGTGCGAGTTGGCGAAGAAGTTGGTGACCCCGGCGATGAAGATGCCTGCCAGGTTCGCATCCGCTCCAGGCACCCCGAAGTGGCGGTATAGCGCCAGAGAGGCTCCCAAATTGATCAACAGGCTGAAGAGCGAGACCGCTTGGAATCTGCCGAAACGATACAGCTTGGACTGCGACGCTGCCAGGTGCGCTACCTGACCGCGAAAAGTCCAGGCTTCATTCAAGAGGAAGTTGCTCAGGACCGACATCTCAAAGCCTATGGCTTGCACCCACAAGCTCGGAAGGGCGCGGCTCATGCCGAGCACGCCAGTGAACATAGCATCGACGAAGATGCCCACGAGGCCCACGAAGGCGTACCGCAGCAGCAAATGAATCTCGCCGGTTTCAAATGAAAGCCGGAAGACGTGGCGCAGGTATTGAAAGATCTGACGGAACCCCAGCTTGCTTTTGCCTCTCTTGCGTTCCTCGAAGACGTAGGGGATCTCGACAAGGCTTTCATACGGCGCGCGAGCCAAGACTTCGAGCAAGATCTTGTAGCCGGTGGCATGCAGCGAGGCTGAGGCCAGGATGCGCCTGCGCAGAGCGAAGAAGCCCGACATCGGGTCGCGCACCATCCGCAGCACTCCAGGAATCAGGAAGGTGGCCATCAATGCTGCGCACCAGGAGACCACCCGGCGATGAAGGCGCCATTCGCTCACGCCTCCTCCTTTTACCTGGCGGCTGGCAACCGCTATATCGGCGTCGCTGCGGAAGAGAGCATCGAGAAGGTCGGCGAGCTTCTCTGGCGGATGCTGCAGATCGGCGTCGATCACAGCCAGCACTTCACCCCGGGCGGCGGACCATCCGTCAATCACTGAAGCGGACAGGTCGCGAGGGCCGGTGCGGCGGATTACCCGAACGTTCGGAAGGTCGCAGGCCACTGCGAGGGCGAGTTCGGCGGTGCCGTCGCTGCTTCGGTCGTCGACGACCAGAATCTCGAAACCGCCGGTCACTCTCCGGAGCGCGCGGTGCGCACGGCGGATCAGCTCCTGTATGTTCATCGACTCGTTATAGGTGGGGACGATCAGCGATACGCAGACCGGAGTGGAAGGCATCATCCAGGGCTGTCTCTTGGATAAAGATCGGCGGCTTTCAGGTCAAACTTGAGACTAAAGACAACACCCTTTTCGGCCGATTTCCCGAAAGTGCCGCATCTTATCCGTAAGGCTTTACTGAACATTCTGCTCGCGGTGATTCTTAGCGCAACGTGGGCAACGTTCAGCTCGACTTTCACTCTGGATGCGGGCGACTTTCCAGCCTTTTACACGGGTGCTGCGATCGCGCTGCGCGGGGATTACCGGAACCTGCACAACGAGCGGCTTCAGTCCGAAATCCAGCGTCCGCTAACGCCTACGCGACCGCAGCCAGTCTATTTCGTGCGGCCTCATGTTTACGCGGCATTGCTCGCCCCGTTCGCTCTCGTTCCGATACGGCATTCGTTCATTTTCTGGATTCTGTTACAGGCTGCCGTGCTGATAGTGTGCTGGTATTGGGCATATTGCCGTTTTGGTTCGGACGCAGTCGCGCTGGCGGCGCTGTTTCCGGCCGCGATCATGAGCTTCGCTTTTGGCCAGGACGTGGTCCTCTTTCTTGGCGTGTTTGTTCTGAGCTATTTCCTATTCGAACAAGATCGGCCGGTGCTCTGCGGCTTTGTGCTGGGTCTGGCGCTGATCAAACCGCATCTGATGATGCTGGTTCCAGTTGCGCTGGTGTTGCAGCGGCGGTGGCGGATGCTCGCGGGTCTGCTCCTCGCGGCTGTGGTCGAAGTTTCCGCGTCCCTGGCGCTCGGGGGCTTCGATGGCGCGGAAAATTATCTGCGTTTCCTGCAACACCGGCAGCAGGATCTATCGCCCACTCCGGAACGCATGATGAATGTGTATGCGATTGGCCGCAATATCGGCGTCGATGCAGCAGCACTCAGCGCGGTGCTGGTTGTCATGGTGCTTACTTGCGTGGTGGCGATTTGCTGGCGCGGCGCCTGGTGGCAAAGCTTCGCCGCGGCGATTATCGGAACTCTCCTGATCGCGCCGCACACTTATCTTTACGATTCCACTCTCGTTATTCTGCCCGCACTGCTAATTGCGTTCCAGGCTTCGAGTTTGCCCGCTCGGGCCGTGGCTGCCGCGTTCTGCACGCCAATCCCTTGTCTGCTGCAGCTGGCGGAGATGCCGTGGACCATGGTTCCTGCTTTGGTCTTGCTGGCTTTATTGATCAGCCTGGCTTGGGAAGTGGCTGGGGCGGAATGGGGCGTGGGTCGCCTGTTCAGGCGCGATGCTATTATAAAAATCTGGCTATGAGAAACGTGTTGTTAGGGTTGTTAGTATGCGGTATCGCGCTGGCCCAGACCAAATCGGGCAGTGCGACGAAGGGAGCGGCCGCTACGCCGAATCTGCTGGATCCTTCGACGTTGAAGGCGCGGGCGCCGGACACGTTCAAAGCGAAGGTTACGACAACGAAGGGTGACTTTGTTGTTCAAGTTACAAGAGCATGGGCGCCGCGCGGCGCGGATCGGTTTTACAATCTGGTACGGACCGGATTTTTCACAGACGCAGCCTTTTTCCGTGTCGTGCCGGGATTCATCGTGCAATTCGGAATCAGCGCGCGGCCAGAGGTGGCACGAGTATGGGAGGCCGCCAGGATGCCGGACGATCCAGTGACGCAGTCCAACAAGCGGGGCACGCTCACTTTCGCCACGGCAGGGCCGAATACTCGCCACGGCAGGGCCGAATACACGTACGACACAACTCTTCATCAACTACGGCAATAACGCGGGTCTGGATTCGCAGGGATTTGCGCCGTTCGGCGATGTGATCGAGGGAATGGACGTAGTGGATAAGATTTACTCCGGCTACGGAGAGAAGCCCGACCAGGGCCAGATTCAGGCGCAAGGAAAGGCGTACCTCGATCGGAATTTCCCGCACCTCGACAAGATTCTCGCGGCGACCATCGTGCCTGCGGCGCCCAAGGCGGCTGGCGAAACCAAGAAGTAGCGGGCGCTCCAACCGCGCAGTGCCGTACCGTTGGTGTGGTTACCATCGTTAACCTTCCGATTACTACGCCGGAGGTGCGCCGATGAGCCGACGCCCGCACCTTCTGACGTAAAGCCTTACAATTCCTTAACCTGACACACGGGTCTAGCAAACAGGATCATTCTGGTGTAAAACAAAGTAGGGAGTTTATGTTCTGAGGAGAGGCTGTGGAAATTGCTATTTGCAGTGCGTCCGCTCAGTGAGTTAGGGGCACCGCGCTGTGGGCGGTTCTCCACAGGAATTCCCAACGTGTAACTGTGACAAAGTAAACGGCGAAAAAAAAGTTTGCTCGGCCGGTTTGGAGCCTGTAAGTTAGAACGATCCCTAAATCAATGGCAGCTATTGACCTTGCCTTCGAGAAAGGTCTGCCGGCGAATCTCGACGCGGAGCGCTTTGTGCTCGGCTCGATTCTGCTGAACGACGCCGTGTATCTCCAAGTAGCGGGCTCCATCGAGCCGGCGGACTTCAGCCTGGAGAAACACCGGCGGATCTTCGCCCGGATGAAAGAGCTTTACGACCGTGGCGCGCGCATTGACCGCGTGACCGTGGCGGACGAGCTGATGAAGCAGGGGCAGCTCGAATCGGTGGACGGCCTTACTTACCTCGTGTCGCTTGACGATGGGCTGCCCGAGATCGCCAATCTCGACGCCTATATCCGCATCGTTAAGGATAAGGCTACTCTGCGGAAGCTGATTTTCAGCGCGCAGAAGGTGATCGATCGCTGTCTTATCGGCGAAGACGAACCGGACGAGATTCTAGCGGGCGCCGAAGAAACGCTGCTCAAGCTGGGCGAGTCTCGTTCGGGCGAACAACTGGAATCGCCGCAATCGATTATCGAGAAATTTCCGGGCGGCGTGAATGCGTTTCTGGATCCGAGCCAGCGCATCCGCGGCCTGAGCACAGGATTCGCTAAATTCGACGAGATGACCGGCGGGCTGCACGGCGGCGAGTTATTCATACTGGCGGCGCGGCCATCGATGGGGAAAACGGCGTTGGCGCTGAACATTGCGCAGCACGTGGCGACAAATCCAAGGATGCGAAAGCCGGTGGCGGTGTTCTCGCTTGAAATGTCATCCTCGAGCCTGCTCACACGCCTGCTGTGCGCCGCGGCGCGCGTCGATCAGCACAAGTTCCGGGCTGGATATCTGAACGCGGACGAGCGGCGCAAGCTGCAAGTCGCGCTGGCGGATCTGACTGAATCCCCGTTATTCCTGGATGACACGGCGGGCGTTAACCTGATGGACGTCCACGCCAAACTCCGCCGTCTGAAGAGCCAGCACGGACTGAGCCTGGTGGTGATCGATTATCTCCAGTTAATGAGCAGCCGCGGCCGCTCGGAAAACCGCAACCAGGAGGTGAGCGCGATCTCGCGCGGTTTGAAACTGATGGCGAAAGATCTGGACGTGCCCTTTTTGGTGCTTTCGCAGTTGAGCCGCGCCTCGGAAACGCGGCCCGGCGATCACAAACCTCAGTTGAGCGACTTGCGCGACTCGGGATCGATCGAGCAGGATGCGGACCTGGTGGGATTCATCTATCGCGAGGAAGTCTATAAGAAGGACCGCGAGGACGTGAAGGGGCTCGCGGACCTGATCATCGCCAAGCAGCGCAATGGGCCGATCGGGACAGTGCCGCTGCGGTTCCTGGGGCCATACACACGCTTCGAGAACCGGGCCGAGGATCTGGGCGAGGACATAGTGGAGTAAACTAGCTTTTCGCTTGCTTCTCCAGCTCGATAACATCCAAAAGCGGTTCGGAGGCGTGACGGCCCTGCGCGCCGCCAATCTCGCGGTCGAAGCGGGCGAGGTGCACCTGCTCATGGGTGAGAACGGCGCGGGCAAGTCCACGCTGGCGAAGATAGTCGCCGGAATGCTTGCGCCCGACGGCGGCGAGATGCGCTTCCGCGACGCGCCGGTGCGGTTCCGGAATCCGGCGGAAGCGGCGGCCGGCGGGATCGCGATGGTGCATCAGGAATCGCTGCTCGCGCCGCACCTTTCCGTAGCCGAAAACATTTTTCTGGGACGCGAGGAGCGGCTGCCGCTCGGATGGGTGCCGCGGCGCGAGATTGTCGAGCGCGCCCGCCGGCTGATCGCGCAACACCGGTTCCCGCTTCAGGCGGAATGGCGCGTGGGGAAGCTGAGTCCGGCGGGAAAACAGATGGTCGAGATCTGCCGGGCGATCGAGCAAGGCTCGAGCCTCCTGATCTTCGACGAGCCGACGTCTTCCCTCACTGCGTCCGAAACCCAGGAGGTGTTCCGCATTGTAAGAGAGCTGCGGGCGCGGCAGGTGGGCGTTATTTACATTACGCACCGCCTCGAAGAGCTGCGCGCCGTGGGAGACCGCGTCACCGTTTTGCGTGACGGAGAAACCGTGCACTCCGGCACGCTCGCGGAGTTATCCATGGAGCGTCTGATCCAGCACATGGTGGGGCGCGAGGTGACGACGCTGTACAGGCGCGAGCCGGCGACCCCGGGCGACGAAATGCTGCGCGTCACGGGCCTCACGCGCGCGCCGCTTCTCGAGGGCATCAGTTTCAGCTTGCGAGCCGGTGAGATTGTGGGCCTGGCTGGTCTCATCGGCGCCGGCCGCACGGAATTGTGCCGAGCGCTGTTCGGCATCGACCGGCCGGATGCGGGCGAGGTACGGATCGGAGGAAAGGTAACGCGCATACGGAATCCTCGTGACGCAGTACGCGCGGGCCTGGCACTGATTCCCGAAGACCGGCAACGAACCGGCCTGGCAACGGGTCTTCCGGTCGCATACAACATGACGATGGCGAGCCTGGGGCGGGTAAGCCATCTGGGTTTCCTCAGCCTCGGGAGCGAACGCTCGCTGACTTCCGATCAGGCGCGGCGTCTTCGCCTCAGATATGATGGGCCGGCGCAGCTTGCACGACGGTTGAGCGGCGGCAATCAGCAAAAAGTCGTGATCGCCAAGTGGCTGGCGTGCGGTGCACGGGTTTTTCTGTTCGACGAGCCGACCAAGGGCATCGACGTCGGAGCCAAGGTGGAGGTATTCGAAACAATGGACGAACTGGCGAGGGGGGGCGCCGCGATTCTGATGGTGAGCTCCGAGCTGGCCGAACTCCAGTCCGTAGCTGATCGCATTCTGGTGATGCGCCAGGGAAGGCTGGCAGGCGAGCTTCCACATGGCGCTTCGCAGGAGGAGATTCTCCGGCTGGCGGCGTTTCAGGAAGCCTCATGATCCAGCGCCTGCTGCCGTTCGCAACCCTCGCCGGGCTATTTGTCGCGTTGGCGATCGCTTCGCCCCATTTCCTCACCGGGCCGAACCTGTCCACCGTCGTGCGCCAGACCACCGTGATCAACATCATCGCGCTTGGAATGACGCTGATCATCATCTCCGGCGGAATCGATCTCTCGGTAGGGTCGATTCTCGCATTCGGCGGATTCCTCGGCACGTGGGTGTTGGCGCAGGGCACGTCCATTGGCGCATCGATAGCACTCGGAATCGTGGCGGGATCGGTATGCGGATTGATGAACGGGCTCCTGATTACGCGGCTCAGGGTGAATCCGTTTATCGTGACGCTGGGAACGATGGGCATTTTCAGGGGAGTGACGCTGCTGATCTCAAATGGCCTTCCGGTGCATCAGATTCCACCCAGGTTCTCTGTCCTCGGCTCGGGCAGCGACATGTTCGGGATCCCGCTGGTGCTATGGATTCTGCTGGTTTGCGCGGTAATGATGCACGTGGTGCTCGAACACACGCGCCTGGGCCGTTATGCGTTCGCGATCGGCAGCAACCCGGACGCGGCGTTCTACTCCGGCATTCCCGTCGCGTTCGATGTCACCTGCGTATACGCAATCGCGGGCGCGCTCACCGGACTTTCCGGGATGATCGAGGCCTCGCGGCTGATGAGCGGGCAGCCGACGGCGGGACAGGGGTACGAGTTACAAGCGATCGCCGCGGTCGTGATCGGCGGAGGCAGCCTGCGCGGAGGCGAGGGGAGTGTGCTCGGCACGCTGGTGGGCGCCTTCATCATCGGACTGCTTTCCGATGGGAGCGATTTGCTCGGGATCAATCCTTATTGGCAGCAGGTGATCAT
>QHXU01000275.1:575-6888 GCA_003223065.1 Acidobacteriota bacterium | reverse complement strand
TACGCGGTTGTGCTGTCCGACGCAGCTTTGCGGCGTGCGTGGGAATGCTTCGGAGCGTACGATTCGCCGCTCGCGTTGTCGCATGGCAAGTCAGCGTGTCGACCGCGTCTCGTCAGCGGCATGATTGGCTGGGATGCGCAAAGCAAAGGCGTTGCCGGGGATCTCGGTGGACAGGTGCGGCGCTGAAGAACATCGTCGAGGTCCTGTCTAAGCTAAGGAAAATCCCGAGCACGTCGTGCGGATGACCTGGTATGTGGTTGACAAGAAGGAGTACCTAGCCGCCGAGAGGGAGGTCCGCGTGGTTCACCGCGAGATCATCGGACGCCGTTACCCGCCCATGACGCCCGTGTAAGTGGCCGCCTTGATGGAGGACGAGGCGCTCGTCGAGATCAAGGTGACCGCGGTGGTTCCGGATTAGAGATCAAACATGGCGGTCCCCGTACCACTCGCCCGCTTGACACCCAAAATTACGCCGTATAAAGTGTTAGCGCATTCTGACGACTGTCAAGTTTCAGTGACAGCCCTTTTGTCAAGGGGTGCGAAGGAGGCTGAACATGGAAACTGGGAAGGAATTTTTTCGGTATGTCGCAACTCTCGGAGCCCTGGCGATGTACTTGTCCTGCCCGCTATATCCTCCGGCACTCGGACAGGCCTCGGTGTCCGGCCGGATCTCCGGCACGGTCACCGACGTCACCGGCGCTGTGATCCGCGCCGCGCAGGTGAGAGCTAGAAACCTCACCACCAACGATCAGCGCAGCACCGTCAGCGGCGATCTCGGCATCTACGAGTTCCTCAACGTCCCCATCGGCCGTTACGAACTGGCTATTGAAGCGCCGGGATTCAAGAAGGAAGTCACCGAGGTCGAAGTGCAGGTGCAGAGTTCTGTGGTCGTGAACTTTCGCCTGAACGTCGGCGAAGTGAGCGAGCAGGTGTTGGTTACGGGGGCAGCTGAAGTGTTGCGGACCACCGACGCCACCATCAGCGGAGTCGTGGACAACGTCAGACTTTCCGATCTGCCCCTGAATGGCCGCTCCTTCACGGATCTCATCGGCCTCCAGCCCGGCGCCACCCCCGTACTCAACACGGGCGCCGGTGCGCGTACCAGCGACACCCGCAACGCCGGAGGCTTCGTAAACGGCGCCGACGACTTCTTCAACGACTTCACCATCGACGGTGGCGACTACAACGATCTGGTCGTTCCCGGCTCCAGCATCAACAAGGCTCTGATAGGGACTGGCGTGCCACCCGATGCCATCCAGGAATTCCACGTCGTCACCAGCAACGAAAGCGCCGAGTTCGGGACCGTCGCCGGAGCCCACATCGCAGTCGTCACCAAGAGCGGCAGCAACGCGCTTCACTCCACCCTCTGGGAGTACGTGCGCAACAACGCCTTCGACGCCCGCAACTTCTTCGACCGCGGTCTCTTCTACAACGACAACAGCCACACTGGGCACTTCGTTCCTGGCGTCGATACGGCGCGCACGCCGCCGTTCCGCCTGAACCAGTTCGGCTTGGTGGTCGGAGGCCCCATCCGGAAGGACAAGGACTTCTTTTTCGGAAGCTATGAAGGATACCGCCAGGCCCTGCTGCAGACGGCCACGCCGCTGGTGCCCACGCCGCGTCTGATCGACGCGCTGCCGAGCGGGCAGGCGTACGGCAACCTCCGCGAGCTGTTCCGCGCCTTCTTTCCGCCGCCCGACCCTGGCTACAGTCCTACTGCGCTGGTCGCGCCGCTCGGGACGGTCACGGACGTCAGCAACCACCGCAACAGTTTCATTGTCCGCACGGATCACGTCTTGACTCTGAAGGATCGGCTCTCGTTCCGCATTGTCTTCAACAAGTCCGACGGCCCTCCAGGTGCGCTGCTGAGCACAGGAATCCGAGGCGGCAATATCGGCTTCACTTGGCAGAATGAAGATCCTCAGATCACCTACACTCGCATAGTCTCGCCCAACATGGTGAACGAGTTTCGCATGAACTTCAACCGGCATGAGCTGGGCACGGTCTGGGATACCCCCCTCGGCCCGGTGACCTCGCTGGGCTATTCCGCGAGCGCGGCCGATCGCAACGGCGTGCCACTCATCGTGTCCTCCGGAACCGGTCTTGCCAACGTCGGCATCCTGACCAGTATTCCGCAAGGCCGGGCTGTGAACGTCTTCCAGTACAATGACACTCTTTCCAACACCGCCGGCCGCCATTCGATGAAGATGGGCGTCAACATCTTTCGCTACCAGAGCAATCAGTACGGAGCCGATACTCCGCGTCCCCAAACCACGTTCGTCGGATTTGGCGCGCCATTCGACAGCCAGCCGAACGGCCTTACCAGCGGCGCCTTCTTCACCCAAACGCAGACCTTCAACATCAATCCTCAGGATTCGTCCCACCGCTATGTGCGCTACTCGCATTTTGGGTTCTTTTACCAGGACAACTTCCGCGTCAGCCCGAAATTTACCTTGGACCTAGGAGTGCGCTACGAGTTCTTTAGCGTTCCATACGAGAAGAACGGGGTTCAGAACACGCTGTTCCAGCTCGACGCGGGCGGGAACGCGTTGCCCGGCACGCGCGTTACCGACATTACCCACGTCAGTCTGTTTCGCACCGACGGCAAGCCGCTGCGCATCATGAACACGGATTATAAGAACGTCGCGCCGCGCGTGGGCCTGGCCTGGACACCGCTCGAAAGACTCGTGCTTCGTGCCGGCTACGGCATTTCGTACAACCGGCCCGACCTCTTCGGTTTTGGCGGGACCGCCAACTACCCGTTCAGCATTCCTACTAGTCTCTCCGGGCAGCGGTTCGGCACCTTCGCCGATCCGAATCAGTTCCTGAACCGCCCCCAGAATGTCACCGCCTTCGATCCGGCCAATGTCACCACCTACGTGCAGAAGTACAATCTGAATCTCCAGTTCAAGTTGGATTCGCAGACCTATTATCAGGTCGGCTATGTCGGCTCCCACACCTTGAACCTGCCACTCAATTTCAATCCCAATTACGGAGGCGGCTACCGCGGAACGCGCCCCAACCAGAACTTCCTCGTGATCAGCATCCGGGAGCAGACCGGTCAAACTCATTACAACGCTCTGCAGATGGAGGTGTTCCGCCGCTACAACCGGGGTCTGAGCCTGCAGGTCTCTTATACCTACAGCAAGGCGATCGGAATGCAGGAACAATTCAGCGTTCCCACGGATCTGTTCAACGCCAACGTGGACCGCGGCCCGATGGACTTCGACCTCCGGCACATGCTCATAGTGAACGGAGTTTACGATCTCCCGGTCGGAAAAGGCCATCGCCTGTGGGACCACGGCGTAGTGAATACAATTTTCGGTCAATGGTCTATGGCCAGCCTGTTCTGGGTCCGCTCCGGGCAACCGTTCTCGATCGACTCCGGCGTCGACATCAATGGAGACGGCAACGCCACCGACCGGGCGCGGCTGCTGGCCGCGGTCCCTGGCTCCACCCTCCTCAACAGCGGGGACAAGGCGCAATACCTCAAGGCCCGCAGCGACGTCCTCAACACGATTCTTTCCCAGAGCAATGTCGGCGCGCCGCTGGGCCGTAACACGTTCACCGGGCCGGGCTCGGTGAACTGTGACCTGTCACTGCTCAAGAACATTCCGATCAAGGAGCGGGCGAAATTCCAGCTGCGCTTCGAGTTCTTTAACGTTTTCAATCACACGAATCTGAACAACCCCGTGCAGACCCTGGGTTCGCCGGCGTTCGGCCAGATTCTGTCGACACGCACCAACTCGCGGCAGATCCAGTTTGCGGCCAAGCTGTATTTTTGACTAGGAGGGGTGACATGCACTATTGGTTACTGGCATTGGGCGCAGCGGCGGCTTTTCCACAGGCGCCGCCGGTGGAACTGACGCTCGAATCGATGACCCTGGAGACGCACATTAACCAGCTCGCCTTCTCGCCGGACGGCAAGCAGATCGCGTTCGTCTCCAACAAGAACGGCCCGGGCAAGATCGGGATCATCCCCGCCTCTGGCGGGACTCCACGCTGGCTCATTCCTGGCACCGGATCGGAATCGTCGCCGCGCTGGTCTCCCGACGGGCGCCAGATCGCATTCCTCTCGAACCGGGGCGGCCAGCCGGATATCTGGGTTGTTAAGGAGGAAGGCGGCGATCCCGTGCGGCTCACCAACGATCGCGCCGTGAAACAGGGCATCGTCTGGTCACCCGACGGGATGCGAATTGCCTACATGGCGGAGCACGACAAGTTCCGCGATATTTATGCCGTCGAGGTCAAGGGCGGCACGCCGCGGCAGATCACGACGAACTCAAACGCCTGGGACGAGTATCGCTGGGCGCCGTCCTGGTCGCCGGATGGAAAAAAGATTGCGTTCGTCTCCAACTTCAGCGACTACTACGACGATGAGCTGTGGCTGGTGGACGCCGACGGCTCGAACCTGGTGAAGGTCACCTCGAAGCTCCAGGTCATGGCCAATCCCGTCTGGTCGCCCGACGGAAAGTACATCGCATTCAACGCCTCGCGCCAACAGCAGGAGTTCTGGTGGGGAGACATGAGCGACATCTACGTCACCGAGATGCCCGCCCGCAAGACGCGGCGCCTTCGGATGAACACTTTCGTCTCCGATCTCAACGGCGGATACCACATGTATTGGGCTCCGAACAGCCGAACCCTCTATTTCCGCTACATCTACCGCGGCTACATGAATATCTGGGCCGTCAACGTAGAAGGAGACAGCGTAGCGACGCAGGTGACGAACGGGGCCGGCTCGATTCCAGACATGGACGTCTCTCCAGCAGGGGACGCCATCGCTCTCGTGCGCACGACGCAGATGGAGTCCGGCGATCTGTTCACAATGTCCACGCTGGGTGGCGAAGAAACCAGACTGACCAACTGGGGAACCACTTTTAAAGGGTTGATCCCCCCCGTTTCCATTTCCTTTCGCAGCACCGATGGCAAATACATCCACGGTTATCTGTACAAGCCGCCGAAGATGGAGCAGGCCAAGAAGTATCCCGGCTTAGTCCAGGTGCACGGCGGAGGCAACAACGCCTACGGCGACGGCTTTCATTCGCTCGAGCATTACATGTCGCACAAAGGTTACGTCGTTCTTGCCATCGATTATCGTGGCAGCTCCGGTTACGGGCGCGAGTTCCAGTTGCTGTCGCTCGGCGAGTGGGCCGCCGGGCAGGGCTGGGACGGCGTGGCCGCGTCGGATTTTCTCCGCTCGCTCCCCTACGTCAACGGGAAGATCGGAATTTACGGTGGCAGTTATGGCGGTATCATGTCGATGGCCGCGATTACTCGTGACTCGTCTAAGTTCCAGGCCGGAGCGCCGTTCTACGGCATCTTCAATTGGGCCACTGCCTACGAAGATGCCGACCGGCTCGGCAAGTTCTGGGTCATCATGGGCCACATGGGTTACAAGCCCGGCGAGAATCCCGAGCTGTACAACCACACCGCTACGATCAAGCACCTCGAGAACGTGACCACGCCGCTGTTGATCATTCACGGCGAGGAGGATCGCCGTGCCCCCTTCAGCCAGTCCGTCCGGCTGGTCGAAGAACTGAAGAAGCTCGGCAAAGTGGTGGAATTTTATCATTACCCGGGCGAACAACACGGCTTCCGCCAGCCCGCCAATCGCATGGACGCGTACGGCAGAATGGAAGCCTGGTTCGACAAGTATCTGAAGTAGAGGACCTATGAGCGCCATCTCGGAACCGATTGCGTCATCACACGAACGCGAAATTCGAGCCGATGTGTCGAAGGAGGTTCCCTGGGAGTTGGTGACGGCGTTTTCCAGGATCGTGAGGGAATCCGGCACCGAAGGGGAGTGGAAAGCGGCCCGCTACATTTATGACAAGTTGAAGTCGTGGGGCGCGAACGTGACGATGCTCGAGCCGGAGCTGTTAATCAGCGTGCCACGGGGAGCAAAGCTGGAAGTGATTGCACCCCAAGGCTTGGGCGCGGTTCGCGCCAAGACGCCGGCCTTTTCGCTGTCTACCGGCGGAAACGCGGTGGAAGGCGCAGTGGTCTACGTTGCGTCCGTCAAAGTGGAAAAAATCGATGACATGTTTTCGGCGCGCGGGCCGGCCGGACCGGTCGACATCGCGGGCCAGATCGTAATCAGCGAAGGGCTCTCGATGCCCATGCGCGTACGCGAGTATGAGAAGCGCGGGGCGCGGGCGCAGATTTACGTTAACCCGGGGACCGCTATCCATGAAGGAATCTGCACTTCCATCTGGGGCACCCCGACACTTGCTAATAAGGACCTCAAGCCGGCGACCCCGATTGTGTGCGTGAATGCTCCGGATGGAGCGCGCCTTATCGAGGCATGTCG
>QHXU01000275.1:0-432 GCA_003223065.1 Acidobacteriota bacterium | reverse complement strand
ACGCGACCGGCGACGCGGCGCTGCTTGAACTGGCCCGCGTCTTTACGCGGAACCGGGGCAAGCTGCGGCGCTCTCTGAGGGTTTGCTGGTGGCCGGGACACTCGCACGGCCGTTATGCGGGTTCGACGTGGTTTGCCGATGAATTCGCCATGGACCTGCGGCGGAACTGTATCGCTCAACTCAACATCGATTCGCCCGGCTGCCGCGACGCCACCGAATACATGGAAGACGTGATGTGGATGCAGGAGGCCGACGGCTTTTGCAAGGGTGTGATCCGGTCGGTGACCGGAAAGTATTCGCGCGGCAAGCGTCCGCTCCGTGCCGGTGATTATTCGTTCAACCAGATCGGCCTTACCGGCTTCTTCATGCTGCTTTCGAACATTCCGCCCGCGGTTCGCAAGCAAAAAGGCTACAACTACATCGTGGGCGGAT
>QHXU01000274.1:14671-15996 GCA_003223065.1 Acidobacteriota bacterium | reverse complement strand
TCCACGGGCCCGGTTATAGCGTCATGGATCTTCGGATCGTGTTGTTCATACCACTGTCCGAAATACTCATGACCCTGGTACTGAAGGCTGCTGATGATACCCGACCAATCGAACCTCGTGCCACGGTACGAACCACGCTCCGGATCGGGAAGCAGAAGCTTCGCGCGGATCAGTCCGTTTGAAATCTCGGCCTCGGGATAACCCGCCGCCATCAATGCATGGCCGGCCAGACCAACCGACAAGCAAAACAAGATCGATAATCGCATATCACACCACTATCCTATATGCGCTCTAGAACCGCACTCGTATGCGGGTCTGAAGGATACGGGTTGCGCATGTTCCAACTCCTTCTTCAACGACCCCGATAAAGCATACTTTACGTAATTACGCCATGCAAGCGTGTATCTGCTACTTGACAGGCTTCGAATGCGGGTTTGTGCTCCCCTCTGTCAGCCCTAACACCCACTTGACCGCTTCGAAATACATCTTTTGAATATCGGGATCATTCCAACTCTCGTTGGTGTGTCCCAGTGTCGAGTAGAAGACCCGGCCTTTGCCATACATCTTGGACCAGGCGACGGCAAAGTCGCGATCGGTGCGATGAATGCGCGGATTGTCCTCGTAATTGAGTTTCGTTTCGTCCAGCCGGAGGAGCACGTTCACTTTATCGCGGGACCACTGCTTGGCCTGGTAGATCTCATCCCGCTTCATAAACGCTTGAGGGAAGTGGCGGACGGCCGGGAAGCTGGGATCCTCCAGGACGATCGGCGCGTCGAACGTCATCCATGGATGTTGATCGAACCAACCACCGATCATTTCGGCATATTCCGGCCATTTATAATTGCTGTCCAGCGCGGCATGGATGCCGACGAACCCCTTTCCATCATCATGAACGAAGGAGAGCAGATCGTGCTTCTGATCGTCATCCAGGTCCATTTCTCCGGTCGTGTTCGCGAACACGAGGGCGTCGAACTCGGTGAGATTTTTTCCGTTTCTACCGAAGTTCTTTTTGGTGATCAGTTCATAATCGGTCCGAAGGTAGGCTTCCCACATGCCCGATTCGCGTCCCATCTTCCATACCGTGGCCATCGCGTCGGGAATCGAGTCGTGTTCAAATCCCTTGGCTGCGCCCAGAACCAAGATGCGCTTTTTGAAGGGGGGCGCCGAGCGTGGGGCACTGCGTCCAACTGGCCCGCCCTGGCCGGCCGGCGGCGCCTGAGCTCCAGACGTTCGAATGGAGAGGAACGAGGCCAAACACGGGATAGCCAACGCCAGCAGCATGCCACTACGAAAACGTTTCATATTATCCCCCTGCATCTCTGAGT
>QHXU01000274.1:8320-14642 GCA_003223065.1 Acidobacteriota bacterium | reverse complement strand
CTGCGCCGCGATCGGGTGTATATGTACGGATATTTCGCATGGGACACCTCGATGGAAAATAGACGCATCTTCTTAAAAGCATCTGTCGCCGCGGCTGCGCTCTCCCGGCCGGTTCTCGGAGCGAATGAGAGGATCCAGATGGGCCTGATAGGCTGCGGCACCCGCGGTTTAATGGACGCGGGTTTTTTTGGCAGGCACGAGGATTGCGTGTTTATCGCCGCTTGCGACGTCTACAAGACCAGGCTCGATCAGGTGGTGAAGAAGCTCAGCGAAGGCGGCGGTAAAGTGGACGCTTACGAAGATTACCGCCGGCTTCTCGATCGCAAGGACATCGACGCCGTGCTCGTGGCCACGCCGGACCACTGGCACAGTCCAATGACTCTCGACGCTTGCGCTGCAGGCAAGGACGTCTACGTAGAGAAGCCTGTCTCCAATACCATCGAGGCAGGCCAGAAGATGGTTGACGCGGCCCGCCAATACAAGCGTGTGGTCCAGGTGGGCCTGCAACAGCGCGAAGGAGAGCACTTTAAAGAGGCGGCAAAGCTGGTTCAGGACGGTTTGCTCGGGCAGGTCACTCACGCTGTCATGCAATTCTCAGGCGGTTATACCGTGCCGCCGGAGCCGAATCAGGACCCGCCGGAAGACCTGAACTGGGACATGTTCCAGGGCCCCGCGGAGCGGCGTCTTTATAAGCCCAGCCGGCAGAGGAGATGGCGCGCTTACTACGACTATGGCGGCGGGCTGGTAACCGACTGGGGCGTCCATCTGGTGGACGTCGCCCATTGGTATCTGAACGCCGACACGAAAGCGCCATTACTCACGAACGCCTCGGCGCAGTATGTAAACGTGCCGAATCCGGGGCACGACCAGGTGCCCGATGCCTTTATTGTCTCCTGGCAGTACGACAAATTCGTCATGTCGTTCACCAATGCGGTAATGACAGACCCGGACTTCCCCCTGCATGGCAACTATTTTTACGGACCGCGGGGCTCCCTCCTGGTACATCGTTCGGGATACCAGGTCAGGCCGGGCCAGCCCCGCAGGATGCCGGGCGGAGCGGAACCGCCTCCGCCGATCGAGGCTCAGACCGTCCGTTTCCGCGAGAATTACGAGAACGATCCCGACACGATCGCGCACGCCCGTAATTTTCTGGACTGCGTTAAGTCACGCCAGCAGCCAACAGCCAATATCGACATTGGATTCAACTCCACACTTCCATGTCTGCTCGGTATACTGGCCATTCGCCAGGGCCGGTCGTTTACCTGGGATGGCAAGGCAGCAAAAGCCGTCTAGGCGTTGAGAACGCGATTCATCGTCTCGATCGCTTCGTCGATCTCCTGGGTGTTCTTGAAGCCCAATGTAACCGTGTCGACCGCGCCAAGGCTCATGGCGAACTTCAGGGCAGCCGCGCGCTCTTCGGGCTTCGTGAACCGGCCTTCGCCAACCAGCTTCATCGAAATAACCCCCATCCCGTTCGCGTGGACTTTCTTCGTCTCGAAGACTACCTGATTAACGTCACCGAGATTCTCGCTGTCCCGGGTATCGGGAGTATCCATTTTGACGCCGGCATGGTTCATGCGTATCATCGCGATGTCCAGCCACTTGTTGCCGGCAAACTCCGCCAACGCCGGCAATCCATGAACCGACGCGCCCTTAGCCAGGATAACTTTCTTCGACTTTGCCTCGGAAAAGGCATCCTGCAGACTCAGGGTCTCCTCCGGCCATCGCGGGCTGCGCACGCAATGGATCAGCAGAATGTCGAAGTACTCAGAGTTCAGGTCCTTACGAAACCGGTCGATTTTCACCTGCGGATCCTCGGCGCCGTGCACGCTGTACTTCGTCATCAGCTTGTAAGAGTCCCTCGGAATGCCCTTCAGGGCGGTGGCAAGCATCTGAGGCATTCCACTATAGGACTCCGCGGTTTCAAAAAAGCGGATGCCGCGGTCATATGCATGCCTGACCAGGCGAGTAAACCCATCCTGCCCGAGTTCCCGCTGCACGCGACCGCTGAAGGTTCCCGTGCCCAGCGCGAGGCGGGTCACCTTCACGCCCGATTTTCCGAGGGTTACCCAATCGGTAGCCGATCTCCGCCCTGCCCGTGCGGGGATTGCACCGGTTCCGGCCAACAAAGTCGCGGCCAGACTGGATTTTAAGAAGTCCCGTCGTGTCGCTTGGGACATGAATACCTCCGCGAATAACTTATCACAGTTACCGTCAGGACCAAGGGGGCTGACTTTACTAGGGCTTTCACTGGCAGAAGACCTGGCGAAACGGCCAGTGTACGCTTCGGCTCCGGTTTTTCGCCGAACGGCGGCGCGCCGCCCGGAGTCTAATATTTGGCGAAAATCGAGAGCACGGCGGACCAAGAGGCTAAGGTCGTGTTTCGTCCCATGAGCGTCGACAAAAACATCATCATAGGAATCTCAAACCACGACACCTATGAGCGCGAGCATGTGGTTCGCGCGTACGAGCGGGACAGTGAGCTACAAAAGCCGGAGGAAGTCGTACTCACGATGCTCAAGGACCGGCTCAAAGACATGCGAATGCTCGATATCGGCGTTGGGGCGGGCAGGACGACGTTCCTCTTCGCCCCGCTGGTGAAGGAATACATCGGCATCGACTACTCGCACAAGATGATCGAGGCGTGCAAAAGACGATTCTCAGAGCGGGCCGATTCCTTCAGGGTCTGCGATGCGCGCTCCATGAGCACGTTGCCGGACGATTACTTTGATTTCGTGCTGTTCAGCTTCAACGGCATCGATTATGTGCCTGTTACGGATCGCAAGACGATTCTCATGGAAGTTGCGCGCGTGGCTCGTGCTGGGGCTCAATTTCTTTTTTCAACCCACAATCTGAATATGGATATTGAGCGGGCGTTTTCGATAAGTTGGACGACCAACCCGAAAGAGAACGCCAAGCAGATGTACCGCCGCGTTCTATTCCGCTTGCGGAATCGAAATTGGCGGCATGAGCGAGCAAACGCCACCCACATGATTATCGACGACGGGGCACTTGGGTTGTTAACGTCTTACATTGAACCGGAGGAGCAGGTCAGGCAGTTGGAGGGAATGGGCTTTACTGACGTAAAAGTGTTCTCAATGCAGGGACGTCAGTTGGAACCGGCGGATTTGGCCCATGCTAAAGACCCGTGGCTTCATTACCTTTGTGGTATAAGTAAAACGGTTTCAACCGAGCCAGGGAAGGAGCTCCGGCAGGCTCATGCAGCGTACAAGGCCGGTCGTAGCTGACGCGAGCTGCGTACTCTTCCGGTAGAAAGATCCTGGACGAACTCCCATCTGGTTTTTATTAACGGCACCAATCGCCACAGCTTGAAAACGGGGCGGGAAGATGGATGGCCGGCCTTGACATGCGCCCAATCGCACATAGTCGGGTTGCCGGCTGCTCATGGCGGTTCATCTAAGGAGTCAATCCAATGGAGACCAGATTCGTTTCAAAAACCGGTACCCGGCCGGGTCGCGAGAGTATCCTGGACGCGCAGTTAATGGCGGCTGTGCGAAGATTGCCGGCCGCTATCCTGCTTGGGCTTATGGGTTGCGCCCTATCAGCCCTCCTGTCTCCTATTTACGCACAGGTGTATAGCGGCTCCCTTACCGGCGTGGTCGCGGACCCCTCGGGTGCGGTGGTTCCCGGGGCACGCGCTGTGCTTACCGACGAGCAGAAGGGGTTCAGCTACTCGGCCACCGCAGACTCGGACGGCAGATTCGTGCTGCGCAATCTGCCGCCGGGCAAATACAGTCTTTCCGTAACCGCTCAAGGCATGCGTCCCTATACACAGCCCGACATTACTCTCAATGTCGGGCAGAACGCTGAAGTTAATGTTCATTTCGAAGTGCAGGGCACTACGGAAACCGTGAACATCACGGCCACGGCTCCCTTGCTGCAGACGCAGGACGCCTCGACTGGCCAGCTTGTGAATCAAAAGTTTATCAACGACCTGCCGCTCACGAGCCGCTCGGTTTTCAATCTGGCGCAATTGTCGCCGGGCGTATCGCAAGCGCCGGGCGGTTCCTTTGGCCTGAGCGCAGGCTCTGTCAACTTTATTTCAAACGGCGGCCGTAACTCCACAGCCGACATTGTGATGGACGGCGTCAGCCAGACCAATCAGGAAAACAACAGCGGCATTACCACAGCGCTTTATACCCCGTCGGTCGACGCAGTCCAGGAATTCAAGGTACAGCAGAATACCTATAGCGCGGATATCGGCTTCGGCGGGAACACGGTGATCAACGTGGTAACCAAGTCCGGCTCGAATCAATTCCACGGCAGTCTTTTCGAGTTTCTGCAAAACTCCGCCCTGAACTCGAACAACTTCTTCAATAATCAAAACGGCGTCAAGATATCGCCGAGGAAACAGAATCAGTTCGGTGGAACGCTCGGTGGCCCCGTGCGAAAGGACAAGACGTTCTTCTTCGTCGATTATCAGGGCACCATTACGCGGTCGACGGGAACGGCGCGCGCGGGAGTGGCGAGCGCTGCGGAACGCCAAGGAGACTTCAGCGAATTGTGCGTGCGGGCAGGCGGTACGTTCGACTCAGCGGGCCGTTGTTCTGCGCCGGCAGGACAGCTTTGGGACCCGATGACAGGAACTTACAGCAGCAGCGTCGGCGGTGCTGTGCGAAGCCAGTTCATTCCGTTCAACAACCTGGCGACCTACACGAGCCCCGGAAACCCAAACCTGGCCGGCACGGTATTTCAGTTGCCCAACCGGCCAGGCAATCTGATCGATCCGGTGGCATTCAAGATGATGCAATATTTCCCGGTGCCCAACGTAGCGGTGGGCACACCGTCCTACAATCCGTTGAACAACTGGATCGGGGCCAACGGCAGCCGGAGCAATGACCATCGCTTCGATATTAAGATCGACCAGCGGCTCAAGGACGCCGCGGTGCTAAGCGGGCGCTTCTCGCGTTCGCGGAGCGAGAGCGAAGGCGTAAACTGTTTCGGAAACATTGCCGACCCTTGCACGCAAGGCCCAAACAGTGGCCACTCCTACTCGAGTTCGTTGAACTTTAATCGGACATTCGGTCCGACGCTGGTGCTGAACGTCGCCTACGGTTTCGCACGCAGTTACAGCTACACAGCCGGCGTGGCCACGGATTTCAAGGACTTCAACCCGGTTACAACGCTCGGCCTGCCGCCGTATATCCTGACTTCCGGCTACCTCGCCACTCCCAACGTGACGCTGGGCAACGGGTATCAGGCGGTCAGCGCCCAGGCTCTCGGGTCCCAGACTTTCTCGATCCTCAAGTACCCGCTCGACACGCATAATCTGAACGCGAACCTGGACAAAATCAAGGGCCAGCACGAATTCAAGTTCGGTTGGGAAGGCCGCATGCACCGCATTAGTTTCCTGCAAATCAGTTATCCCGATGGCCAGTTCAACTTCACGCAGGCGGGCACCTCGCAGACCCCGGCCAGCGGGACCGGCGGCGATCCGCTGGCATCGCTGTTGATCGGCTTCCCGCAAGGGGGCAGCGGCTACGGCGTGGACGTTGCGGTCACAACGCAAAACTTCGCTCACGCCTGGTATTTCCAGGACAACTGGCGAGCCGGGAATCGCCTGACCATGAATCTTGGCCTGCGCTACGAACTAACACTGCCCAGGACTGAGCGTTTTAACCGCATGAGCTGGATCGACCCGAACGCGGCTTCTCCGCTGCAAGGTCCGGGCCTGCCGCCGTTGAAGGGCGGCCTGGTGTTTGCCAGCGACAAGCAGCCCAGTCCATATGACGTAGATCCAATGAACTTTGGGCCGCGCGTGGGCTTGGCGTACCGGGCCCCGGGTGAGATCGTGATTCGCACAGGGTATGGTATTTTTTTCGAGGTAATCAAGGGCGCGGCCTCGGGAACCGGCGGGGGCGGATTCACCGGATTCAGCTGGAATACTCCGCTCCTCACGACGTATCAGAATGATGGGGCCACGCCGTGGGCGCGCATCTCGAATCCATTTCCTGGAACGGGTCCGCAATTGCCACCCGGAAACTCGCTTGGCCTGCTCACGGGTGTGGGCCTGGGCATTAGCGGCCCGAACCGCTCCTGGAACGCAACGCCCTACATCCAGACCTGGAACTTCGGCCTGCAGCGCGAGTTTAAAGGTGGTCTCCTGGCCGACGTGAACTATCTCGGTACAAAGGGTACGCACCTTTACTTCGGCGGCGCCGGTTCGCTGAATTATCTTGGGGCGTGGGTGGAATCAGCGACACCCGACCAGATCACCCAGATCAACACGTTCGTGTCTAATCCGTTCTATAAGATCATCACGAACCCGACGAGTAGTCTGTCCAGCGCGACGGTGCAACAA
>QHXU01000274.1:4813-8301 GCA_003223065.1 Acidobacteriota bacterium | reverse complement strand
TCAGCGGCAACGATCCGCCGTGGGCCAACTCCATCTACCACTCCCTGCAAGTCCGGGTCGAGAAGCGCTTCTCGGAGGGCCTGCAGTTGCTCGGCACGTACGTGTTCTCCAAGTCGATCGACGATGCGTCGGTTGCTTGCGGCTGCACGACGTGGCTGGGTGGTTCCACAAGTTTGCAGGATCCCAATCGCCGGTACCTGGAGCGCTCAGTGTCGCAGTACGATCTGCCCCAGGTGTTGCAGTTGTCGTACGTGTACCAGTTGCCGTTCGGCCGTGGCAAGCGTATCGGCAACACCTGGAGCGGTCCGGTGAACGCCGTGCTGGGCGGCTGGCAGACGAACGGTCTCTGGCGCTTCGACAGTGGCATGCCGGTCGCCCTTTCGGTCAGCAACTCTCGCGCCCTGCCCACCTACGGCTCTCAGCGGCCGAATCTGACCGGACCTTTGACTCGGAACAATGGATCGGACTGGCTGACCCAGTATTTTGCGAACCCGCAGAACGCCGCGACGCCGGCTCCTTTTACCGTGGGGAACGCTCCACGCACGATCCCAACGGCGCGAGTGCCGGGAACGGCGACCTCGGCCCTGTCCCTCTTCAAGCAGTTCGCGCTGCCGAAGCTGCACGAAGGCTCGCAGTTGGAGTTCCGAGCGGAGGCATTCAACGCTCTGAACCACCCGCAGTTCTCAGGACCCAATACGGTGGTCGGATCGGCGGCGTTCGGCAAAGTGACGTCACAGGCGAACTTGCCGCGACAGATGCAGTTGGGGCTAAAGCTTTACTTCTAAATTCGGGCGATCGCGGCTGCTCGCCTTTCCCTGCGAATCGCTGCAAAGTCGAACATGGCATCTTTGATCGGAGTGCCGATGACTTCGATACGCTTGAGGTCGCGCGTGCCCAACCCTACGTCTTCGGCCAGCCGCAAAGTGCTGTCGCATCTCTCAAACGGAGGCGTGCCGCGGTCCGCCATCGGATCAAAGCCCATCAGGCCCATGGCGACCGCGTCCGTATTAACGCAGTTTGTACCTGCTACCAGAATGCCCGGATTGACGCCGGTCAGCTTCTCGCGAATCCACGGACCTTCGCCGCCGGTCATGGTCTTGATCCCATCAACGATTGCCAGGTGGATCGGACGCGCGGAAACCAGATCGACAATGGTCCGTGGCACTCGGTACGTATCCTGTCTCGGCGACTTCGAGTCGATTTCCGGAGGCGCGCTTTTCGATGGCTGGCGGTTGCCCGCGTGCACTGTAGTGCGTCCTCCTTTGGGCAGAATGGACGGTTCGTCAATGCCGGCTCCGGTTCCGTAGATCGTCGCCGGGGTAATCCCGAAGCAGTTCTTCATCGACAGCGTGACACCGGCCGTCGCATGCTCCTTCATCTTGGCGATGCTCACGAACACATCGCAGTCTTCATAGGAGTGGTTCAGATCGAATGCCGGAAACATCAGGCCGCCGTAGGGAACCACCAGCCGGGAGTACTTCTTCGCTTTGCCAAGATAGTTTGTGTTTTCGAACTCGACATTCGCTCCGGCGCTGAGAATATCACGCGGCTCCCAGTTGGCCTGCAGCATGTACTCCTCGACCGGATCCGCCGTGGACCACGGGCTTTCAAGTAAGCGGATACGGCGGGCTCCCGCCTGCGACATCAGGTGTACCGTCGCGGCAATCACGCGTGGATGGGTGTAATGGGTGTCTTCGAGCCTCAGGTATCCGACGCGGTACGTCGGGGCGCCCGTCAGGTTGATCTTGATTGCTACGGTCTTCCCTTTGACGAGCCGTCCGAGGCCGCCTATCTGGTCAAACATGCGGCCGAGCGTGGGAAGCAACTCCGGTCCGTAATCCTTGCAGCGCGCGACCGCTACGGACGTCGCAGGGGCCTTGGCGGCGAGGAGTTTCGAGGCGCTCGCCCGATAACCGCCGGAGACCGCGGCGGCTGTTTTGGCCAGCCATTCGCGGCGCGTGTGACATGAATGCATACCAGTTCTCCTCTTACAGTACATATCAAATCGCAAGCTCGATTGCCGCGTATTGCGAGACCGCCGGCAGATGAACCTCAATTGCGCCCTTCTGAAGTTCGAACGGAACCGCGCTCGGGTCGTTCCGGTCAATTGTCAGAAGATGCGCTTTGCGGAACGGCCCTACGATCCGGACAGCCGCCGAAGACGCGCCACTCCTCGCAAAGAAGATGATCTGAACCAGGCCGCGATCTTGAGAGGGAGCCGCGCTGTAATACGTGCTGACCGCCCCGGAATTCCACAAGCGCAAGAGTTCATAACGATGGCTCATCAGCATCACGGCGTCGTTCGCCAGCAGGTACGGATCGTTCAAATTCTCCTTTGCGATCGCGAGGGTGCCTTTGCCAAGGGTACGAAGCGCGTAACGAGGGTGGTCGGCGCTTGCTGCGGTTGATCCCGGCGCGTCTCCCCATTTCGGTCCTGCGATCAGCAGGCCCCCCTGTCGGACGAACACGAGGATGCGCTCGCGAGTCGCCGGCGAGGGAGGTTCGACGTCGGGATAAATCAAGGCACGTAAGCCCTCGAACGCCGAATTCCCCAGGGCGGTCTTCAGAATGATACGAAACTGCTGATTACTGCGCGCTACCAGATTGAGCACTTCCTCACTCTGTGGCGTAGCGAAATCGGAAACGACACCTAGCACGGCCTCGGGCACGTAATCGGCCCATCCTTTGCGCGAACCGAAGAAACGTGCCGCGGCGTTCAACCGGCGCCAGGTCTCGACGGCTTGCGGTTCGTGATCCAGGAGCCCGGCTGCAAGTTTGTCATCCAGCGAGATGATCCATCGGCCCCCCGGAGCCGCTGAATCGGCGATCGCGATCACATACGCTTCGGGACTCAGCCGCGCATTCTGTGGCATTGCATCGACCCAAATGTTCACTCCTGGGTTGAGCGCCTGTGCCAGCCGGACTCTCCAGCCGTTCGAATCCACCCACGGTTCGCCTGTCGGCCCGGCCGTCGCGTCATTGCTTCCGCTTCGTGAAAGCCGGATGCCAGGCCAGAGGCCCTTGACAGTTTTAATTCCTGGTGGTTGAGAGCCGGGATCGATAACCTCAAATCCGGCTTCAGCAGCGCGTGCTGCAACCGTCGCCAAGTCGCCGCCCTTGTCGAGGATGAGGCAATTGACGGCCGTGCCTCTCACCAGGTCGAAGCTGGAAAGCGATTTCCAGGCGGCAGGCCACCGCATCGGCGTCCATTCGGCGGTCATACGCGGCACCGTGTAGATCTCGCTTAATTGTACTTGACCCTCGTGTCCTACCTGTTGCGGAAGAGCAGCGGCAGGACAGATCTTTCGACAGATGGGACGTACTCCGTAACGGCGCCGCGCTTTCGGAGTCTGGCCGTCAAAGCCGCGCTGTCGATTTCCTGGACCGCTTTCCCAGCCTCAATGGCCATCTTTGCCGCCGCGCCGGCAGCCTGGCCCAGAATCATGTATTGCGGCTCCATCCGCACGGAGGAGTACGCCACGTGGCTC
>QHXU01000274.1:4259-4783 GCA_003223065.1 Acidobacteriota bacterium | reverse complement strand
TGATGCGGTATGGAATCTGATACGGTTTCACCGGCACCTGCATGTCCCCTTCGTTGCGCACAAATCCTTCCGCTGAAACGATGCGCTCGACGTTGTGCGAGTCACTGTTGTAGGAGCCCATTCCGATCGGGTCCGGCTTCGTCAGTTCCGCTTGGAGATCCTTCTGCGTCATCACGAAATCTCCCACCATCCGGCGCGCCTCCCGGATATACAGTTGGTACGGCCAATTGTCAGTCTCCACGAACTCACTCTTCGAAAGCCCCCAGGCGTTCATTTCTTTCTGCGTGGCGGCCGGAACCTGGGGATCGTTGGCCAGAAAATACAGCAGACCTGCAACGTAGTTTCTGTGCGCCTGCCAGATCTCCGCGCGTTTTTGATAGGTCGCGTTCGGATATTCCCAACTTCCGCCGAGGTAATCGGTGGAGAAAGCTCCGTTGTTGTTGACATCGGCCTTGTGATTCTCGATGCGATCGATTTTCAGCAGCGTGGACAACTTGGGCGCAGAACCCTCGGCCTCGGTTCGA
>QHXU01000274.1:0-4066 GCA_003223065.1 Acidobacteriota bacterium | reverse complement strand
GTTCGTAACGCTTGGGAGTGTATCCCGCCGGTTTGCTGAAACGGACCTGGTCCGCCGGATCGTCGGAGAAGCACATCCTGAAGTTGTACGCTTGCACTTTTCGATCGGCCGCGCCGGGCTGGCCCGGGGGCTGGTCATAGATCTCGGGAAGCAATTTGCCTGAAGCGTCGCGGGCGGAGACATTCACAGTAAACTGGTGCATCGGCGTCTCACCGCGCACCCCGGCCAACGACTCACCGTATTGCCCGGATGCTTCGCGCCCCCAAGTGTAGGAGATACCCGCCTGCGCCATCAGATCGCCTTCGTAAGAGCTGTCAATGAAGATGTCCGCGGTGAACGAGGCTCCGTTTTCCATCACGATCTCCTTGACGGCAAGCCCTTCTTTCTTGACGCCGCTCTTTTCACGCAGCCGGTGGTCCAACAGAACCGTGACGCCAGCCTCTCGCAACATCTGGCGGAAAATGTCCTCGGCGACGTGGGGTTCATGCACCCAGGCGATCTGCTGCCCATAGCGCGACATCTCGTAATGTTTGCCCGCGCGCCAATAGAACTCCAGTGCGTAGCCACCGATGACTTCTTTCCTGCCGAAGTCGGTCCAACTCAGCCCGCCGGAGACCATGCCGCCGAGATGATTGCCGGGCTCAAGCAACCCAACTTTTAATCCTTCCCGCGCCGCGCTGACCGCGGCGATCACGCCCCCGGCCGTTCCGCCGTAAACGACGACGTCGAACTTCTCCGCGTGAAGAGCCGGGCCAAGAAGCGGAACCAGGGAAGCTATGCACAGGACGGGGTACTTCATGTTTTCCTCTTTTAACAGATTTGGTCCTTGAGAATTGCAAGGGCGTGTCATAATTGTCCCGTCGATGGTGAATATCTCGCTGAGGATTTGATGGCTGTTCCAGCCGGAGGAGTGGCCGCTGGGTGATCGTCTGAAGCGCGAGCGATATTTTATGAGAGCCAACCGTCTGATATCCGCCCTTCTGATGTTGCAAGCCCACGGCCGGCTGACCGCACGCGAACTGGCGATGCGGCTCGAGGTGTCCGAGCGCACGGTGAGGAGGGATATGGAGGCGCTCAGTGCAGCCGGCGTGCCCGTCTTCGAGTTCAACGACTCGCAGGCCGGCTGGCAATTGGACGAAAATTGGCGGGCGCAGTCGCCCGAAGTCGATGAGGTGGAACTGGGAGCGCTGCTTATGGCGCAAACACGAGTGATCGGCGGCGGGCGGCTCTTGCCGCTGCGGCCGAGCGAGGGTTCGATAAGCTGATGTCGGCCCTGCCCGTGTCGCTGCGCGAAAGGGCAACCTCGATTCGACAGCGGGTCTACGTGGATCCAACCGGCTGGCGTGGCACGACCGAAAATCTCTCGATGCTGCCGATCGTCCAGGATGCCGTCTCGCTTGATCGCAAGCTCGCAATTTGGTACTGGAAGCGGGCCGCGAGCGCGTGGAGCGAATTGTCGATCCGCTCGGCCTTGTCGCCAAGGGCAGCACCTGGTATCTCGTGGCGCGCACGCCCGACGGATTTCGTACCTATCGCGTGTCACGGATTGAAGATGCCAGACTGCTTGATGCCCGGAGTGAGCGGCCGGAGAATTTCGATCTCGCCGCCTATTGGAAATTGTCCACCGAGCAATTCCAGGACGAGGTGAGCCGGGCCATCGAAGCGCACCGCCGCGCCATTGCAGAGAAGCAGGAAGCCGAGCGGCGCGCTGCCCAGGAACTGGAAATCGCGAAACAGGTCCAGGCAAGGCTGTTCCCCCAAACGCTGCCGCCGCTCACAACGCTCGAATACGCGGGTATCTGCGTCCAGGCTCGCCAGGTCGGTGGAGACTACTACGATTTCCTTGATCTGGGACATGGGCGGCTCGGGATCGTGATCGGTGACATTGCAGGAAAAGGAATCGCCGCCGCTCTCTTGATGGCCAATCTGCAGGCGAACCTCCGCAGCCAGTGTGCAATCGCTTTGGATCAGCCGCAACGCTTCTTGCGATCGGTGAACCGGCTCTTTTACGAGAACACGGACGACAGCGCCTACGCCACGCTTTTCTTCGCGGAATATGACGACGATCTGCGGCGCTTGCGCTACGCAAATTGCGGCCATCTCTCGGCTGTTCTCGTCCGCAGCAATAACACTCTTGAGCGACTGGATTCCACGTGCACGGTTCTGGGCCTTTTCAAGGAGTGGGAGTGCTCGATCGGGGAACGTCCGCTCTTTCCAGGAGACATGCTAGCGCTCTATACCGACGGCCTGACGGAATCGTTCAATAATGCAGGAGAGGAATTTGGGGAACAGCGCCTGATTGAGGCGTTGAGGCGTCGTCGTGAACTATCTTCACGGGCGTTGCTAGCGTCGATTGTCGATGACGTTCAGCAATTCAGCCCTCATGAACAACACGACGACATCACTCTTCTGGTCGCCAAGTGCAGAGGAAATTCGCACGCTTAGGAACCCAACCCCCGGTAGAACTCAACGGCGCGATACAGTAATGCAGTGAGGGTGTGATGTCTGGAGTCGTCTATCGTTCCGAAGTTCGAATCGAACGCGTGAAAGGGCCGGTGCGCAAAGCATATCTGCCTGCCGAATCAGGACCGGTGATCTTTGGTGTTCATGGCGCAGTGGCGGAGCACTACAAGGTTCCACCAGCGGTCCTGGAGCCTCACGCCACCACCTTGGATTACATTGTCGCGGCCGCTGCCGGCTGACTTACCGGAACCTTTGGAGGCGCGCTGGAGGCCCGCCAAATCAATGCGTCGAATGAGCGTCTCGTGTCCGAAGCGGTGGGCGAAATCGAACTGGAGGATAACGTACTCGTCATCCGGCGCATCCATGTGCGATTGAAGCTGAAGGCCGAAGAGTCTGATCGGGAGACCGCCACCCGCGTGAACGGCTTCTTCGCCGAGAAATGCCCGGTCTATCGCAGCCTAAAAGCCGCTATTCAGATCACGACAGAGCTGGTTGTCGAGCCGCTGGCTCGCTCGAGCTAAGCGCACCGCAGCTGCCGTTGGTCGAGCGTTACAGCGGGACGGCATTCTGCTTGACATACTCGCCTACGTAGGCGTCCAACGCCGGCTCGGCGGGACCGATATAGTGAAATGGCTCCGCGTATTGAAGGCTATATCTCTTGCCGACATCGGCATCGTCCTTTAAGACGAACTGCTTGATGTATTGCCGGTTTGCGGTGTCACCGTTGTCGCCCAGTATCGGAAGTTTCAATTTCTGCTCCGCCAGCCGGGTGCGAAGACGAGCTCCACTTTCTCCCGCCGGCCCCTGTGTGACATTGGCGAGATTCACTTCCACCTTCCGGTCAATCACGGAGCTGATGTCAACTACCCGGTTTAGCAACTGGGCCCCGCGGGCAAAGTAGTATTTCTCCTTGACGGCGTGCGGCTTCACCCCGGCCTCCAGATGTTCGGGGAAATCCCATCGCCCACCTGCCATCCAGCACGCTGCTTCGACACATTGGGCCGTCACGTAATGGTCCGGATTCTCTTCATAGTGGCCCCACGGATCGTAGCAAAATACGGTATCCACTTTCATCAACCGAAAAATGAAAATCAGCCTCGCGCGCAGTTCCACGTGGGATGCCTCATCTAAACGGTGATTCCGATAGTTGAGATCGAACACTTTCTGCAAACCCATTCGCCGCGCCACTTCATTATTGTCTTTCTCGTTGTTGAGAATAACCTCGCCGGTGCTGGCGCCTCTTCCCGCCATTTCGTCGTTAGTAGTTCGAATCAGGATGCCGCTGTAACCTTCCCTTATGAGCTTGATGATGGCGCCGGCGGCAAACAAGGGGATGTCGTCACAGTGAGGCTGAATCGCCGCAAGAACCTTTCCTTTGAACGGCTCTCCGGGGCGATCCCGCTCGATCACCACTTCCGCCTGTTGAGCGATCTCGCGGAGGAGTGTCTGCGGCGCCGCGCGGCCCTGACCGCCTCCCAGCAACACGCCACCAGCGAGAGTTCCACCCACGAATGTTCTCCGCTCCATTTCACGACTCCTTTCTCGAATTCGAAACAGCTCGATATGTCAAGACCATGCTCATTTTATGCAAAGTCGATCGGTT
>QHXU01000273.1 GCA_003223065.1 Acidobacteriota bacterium | reverse complement strand
CTGGGGGCGTCTGGGGCGGGACAATGCTCTCGCTGGACGCCACCACCCTGGACATAAAAAACTATTTTTTCCTACCGACGAATTCGACCTCCGAGGACATCGAATGGGGATCGTCGCCGACGCTGTTTTCCGGCGCAAACGGCGTGCCGCTGGTGGGCGCAACCGGGAAGGACGGCGTGATATACGCGTTGCGGCGCGACGATCTCACCCCGGTTTGGCAAACGACCTTGGCAGTGGAATGCATCTCACCGGAGGACGGCTGCGGGTCCATCTCTACGCCCGCCTTCGACGGGCAGCGGCTGTACGTCGGTGCGGGCGTTGCAGACCCGGATAGCGACGCCGGCGGCTCGCTCTATTGCCTGGAACCGGGCAGTGGCGCCGTGGTCTGGCGGACGCTCCTCGATCGGACGGTGCTCGCGCCGGTCGCTGTGGCGAACGGCCTGGTGTTCGCATCCACAACCGAGGGCCTCGAAATCCACGACGCGGATTCCGGCGGTACGCTCTGGACCGATCGGCAGTACGGTGCGCTCTACAGCCAGCCCGTGGTCTCCGACGGTGTCGTTTATGCCACGTACGTCCGGGGCGACGTCATCGCCTGGCACATTGGCGATCCCCCGAGCCGGAGCACTCAGACGCGCGCGCCTCGCCCTTCGCTGCCCGGATCGGGCCACTAGGCGCTCGGTACCATAATCTTACAAATGTTTACTGAATGCCCTATGATGACCCAATGAATGAGACGACGCGGATTCGGGATCAGCTCGAAAGATCGCATCGCGGTCCCGCATGGCACGGTCCCTCCCTTTTCGAAAACCTGGAGGGCGTGACGGCGGCTGTGGCGGCGCGCCGAAAAGTTCCGGGCGCGCATTCGATCTGGGAAATCGTGCGCCACGTGACGGTGTGGGAAGCGGAGGTCGCCCGGGTGATTGACGGCAAGGAGTATGTCTCTTTGCAGGGCGATGCCGAGTGGCCGCCCCTCACCGATACCGGGGATGCGGCGTGGAAGACGGCGCTCGAAGAGTTGGATGGAGCGAATGCGGCGCTCTGCGACGCTGTGACGCGATTCAGGGAGGACCGGCTAAACGAAAAAGTTGCGCAACGCGACTTTTCTTTCTACGGGCTCATGCACGGAGTCGTGCAGCACAACCTCTACCACGCGGGGCAAATCGGGTTGCTGAGGAAATGACGGTGGCCCCGGCAATTCCTGGCCGCGTTGCCGTCCTTTGATGCCTACGTCTGCGGGCTCCGCCCGGCGATAGCCTGGTTTGCCAGCGCGATCAGCTTCCCGCAGCAGCCGCTCATCTGAATGGAAACGTCGCGAAGCGACACTCCGTGAAAGCGGAGGCGCGGCGGCTGGCGATGCTCCGGACAGCGCAGGTCACGGACTTTGCGCGCGGTCTGCTCCTTGAATTCCTCCACGCTCGTATATCCGAGATCGCGCGCGCTGGTGAACACAAATCATTCTACCATGAAATTGTTTTTTGGCAGCATGCCATAATCGCATTCTGGACCCAGATGGCAGGCAAAGCTTTCCTTCCTGAAGAAATCTCCCGGTATCTGAACGCCGCCTCTTTGCGCGAGTCGCCCATGCTCCGCCGTTTACGCGAAGAGACCGCTTCCCATCCCAGTGCGATGATGCAGATCACGCCCGAGCACGGCCAGTTCATGGCATTGCTGGTGGAACTCATGCGTGCGCAACGCACGCTCGAGATCGGCGTGTTCACCGGTTACAGTTCGCTGGCTGTCGCGCTGGCCCTTCCCGAAGGCGGCCGCATCATCGCCTGCGACATCAACGAAGAGTACACGGCGGTCGCGCGCCGGTATTGGAAGGCTGCCGGCGTCGAAGACAAGATTGATCTCCGCCTCCGCCCCGCGCTCGAAACTCTGGATCAGTTGCTTGCGGACGGGCGCCAGGGCGGCCTCGATTTCGCTTTCATCGATGCCGACAAGACCAATTATGAAAACTACTACGAGCGCGCGCTCGCGCTCCTGCGCCCCGGCGGTTTGATCGCCGTGGACAACGTCCTCTGGTCCGGGCGGGTCGCCGACCCGGAAAACCGCGAGGCGGACACAGTCGCCCTTCGCGCGTTCAATCAGAAGTTACTCGCGGACTCGCGCGTCACGCTCAGCATGCTTCCGCTGAGTGACGGAGTGACCCTGGCGCTGAAGCGTTAAGCTAAAACCTCTGGCCCTAAGCTATGGATTTTGTCGAACAGCTCAAATCCTCCATCGACATCGTTAAGGTGATTGGCGATTATGTCCGCCTTCGCCGCATCGGCGCCTCGGGCCGCTGGGTTGGTCTCTGCCCGTTTCATCAGGAGAAGACTGCCTCATTCAGCGTGAACCAGACGGGCCAGTTCTATAAGTGCTTCGGTTGCGGGGTCGCCGGCGACGTCCTCAAATTTGTCATGGAGATTGAAGGCCTGACGTTCCCCGAAACCCTGAAGCTCCTGGCCGAGCGCAACGGCATCCAGATGCCCAAGCGTACCGAATACGCCGACGCAGAATCGAAGCTGCGCGCCGCGCTTCTTGAGATCCACGCCGTTGCCGCGAGTCTGTTCCAGGCGAGCTTGCGCGGGCCGCAGGGCGGGGAAGCGCGAGCTTATCTCGCACGCCGCGCTGTGAGCCCTGAAGCGATCGAGACCTTCGAACTGGGTTTCGCTGAACCATCCGGCCAGACGTTGGTCCGGCGCCTTGCCGGAGAGCGGTTTACTCCCGACCAGCTCGAATCGTCCGGGCTGGTGCGGAAGCGCAACGAAGGGTCCGGTTACTACGACGCCTTCCGTACGACGCCTTCCGCGGGCGTCTGATGTTCCCGATCCACAACGAATCCGGCAATGTGATCGCATTTGGCGGACGTGCTATGCGGGAAGACGATCAGCCGAAATACTTGAACTCCCCTGAAACGCCTATCTATCGAAAAACATCAGTGTTGTATAACTTGCACCGGGCGCGCAATGGGATGCGCCGGTCCAATCGCGTTGTGCTGGTCGAAGGCTACATGGATGTGATCGGAGTGTATTCCGCGGGCCTGAAGGAAGTGGTCGCCAGTTGCGGCACCGCGCTCACCAATGCGCAAGTGCGCGCCATCCATCGTCACGCCGACGCCGTGGTCGTGAACTTCGACCCGGATGTGGCCGGCGCCAACGCCGCGGAACGCGCCATCCAAATGTTGCTCGACGAGGGATTGCATGTGCGCGTTCTGGCGCTCGACGGCGGTCTTGATCCCGACGACTACATCAAGCAAAACGGCGCCGAAGCGTATCAAGCCAGGCTCGATGCCGCCAGCGGCTACTTCCATTGGCTGGCCGATCGTGCGCGCGGCAAATTCGACATGCGTTCGGCGGAGGGCCGCATGGACGCTTTCAAGTTCCTGCTTCCGGCGGTGCAGAGGATTNNGCCGCGGTCGCCAACGACCTCGCGGGATACCTGGGCGTCGACCCCGGCCTCGTGCTCGATCAATTCAAGAAAGCGGCGGCCGATCGCCGTGCTCCCGCGCCGCAGGCAGCGCCCAGGCCGGAGATCCCCGCGCTCGAGCGCATCCTCTTGAAGGCGCTCCTGAACAGTGAGGAAGCGCGGGCCCAGGTTCTGCCGCGCCTCACGCCGGTGATGACCGGGAGCTTCGCTACGAGTGAAATCTTCGACGCACTACGGCAAATCACCGAGATAGGCGGGGCGGTCACATTCTCGGCGCTGGAAGGGCGTCTCAAGGCCGCCTCGAGGGCCCTATTGCACGAATTGATGGCAGCCGATGAGATGTGTGATGAGGCCGCGTCGCTGGACCAGGCCCAAGCGTGCCTTCGCCGCATGGAAGGCGATATCAAGAGGCGCCAAATGGACGAGTTACGATCCAAGGTGAAAACGGCCGAGCGGGAAGGGCGCATCGAAGACGCGCTCGCATCGATGGCGGAGTTGAGCCGCCTGGAAAAGGAAGCCAAAGCAGCCAGTGGAAGCTAATCCTTGCCCCCGGTGTTGTACACTTAATTCTATTGACCTTACAGGAGGGCCTTTGCACTTCCCTAACGAGAAGCGCTAAAAAGGTCATTGGGGTAGCGTGGCAATTGACGACAAATTCGGCCGGCTAAAGCAGCTTATGGACACTGGCAAAGAGAAGGGCTATGTCCTCTACGACGAAGTCAACGAGCTGCTGACCGAGGATTACCCTGGCGGACGCGAGCTAGACGATCTGCTCACCGAGCTCGATAGTGCTGGGGTCGAGATTCTCGAAGAACCAAAGATCGAGTTCGACAAGAAACTCGAAGAGGGCGAGGAGTTCGGCGAACTCGATCTCGTCCAGGACTTCAGCGACAAGACCAATGATCCCGTGCGCATGTACTTGCGCGAGATGGGCACGGTGCCGCTGCTTACGCGAGAGGGAGAAATCGAGCTGGCCAAGCGCATCGAGCGCGGCCAGGCGGCGGTCCGCAAGGCTCTTTCGCGCTCCCCGCTCGTCATCCGCGAGATTCTTACGTTGTCCGAAACGCTCCGCAGAGACCCGGCCGCCGTGCGCGACGTCCTGGTAATGCCGGACCTGGTGGTTACCGACGAAAACATCCTGGAGCAATCGGCGGAGCTGGTGAGGACGATCGGCGAAATTGAGAAGCACTACAAGAAAGCGCAGCAATTTCGCCAGAAGCTGCAGGCCATCTCACGCGGCATGAAGCCGAAGATGCACCGATCGCTGCGCTGGAGCCTGGCGCGCACGATGGTCAACATCTCGCGGCTTATCCGCAGCATTCAGTTCAGCTCGGCGACGCGGCGCGCGTTGGCCGGAAGTCTTCGTCAAGCCGTCGAGGACCTTCGCCCGCTGGAGAGAGAGATCGCCCGCATCCAGCGCAAATTGGAAACGTCGTCCAACGGGGCGCACGGCGGGTCGGCGGCGCTCCGCAAGGAACTGCGCCAGCACAGCCAGCGGATCCAGCAGCTCGAAGAAGAGTCGGGCGCCAGCGCCACCGAGCTGCGCCGCACGCTCCAGATCGTGGAACGCGGCGAACAGGAAGCCGAGATCGCCAAGAAGCAGCTCATCGAGGCGAACCTCCGCCTGGTTGTCTCCATCGCTAAGCGATATACCAATCGCGGCCTGCAGTTTCTCGATCTGATTCAGGAAGGCAACATCGGCCTGATGAAGGCCGTCGACAAGTTCGATTACATGCGCGGCTACAAGTTCTCGACGTATGCCACCTGGTGGGTGCGTCAGGCCATCACGCGCGCTATCGCCGACCAGGCTCGCACCATCCGCATCCCGGTGCACATGATCGAAACGATCAATAAGCTCGTTCGCATGCAGCGCCAGCTCCAGCAGGATCTCGGCCGCGAGCCCACAACGGAAGAGTTGGCCGTGCGCATGGAGCTGCCGGTCGGAAAAGTGCGCAAGGTGTTGCGCATCGCGCAGGAGCCGATCTCGCTCGAAACCCCCGTCGGGGAAGAGGAAGAATCGCACCTCGGCGATTTCATCATCGACCGGCGCGTGGTCTCGCCGTCGGAAGCGGTGATCAATCTAAACCTCCGCGAGCAAACTGCCGAAGTGCTGAAAACCCTCAGCCCCCGCGAGGAGAAAATCATCAAGATGCGTTTCGGACTGCAGGACGGAAGCGAACACACGCTGGAAGAAGTCGGCCAGCACTTCGCCGTAACGCGGGAGCGCATCCGCCAGATCGAAGCCAAGGCGTTGCGCAAGCTCCGCCATCCCAGCCGCAGCCACCGGCTTCGCGCTTTCCTCGACACCACCCTGCACGATTAGCCGGGCGAATCTATAAACGCGTCCGCCTCGATCTCCACCAACATCTCCGGGTCGATCAGGCGGCTCACCTCTACCATCGACGTCGCCGGCCGGATGGAGCCGAAAAACTCGCCGTGCGCTTTTCCGACTTGTTCCCACAACCCGATGTTCGTGACATAGATCCGCGTCCGCACCACGTTCTCAAGCGACGCGCCCGCGCGCTCGAGCGCTGTCGAGATATTTCCCAGCGTCTGAACGGTCTGGGCATAGGCGTCGCCTTTTCCGACGAGCGTGCCGTCCGGTCCGGTGGCCGTGGTACCGGAGACATGAACGTAGGGTCCGGCGCGCACCGCGCGCGAATATCCGACGATCGGCTCCCACTTCGTTCCGCTGGAAATGTTCTGGCGGGACATTTTCAGCGCCCGCGAAGATGTGGCCCGAAGTTGGTCACGAGGAAGTTGAGGATCCCTTCGCGGTCCTCCGGTTTCACTTCCGAGCCCCATGAGACCATCTTGTTGATCTCGCGATCCCACTGCGCGCGCGTCAGGAACTGCTGCCGGATCACGTCATCCTCGTGGCACACGAGGCAGGCGTTCTTAAATCCGGGGGGCTGGGCCATCTGTGCCGGAGGCGGCGCAGCAGGCTGCGTTGCGGCGGAAAGCTCGTTTACCACCTCCACGCCCACGCGGGGCGTCACGTTCCAGCCATAGCCCGAGGGGTTCCATTCTTGCGCAAAGGGCTGCGTGTCACCTGCCGTATCGCGCGCGCGCGCCATCACGTTGTAGTAGCCGTCGCGTTGCGGCGTCCATGCGAGTTCCCACTGACGCCATCCGAATTGGGATTGGTCGCGCCCGAGCCTTGCCGGACGCCACGTCCGGCCGCCATCGACGCTCACGTCGACCGCTGTTACCGGCCCGGCGTCACCGCTCCAGGCGACCCCACGAATCGTGACCGGCTTCCCAAGCGCGGTGCGCGCGCCATCGCCCGGAGAGGCGATCACGCTCTTCACACGCAAGCTGGTTACCGGTTGCATCTGCTCGGGAGGGACCGCCGTTCCGGGCGCCACGGCCTTTCCCGGGTGCCGATACGCGTTCTTCATCCAGAATCCGTCGAATTCCTTGTCGAGCACGCGGATCGACGTGAGCCATTTCACCCACGAATCACCGGCCCAGCCGGACGCGACCAGGCGCAAGGGGAAGCCGTGTTTTACCGGCAGCGGCTCGCCGTTCATTTCGTAAGCGAGGATCGTGTTCGGGTCGAGCGCTTTTTTCACTGTGATCGTGCGCTCAAAATCCTGCATCCTGCCAATGGGCTGGTCGGCGCCGTTGAACAGGATCTCTTTCGCCGAGTCCTTGATGCCGGCCTTCTTCAGCAGCTCCGCGAGCCGCACGCCGCGCCAGCGCCCGTTTCCCACGCCGCCGTTTGTCCATTGCAAGCCCGGCACCTGCGGTTGGTACAGCCCCCGTCCGTTGCCCGCGCATTCGAGCACGCACACCAGCTCTACGCTCGGGAGCGCCTTCAAATCCTCCATGGTGAGCGTCAACGGAGTTGACACCTCGCCTTCCACTTTCAGCCGCCACTCGCTCAGATTCACCGCCGGCACGTAGACGTGCGTGCGCACGAAGAAGCGCTCGATCGGGGTAATGTACTCTGTGAAGCCTGAAAGCGGCATCTCCAGGTCTTCGGGCCGCACGGAACGCACCAGCATGTCCCGCTTGGGACGATCCGCTGCCATAAGTGCGCCACCGGCGGAAACCAGAAAGAATTCCCTGCGGGAAAGTTTCATTGACTCCACTCGATGAATTTGGAGCTCAGCAGTCCATCCCGGATCTCGACCACGAACTCCTGTTTGTCATTGCCCTTGACCACCTGGACCCGATGCTCGCCGACGGGCAGAGTAATGCTCGCCGGCGTCTTCTGCGACTGCTCCTGGCCATCGATGAACACCGTCAGCCCCGGCGGGCTCGAGATCAGGCTGAGCATCCCAGTCATGCGCACCAGATCGACGATTAATCCTGTGTCGCGCGGAATTTCAATGATCCTCTGCGCGTCGCGATAACCCGCATGCCGGATCATGAACGTGTGCCGTCCCACCGGCAGAACCGTGCTGCAGGGTGAGGTGCACTTGAGAGCGGGGTTGGCATCGAAAACGACGTCGGCGCCTGCCGGCGACGTGGTGAGCAGGAACCTCGCCTCAGCCGGCGTGGGCGTGGGCTGCGTCGCGGGCGCCCGTGGTGGTGTGGTGTCCGCTTGTACTGGTTTCGATTCGGCCGGCGTTTCCTTTTCCGGCTCCTTTGCCGGTTCCTTCTTGAGCTCCGTTTCCTCGACGGGAGGCGGAGGCGGCGCCGGCTTCTCCACGGCAGCCGCCGCCGGCGTTTCGGCGCTGGTGGACGGCGGCTGGGGCAAGGCAGCTCCCTGCCTGGACCCGCCGTACTTTTGGACAACCGCGAACACGGCCACGCACGCCAGCGCCACCCCTGCCGCGGCCAGCATCACGTTGCGGAACACGTGACTGGGCTCGGCTTCCGAGGGCCGCACGCGGCGCGGCGGCGGAGGGATGTTCCTCATGCCCAGCGCGATTACGGGCGGCTCAGCCGCCAGCGGGGCAGCCTTCGCAGGCTGAGGCTCATCCGTCGGCTTGATCATCGATTGTTCGAGCGTCGCCACCAGGCCTTCCTGCGAACCGACGGTCGGGAGGTTCAGGCTCGCGCCGCGCGGCAACGGCATCCATCCCTTGGTGGAGTTGCAGGCGGCCGCCAGAGCGTTGACGAATTCGACGCAGCTCTCGTAGCGCTCGGCCGGATTCTTGGACAGCGCCTTACGAAGCACCAGATCCACCTGCGGGCCAAGGGTCGTGTTGAGCCGCTGCGGAGAGATCGGGTCCTCCCGCACGATCTTATAGAGCAACGTCGGCAGGTATTCGGCCACGAACGGCTTTTCGCCGGTCAATACTTCATACGCAATGACTGCCAGCGAAAACTGGTCTGCCCGGCCCGTGATCGTGCCGCCCTGTACCTGTTCGGGTGACATGTAGCTCGGCGTCCCCATCATCGTGCCGGCCTGCGTCATCTGTTGAGAAACGATCTTCGCCACGCCGAAGTCCGTTACCTTGGCCGTGCCGTCCTCGTGAATCATGATGTTGGCAGGCTTGATGTCGCGATGAACGATGCCTTTTTTATGAGCGTAGTCGAGCGCGGCGGCCGTCTGCCGGAAGATGCTGAGGAGCGTCTCTTTATCTGGAGTCTGATCGGTCAGCAGCATCTTTTCGAGCGGCGGGCCGTTGACGAACTCCATGAAGATGTACGCCAGGCCGTTCTCCTCCAGGATGTCGTAGATGGTTACGATACCGGGATGCGAGAGAATACCGGCCGACTGCGCTTCCCTAAACAGCCGTTCCCTCAGCCGTTCGCGCTCGGTCTCATCGGTAAGGTCCTGCAGACGGATGCTCTTGATGGCGATGGTGCGCCCAATGGCGGGATCCTGGGCCTTATACACGATACCCATGGCGCCTCGCCCCAGCTCTCCGATGATTTGGTAGCGCCCGATTTGTTGCACGTGATTGCTATTTTACCAGCCCGTGGCGGAAATCTCCGAAGCGCTGCGTGTGCCCCGACGATTCCGAGTCGCAACCGCCCGCGCAGTGATACGTGTCCGGCCCTTGCGCCGCACCGTCTCGCGCTGTAAGCTTCAAGCAGGAGGGGCTCATATGAAACCTCTACGGGTCGTTTTACTCCTTGCCTTGATTTCAACAGTCGCTTACGCGCAGCGCGGCGGAGGAGGGATGCGCGGTGGCGGTGGTGGATTCCGTGGTGGCAGCATTGGCGGTGGGGGATTCCGTGGCGGCAGCATCGGCGGATTCCGCGGTGGCAGCATTGGCGGCGGATTCCGTGGCGGCAGCATCGGTGGATTTCGCGGCGGAACCGTTAGCGGTTTCCGGGGCGGCTTCGTTGGTGGCAGCGGCTTCCGCGGTGGATTCGCACACGGCGGTTTCCGAGACGGTTTCTTC
>QHXU01000272.1:3211-9538 GCA_003223065.1 Acidobacteriota bacterium | reverse complement strand
TGATTCCGGCCCGAAGCAATCGTACAGATCGTGGCTCAGCGCGGCATCCGCTTGATTGAACCGTCTGTCAAGAGCGATGGCTTGCTCAGCGAGAGTGACGAGGCCGTTGTAGTTTGCCGGCAGGTAAGCCGTGATTGATTGAGCGCTCCAAGACAAAACCTGCAATTGAACTGGTCCGGGATAAGCCCACCTGACAACCGTAAACACCGTTGCCCAAATCCCACGTCGGCTATTTGTTATTGTTTACCCGACTGGACGATCCTTGCTGTAACGTTTGGGAGAAGTGGGGGTCACCGATGAAATAACCGGTGAATACTTACAGCCGATCGAAGTGTAGTGAACCCCGAGTTCGGCAAAGAGCCTGCAACCCACCGTCCCAAGCGATGTGCTCCATGGACTGAAAAGTGGCTGTGCCCTTGGTCCCCGTCATATGCATCCGAGCGGAGCAAACGCTTAGGCAGCCCCATGTTTCGGAGGGTCAGCCCTGGTGAGTATATCCAGATACTCCGCAGTCAGCTTATCGTAGCGTCCTCGGGCCTGCTCAACCGCCCTTCCTTGCTCTTCCCATTCGGGCGAGCCGTGCGGTAGCGCCTGAAACAAGCGGAGTTCGCGCCGCCATTTTTGAAGCGCAACGTCACGCCGTTTCTTTGCATCCTGAACGGTTGGCATCGGCATGCTCCGTGCGCTGCATCAAGCTTTCGAACGGCGTGGTAAGCTTTCGCTTGTAAGTATCAAAACTACAGAGCCAACATCTGCCCCCGCGTGCTCCCTTCAGGGTCATGGATTATGCTCCCGTTTTTTCCATTTTGCGCGGTGATCTGAAGAGAGCGCTGGGCCTTTGTCCACCGTCGACACTCCGGAAACCAGAAGGTATTCCTGCTGGCTTTGTCAGACCCCAGCAGGCGCCGATTGTACGTTCATAAGCCAGTGCGTGGCTGGGCAGCCCTCGAACGAACAATTCCATGAAATCACAACTGCAATCAGCAGACCATCACGAACTCGCCGGAAGGGCCTCCGTCGTATAGGAACAGCCGCAGACACCAAGACAATGCATGATTATTCTTGTGCTACATGTTCGTTAACTGTCGCGCGACAATATATTGGATCGCCCGACACTAGTGGGTCGGGCCTTCAGGACCATTCTTCCAGGAATTCGGTGATTCCACGGATTGTGTTGATGATACCATCGACGAAAGCCCTACCCTCACTGATGTTCAGGACCACTAGGAAGCTGATAGTGCGGAGCGCGGCGTCTTCAAGTTCCCAAGTGCAACCGTGGAATTTATTGTTCGACAGTCGGGGAGGTTCCCCGCCGCGATAGATCAGTTTGCACTCAACAAATGTGCAATCCTCGAATTCCTCTCCGTCGAGTATAACGGTCTTGTCCTCGAACCCGGCTCGCAAGTGTTTAGACACCTTCGGTCCTAATCCAGCGGTGGCATTGGTTTCGCTACGGTTTCCTGGGCATCTATCCGCTTCATCCGTTGGGAACTCTGAGCATGTCGTTCACCAAGTCGGAAACTGCCAGCATCCTCACGCTGCTCGGGTTGACGTCCATTTCGCCGAGCGTCGATTGTCCTTTCGTTACACGCCCTCTCACCGTTCCGCGAGGCTGCGCAGAAATTCTTGTTGCAGTGCCGAATGACAACAAACTGCTTGTGTGGGACACCTCGGTTATGGAATTTCTTACAAAAGAGGGTGAAAACTACAAACCAGAATTCAAGGGACGACCGAAAATATCGCACACGGGGTAAGACTCAACGGCGGGGCTGTTGGTATTGAGTAGCACCGCTGTTCGAGCTGATCGCCCGTGGCTCTGCCTTGCCCTCGGCCCGTCTCTTGCGATCCCTTGGTGCTGGATTGCTAGCGGGCAGGTGATGTCATTGCGCACAATGACCGTAATAACCAACTCCAAAGGTAGAATGATTGCGGCGATAGGATGGATGGGGACCGAGGAGAATGGCGAATCAATATCTACAGCGCACACGGATTCTCCACGCAGCAAGCAGCCTTGGACTTCTGGCGAGCCAATTTCGAACACGAAACTGGTAGCTTCATTGGGCGGTGGCAAAGTGAATCGTAATGTTTGCGAGCACTGCGGGTTTCAGATGAGTCCCCGCGGTGTCCGACATCGGAGTGCTGCTCCGCCGCACCACCTCGAACAACGAAAAACGCACCTCCACCTCTGAATCTGAAACAGGGCCCCAAAATCAAAGTCCACTAACGCATGCTCGCTAAGAATTGCAAACTGATGGGGCGGTGCTCCACGATCGCCTGTTGGGCTTGTATTCCGCTGAAACGCAGGCTCATACTGCGCTCATTATATAGAACACAAAGAACACAAATTAAGCAAATTGCTTCGGTCGCCACTTGGCCTTAAACCCGGCGGATTGATCCCGACCGATTCGCCAGTTCCAATATCACAGTTGGACCAGTTGCACGAAACTCCCGGAATCGACCTAGTCGTCATAAAGGAGGAGATCGCTCAGTTTCTTCCCCAAGGTCTTCAGGCAGCGCTCGCAATGGTCGAGAATCCTGACCGGCACGCGGAAGTCGCCTTTGACGCCGCATAAGGCCCGGCCGTGCACACTAGCCGAGCCGCGCTCGACGCTCACCACCAAATGCAGCCGGTCGCCTTCGCGTGTTACCAGCCACAGCCGCCGCCAGACTTTACTCATTGCTTTTGGAAGGCGGAGGCGGCTGGAGTTGAACCAACATGACGAGTTTCAGAGAGTGGCATCCTGCCATTGAATGACGCCCCAATCTTGGGGACCCCGCTCCAGATTTGAGAATTCTGGGTGTCGTAGGCCAGTCGCCGGGACCTTCACACTCCGAAGCAAGACGATTGCCAACTTCGACGGTTGTAACCTGCAATGTGCCGTTTGGAGATTGGAAGCTGCACGTTTCCCGCTGCCTGATGTCGTCGCGGAGATGCCTGGTTCATCGCCCAAGTACCAGATAAGAGCAACCTGACAATGCTACCTGTATCGACAATGCTACCTGTATCGGGTTGGCAGAGCGCCGATGTAACATTCATTAACTTGTGAAACAAACGTACCACTTAGGCAAACGTGGGCTCGGCGATTGACAGGCTCGGGCCTCCGGAATGGGAGGCGACGAGCGGTTGAGGAGCCGTTTTGGAAATGCCTTGTGAAGTGTGGAGCAAGCGATGGAAGACAACGATGAAACTCCATTAAGAATTCGCGATTGGAATCTCCGAGAGCAGTTCGCAAGAGGTTCGCACTTGGGTCTATCACGAGATTAGATAGCACTTTGCCGCAGATTTACCAAAGGTAGTATTCCTATTGTCCGCGACTCCGACTAGAATCTGAGTTCCGACTAAAATCTGGGCTACGACGGGTGCCATGAGCGCAAGGGCACGCGGCTAGCGTGTGCACAACTAGCAGCACGATAGACCGTGCCCTACGGTCTGCGCCTTTGTCCCGTCGCTGGCCGCATACCAATGGGAGAACTCTTGGACAAACGAACTCCGCCGCTGACGATTGCAGTGCTGGGCTGCTTTTTGATTACGCGTTCGGCAGGGTTGGCACAAACTCTAACCGTGATGCAGCCAACCGCTTCCGCGATCTCGCCGCCGTTATCCCAGATCCCTAACGGCAACAACACTCACGGAAACACCGCGCATGCCCACCGTCCGGTTCCATCCCACGTGGGCGCAGGCGGGATGTTGGCGGGGGTCCCAGAGACCAGTGTGGATCGATACGGATCCCTCTGCCATACCGGGCGGCCATGAGGTAGACGACGCGCTCGCTTTGCTTGAGGCGTTCGGTTCTCCTGAGCTTTCGATCCGTGGAATATCAATCGTCTTCGGGAACATGGATCTGGCGACGACGAGCCGCCTGGGAAAGCAAATCATCCGGGAGTTCGGGCCGCCCTCGACGCCGGTTTTCGTGGGCGCGGCAGGCGCGGCCGATCTGGGACGCGAGACGGATGCGACCCGCGCACTTGGGGATGCGCTGAGGCGTGAGCGGCTGACGATACTCGCGCTCGGCCCGGCGACCAACATTGCGACCGTGGTGCGCAATCATCCCGAACTCGCGCCGAGAATCGGCGAAATCATCGCCGTGGCGGGCCGGCGCCCGGGCCAGAAACTCATCGCCGGGCCGAAGCAGACGAATTCGTTCAGGGATGTGAATTTCGAGTTGGATCCGGAAGCGTTTCGCATCTTGCTCTCGTCCCGCATTCCCCTTACAGTTACGCCTTGGGAGATCGCATCCAAGCTTTGGCTCACTCGAGAGGACGTCGCCGCGTTGGCCGGACGCAAGCCCGGGCTCGCGTCCTTGTTACCCGCTATTGAGGATTGGCTTGCTCTGTGGCGGAACCGTTTTGGCGCTCCAGGATTCCACCCATTTGACACACTCGCGGTCGGGTACCTGGTCGACCGCAGCGACCTGACCTGTTCCGTCCTGGACGCTTCCATCGAGACCGGCACGGATGATACGTCCATGTCGGCAAATGCGGCGGAAAAGCCGTACCTGCTGGTGCGGCCGCTGCGCCGAAACCGGCGTACTGTGAAGTATTGCCACGACGTCGCGCCGCGTTTCAAAAGAGATCTGCTGAGACGTATCGCTAAAACCTGAAACGCAGGAGTCAACGTGCCCCTGGACTTACACGATGTCCCGAAGATCGTCTTCGTACGACTCGGCCCACAGATGCTCGCGCGTCTTGGCGTCGATCAGGCGCACCGTAATCCGGGCCTGCCGGCCAACCAGCAGGCAGGCGCCTTCTGCGGCCATCTCAGGCGCGTCGGAACGCTCGATTATGAAGCAGACGGGCCATCGGAGCGTGCAAATGGTTCGGCGGTACGTTCGCGATGGCAGCCTGTTCCGCGAAAATAGCGCGGGGAAGCTCGGGCTGTAGCCGTGCGTTGTGTTGGAGGACGACGGAGGGGGCTTGGGTCGAGGGGGTTTCGCCTTCGCCAGCTCTGCAGCCAGGGGTCTCTATCGTCCCCCACTTGCTATTGACGCCCGATTAGGACAGCCTGTTTCTAGCTTCGAGAGAGGCGTGCGCTGGCGATCCCTTCAGCCACGCCCGGCACTTCCTTGGACGCGTGGATCAGGTTCGGATCCATACACGCTGCACCCGTGAATGTCCCAAAATGCGGCATGGTTTCCGATGTTAGCACCGGAATCGAAGACTACATCGCCCCTCTTGACGAATGGCAGCGTTTTCTGTAGTTGTCTTATCTCCCAGAACGTGAAATGTTTCTTGATTTGTCTCCCAATATAATCGAGTTTGGCCATTGACGCTGTGCACCGCCAAGCGTACTGTTATTCCGTCGTAATTAAATCCAACTCTTTCCATAGCACCTCCTATGCGAGTAGCCTCTTTGCGATTTCTCCTTCGACGTCGGTTAGCCGGAAATTCCGTCCTTGGAACCGGTAGGTGAGCCGCGTGTGATCGAGTCCCATCAGGTGCAGCATGGTGGCTTGGAGGTCGTGCACCGAGATCGGATCTTGGACGATGTTGTAACCCACCTCGTCGGTGGCTCCGATGGTGATTCCGGGTTTGATGCCGGCGCCGGCGAACCACATGGTGAAAGCGCGCGGGTGGTGGTCGCGGCCGAGGAATTTCGAACCGTTGCGGGCTTCGTTCATCGGTGTGCGGCCGAACTCGCCGCCCCAGACCACCAGCGTCGAATCCAGTAGGCCGCGCCGTTTCAGGTCCTTGATCAGCGCGGCGGAGGCCTGGTCGGTTTCGCGGCACATCATGCTGAGTCTGTTGACGATGTCATTGTTGTTCGTTTCGCCATGCGTATCCCAGCCGCGGTGAAAGAGCTGGACACAGCGCACGCCTCGCTCTACTAGGCGGCGCGCCAGCAGGCAGTTGTTCGCGAACGAATTCGCGCCGGGAGTGGTGCCGTACAACTCGTGCACCTCGGCCGGTTCCTTGGAGAGATCGGACAACTCGGGAACGCTCACTTGCATGCGGCAGGCCATTTCATACGCGGCGATGCGCGATGCAGTCTCCGGATCGCCGAAGTCGGCCTGGTGTTGGGTGTTGAGGTCCCGCAGCAGATCCAGCGAGGACCGGCGCGCTTCCCTGCTGACGCCATCGGGGTTGGACAGGAACAGAACCGGCTCGCCCGAACCGCGGAACTCGACGCCCTGGTAGATGGCCGGAAGGAAGCCACTGCCCCACAAGCTCCGTCCGGCATCCGGAGCGCTCTCGCCGGAAAGCAGCACGACGAAGCCCGGCAAGTCCTTGCTTTCGCTGCCGATGCCGTAGGTGAGCCACGCGCCAAAGCTGGGGAGGCCGTTAATCTGGCGTCCTGTGTTCATGTACAGTTGTCCTGCGGCGTGATTA
>QHXU01000272.1:0-3192 GCA_003223065.1 Acidobacteriota bacterium | reverse complement strand
GCATTGACCGGACGATCGCGATATCGTCAACCACGGTAGCGAGGTTCGGAAGTAAGTTCGACAGTTCCGCGCCGCTCCCGCCGTATCGGGCAAAATGATGGGGCGAGCCCAGAAGCTTGGGAACGCCCTTGATGAACGCGAATCGCTCGCCTTTAATCAACTCCTCGGGGCATGGCACGCCGTCGTACTGGTTCAGCTTGGGCTTGTGGTCAAAGAGGTCCAGTTGCGACGGCCCGCCGGCCATGAACAGGAAGATCACGTTCTTGGCCTTGGGTGCGTAGTGAGGCGGCTTCGGCGCCAGCGGATGGGGGGCCGGTTCCTGGGCAAACAGCTTCTCGTCGGTGAGGGCTGCCAGAGCCAGCGAACCGATGCCGAAGCCCAGGCCGCCGAAGAAATGGCGGCGGGTGATTTCAAGCAGCTCCTTGCGGTCGGCGTACATCGTATTACTCCTTGGTAAGCGCTTCATCCAGATTCAGAAGAACATTGGCGACCATCGTCCAGGCTGCCCGGTCAGCCGAGTCACCTCCATCCCCCCCGATCTTTCGCGCCTCATCAGCGTGGGCGGCGAAGTACGCACGCTGGTGGCTCAACCAGCTCATCATGCGGTCCGCTTCGCCAGACTTAGGAAAACGGCTCGTCACTAGCCGAAATCCGTATGCGATGCGGTTTCGGTCAAGGTCGCCCCCTTCGCGCAGGATTCGCACGGCGAGCGACTTTGCGAACTCGAAAAATGCTTCGTCGTTGAGCGTGGTGAGGGCCTGCAGCGGCGTATTCGTGCGCACGCGCCGCGCGGTGCAGATTTCGCGGCTGGGGGTATCGAAGTTCATCAGGGCCGGATAGAGAGCCGACCGGCGGATGAACGTGTAAATCGCACGCCGGTATCGGTCCTCGCCTTTGCTCATCACCCACTTGTCTTCGCTGTCAGGAAGATAGTCCCAGATGCCCGGAGGTTGCGGGGGGAAGACGCTTGGCCCCCCGATTTTGAGGCTCAGCAGGCCGCTCGCGGCGAGCGCGGAATCGCGAATCATCTCGCCTTCCATGCGAAAGCGCGGGCCGCGGGCGATCAGACGATTGTACGGGTCTAACTGGAGTAATTGTGGCGTCGCCTGTGACATCTGCCGGTAGGCGTTGGAGGTGACGATGAGGCGATGGATCGCCTTCATACTCCAGCCACGGTCCATGAACTCCGTGGCCAGCCAGTCGAGGAGCTCCGGGTGGACGGGCCGCTCACCTTGCGTTCCGAAGTCTTCGCTGGTTTCGACAATTCCCCGCCCGAAATACTGCTCCCAGATGCGGTTCACCGTAACGCGCGCGGTAAGCGGGTTTTCCTTGCTCACCAGCCATCGCGCGAGGCCAAGGCGGTTGGGCGGGCAATCCTCCCGAAGCGGAGGGAGCGCAGCGGGAACATTTGCGTAAACTTTTTCGCCCTCGTTCAAAAACGCCCCGCGGATGCGAACGAAGTCGTACGGGCGGCCGGACCCCGGCCGCTCGGCCATCACTAGGGTAGTGGGGATGTTCAGCGCGCTCAACTCCTGCCGCAACTTGTCGACCTGGTTACGGGTGGCCGCGAGCGAAGGAGCGACTTCGCGGAAGAGCGAGGAGAGTTCGCCGGCCTGTTCAGAAGTGCGGGCGACCGGATCGGTTTCGAGAACCGGGCGAAGTTTCGCGCTGACCTTCACGACGAGCAAGGGGTCGGAGGCGGCGGTCGCAGAAATCCGGAAATGGCCGAGGCTCTGTCCGGTCGACTCCGAGTTCTGGACGATGGTGATACGGAAGAGCGTGTCGCCCTCGACGGCGACCGGCGTTTTCGGCACCAGGATAAGTTGCCGCGGAAGCCGTTTTTCCTCGCGGCTTGCGTCAACGATCCAGCCCCCACGTCTCGCGCGGCCATCGTCAGTGCGAAATCTGCCGAATTCCAGTGGCTTCCAATCCTGGGGCGATTTATCCGCAGCGATTTCAACCGCGACGGAAGAGATAAGGAAGTTGCCATAGGTATCGCGGCCCGGCCCTCCGCGCGGCAAACTTGCATGCGGCAACGCTTCGATCCGGACGCCAGTCAGACGGGAGAGCTTAATCTTCCCTTCGACGATGAACGTCTCGCGCCGGGCGTTCTCTCCGGAAGCAAGTACTGCACCAGTACCGTCTGCGATAAGCTTCGCCCCTTTCTTGGACGCGAGCCGTGTAGGAAGCAGCGCCCGCCAATCGCCGGAAGCGTCCCGTATTGAGCGCTCCCAGGCGGCCTGTTCCTTATCAAGCTCGGGGGTTTGGGTTCTTAGAACTCTTTCAAGCGCTTCGATCCGAGCGGCAATCTCGTCCCGTTTCTTCTCCTGATCCGGCGACGGAAGGTCCAGCTCCGGCTCAATGTATTTGGCGGATGAGCCGTTGCTGTAGTATTCGACGCGCTTGGGCGTGTTATTAAAAAACGCCATCAACTGGTAATAGTCCTTTTGTGTGAATGGATCGTACTTGTGGTTGTGGCACTGCGTACAGGCGAGCGTGGTTCCCAGCCAGACCGTACCCGTGGTGTTTACCCGGTCGACGAGAACATCAAAGTAAGCCTCGTCTTTGTCGACGCCGGCTTCCTCGTTGAGCATCGTGTTGCGGTGGAACCCGGTCGCCACCTTCTGCGAGGGAGTGGCGTTGGGGAGCAGGTCGCCGGCGATCTGCTCGATAGTGAACTGATCGAAAGGCATGTCCTTGTTCAAGGCGCAAATTACCCAGTCGCGATAACTCCAGATCGTCCGGGGGCGGTCTTCCCGGAAGCCGTTGGAGTCGGCGTAGCGCGCCAGATCGAGCCAGGGCCGCGCCCAGCGCTCGCCGAAGTGCGGCGAGGCGAGCAGGCGATCCACCAGGCGCTCGTACGCGTCGGGACGGGCGTCGGCCAGGAATTCGTCAACCTCTTTCAGCGACGGGGGAAGCCCGATAAGGTCGAGTGACACGCGGCGGATCAGGGTTTCTTTGGACGCCTCGGGCGAGAAGCTGAGGCTTTCCTTCTCGAGACGCGCGAGCAGAAAATTGTCGATCGGGTTGCGGACAAGGGAGGCGGCCTTTACCGCGGGCGGAACCGGTTTGACAGGCTTCCGGTAGGCCCAGTGCTGGGTGCCGGTTCGGGTCTCGATCCAGGTTCGCAGCGCGGCAATCTCTTGGGTCTTTAGCGGTGGCCCGCCGAGCGGCATGCGCCGGCGCACATCG
>QHXU01000271.1:9073-11321 GCA_003223065.1 Acidobacteriota bacterium | reverse complement strand
CGCGGTCTTCTCATAAGGGCTTGCCGATTTCCCAATGGTGCCCGAACGGATCGACGATTCGTCCCAGGCGCCAACCATACTGGTTGTCGACGGGCCAAACCACTTTGGCGCCTGCTGAGACAGCGCGTGCAAAAGCCGCATCCGGATCTTCCACGATCATGACGATACGCACAGAGCCGCCGCCGAGAGATTCTGGGCTGAAGTTGAAGTGCTCCGGTGACTCGTCGGCGAGCCAGAATTCGGCTCCCCCAACGGACAAGCGGGCGACCACCGCTCCGCTCTCGCTGTCGACCCGAAACAACTCGCCTGCCCCGAATGCCGCCTTGTAGAACTCGATCGCCTTCCGCCCGTTCCGAACCGAGAGCATTGGAGCGATCGCGGTCTTCTGATCCTTGCCGGCCTGTAAGTCATTGCTCATGGGGAATGCCCTTTCTCCGCACTGCAATCTGTGCTGCCTAATGAATGACGAGATATTTTTTCGGCACCTTCAGTGCCATTGAGCCGGCCACGGTGACCACGTCGTATTTTCCAGCGGCGCCGATCAACTGGTGTGCGGCCCACGGCTCAAGTTGGTAGTCGTTCACCAGCCAGCGGACCATGTCGGTCGTGGCTAGTTGTAAGGCACGGTCCAGAGAGCTGGAGAACTCGGGCTGCGATCCTATGCTGATCAGNNNNGTCGGCGTTTTCAACGCGTGGGCCCGCGACGTGCGCGTTCTTCTTAACCTCCACCGAAAATTCAACATCCATGGAGGTCTCAACGCCTGTGCCGGTCGGTTCGCCATCAGCCATGAGCGCATGGCCATCCCCTATGAACAACAAACCGCCCGGATGAAAGACGGGCAGGATAACGGTGGCGCCTTCGCCGATTTCGTTGTAGTCAAGGTTGCCGCCATAGTTGCCTGACGGGCCGGACGTCGGTGCAAAATCGCCTGGCGCGGCCAATCCGATGCATCCGAGCATCGGACGCGCCGGGAACTCGAGCTTCACTTTGCCGCTGACAGGCTCGCGCAAGTGCACACTGCCGCGCCCCAGGTCGATATCCCAGGGAAGAAGGTTATCGCGGCCCTTGCGTACGATGTCGGCCTTGTAGTGGTTGGGATAAGTGGTTTCGATGTACTCCGGCGTCAGCGAGAAAAGACCGAGGCGATAGGCCGTCGAGCCCCAGTTGCGGTTCAGCCGCACCTTCCGAAGCTTGACCATGATCGCGTCACCAGGCCCAGCGCCCTCGACGTAAAAGGGGCCCGTCAACGGATTGCCGCCTTCGGATCTCTGCTCGCCACGGTAATCCTGGCCGCCAGAATCCAGTGTCTTGGTGATAACGACATCGCCGGGTTTGATCCGTTGGAGCACCGGGTTGGTGTGAGCGAAGGTGCGGTAGTAGCGGTCCGGGATGACCTGACGGGTCTCAGCAAACAGAGGCACGGCCGCGAGAACAGAGAAGAGAATGTGTCGACGCATTCTTCATCTTTAACATGAACAACAGACGCGGACCTTTTCCGTCACCTCACCGTTCTCCACTCCTGTTCGTCTTCCCGGACCGCGATGATATGATTCACGTCCAGGTCCCTGAACGTCTGCTTCACGCCGCTCGGCCAGCGAATCTCGAGCGAATCGATCTTCGCGTGCTTCCCCAGGCCGAAGTGCTGGCGATACGGGCTGGTAGCACCGAAGCCTTCGCTGCCCTTCACCTCGCGGTACACCAGCAGGCCGCCTGCTTTCACCGTCAGTTGCGCGCCCACCGCAAAGCGGTTGCTCTTCACGCCCCGCAGTTCTACTTCCAGCCAGTTGTTCTGATTCCCCTTCAGGTTCCGGTAAAACGCGTTATAGGCATGGTCGCCCGGGTAATGCCCGCCGAGTTGCGCGAAGATATCGAGGTCGCCGTCGTTATCGATATCAACAAATGCCACGCCGTGGCCCTTGTTGCCGGGACGTGCAAAGCCGACGTAGCGGGTGAGGTCGGAGAACGTTCCGTTGCCGTTGTTATGGAAGAACCGGTTCGGCTCGAGCCGGCTCATCTGCGGGTCGCCCGTTCCCAAATAAACATCGACGAATCCGTCATTGTCGACATCCGCGACGCCGGCGCCCATCGTGCCCGTCGGGTAATAGAGCCTGGCTTCGAAAGTTACATCGGTGAACGTGCCGTCGCCATTGTTGCGGAACAAGCGGCTCGAGTCCGGATGAATCGATCTCGGATTCGGCGGCGAGTATCCTTTCTTCAACGCTTCAACGACGGACTCCCACGGCGCCA
>QHXU01000271.1:2715-9048 GCA_003223065.1 Acidobacteriota bacterium | reverse complement strand
GAGGTCTGGCCAGCCGTCGTTGTTGTAATCGAAAAAGAAACTCACGAATCCGTTGTGCGGCGGCTGCAAGACCCCGGCTTTCCTGGCGACCTCGGTGAAATGCCAGTCCCCGTCGTTGTGATACAGGCGGTTCGGCCCGGCGTCCAGCCCGTTGACGAAAATATCCAGCCGGCCATCCCGGTCGTAGTCGGCCAGAGCGAGCCCGATGGCGCCGTGGGACGCCGGCTCATCCAGGCCCGCCGCCTTCGTCACGTTCGTGAAGGTTCCGTTCCGGTTGTTCCGGTAGATCTGCGGAACGCTGCCGTCCTTTAGCACTCCGTTGGCGATAACGAGGTCGAGCCAACCATCGTTATCCAGGTCGCCCCACAGCGAGACGAAACCCGAGCCCGGGTCATCGGCGCCGCGCTGCTTCGATACGTCGACGAACTTGCCGTGCTCGTTGTGAAACAGCACGTTGCGCATCGGACCGCTCCAGCCGTTCAACGATATGTACAGGTCCAGCCAGCCGTCGTTGTCATAGTCGATGAGGTTCAGAGAGTAACCGGAAGGCACGTGCCCCAAACCTGCCTGTTCGGTAATGTCGGTGAACTTGCCGCCGTCGTTCCGGTACACGCGGATGAAAGTGCCGCTGCCGGCTACGATCAGGTCCTGGTCCCCGTCCCCGTCAATATCTCCCCAGGCGCATGTCCCGTTGCCGTTCAAATGATGAATGCCCAACTGGGGTGCGATATCTTCAAACGCCAGCATTGGCGGGTTCGCGGGATCAATGCGCGGCTCCTCCACTGGGAACAGTGCGCTTTGCGGCAAAGGCGGCGCCGGACCTTTGACTTGGTCGAGCGAAACACGAAACAGCCATTGGTCCACGGCGTTCATCTTCCATTGCATCGCTTCGTAGAACTTGCGCGCCGCCTCCACGTAATCGCCCAACCGGTAATAGCACGCGCCCATCTCACGCAGCGCGGCTGTTTTCTGCTCGAGCGTGATGTTTCGCTCCAGTCCATGCTGGTAGGAGGAAATCGCGTCCCGGAAGTTGCCGCGCCGCGCTAGCGCGTTACCCATCAGAAACAGCGCCGCTGCCTCATCATTGCTATAAGGCATCGCGTTGTCGATCACCTTCTCGAGCAAGTCGAGCGACCGGTCCAGCCCGATCAGCGGATCGTGCGGGACGCGATGCGCGCTTTCTTCGGTGAATCGCACCTCGCCAGACATCCATCCGCTGAGGTTCAATAGAAAAGCGTGGTTGTTAGGCTCCAGCTTTGCCGCGCGCGACGCCAGCGCATAGGAGAGATTAGGATCGTAATATAACAGCTCCGCGCGCGCGTGGATCACGGCTTTGGCTCGTAGCGCCGGAATGTGATCCGGATTCCTCTTCAATGTGGAGTCGAGCATCTCCATGGCAAGCGACAGAGCAAGCCGTCGCCGCTTTGGGTCCTGTTCCCTGTAGAAATCGATCAGGTGGGACCGTCCGATCTGGTACAACACCTCCGGGTCATCGGGCCGAAGCCTCCGCTGTTTGTCGAGCTCCTGCCGCGCTTCCGCCGTTTTTCCATCCCGCAGAAGCAGCAGCGCCTTTCTCAGCGGCCCCGTCTTTTCAGGCAGTGGCGCCGCGGGAGAATCGTGGCCCTGCTGTCCGGCGATCCTCGGCACACTCAGGATCGCCGTTACGGCGATCGCAGCGCATATGCTGGAAGTCCAGCAGCGTGGGCTCATACGCTACCGGGCGGCCTGCGAAGCCTGCTCGTAGCGCGCGGCGGCTTCGAAGTGCGGTTGCGCTTCCATGACCCGGCCCGCGCGAACATACGCTTTAGCGAGAAGAAGGTGCGCCTGCGCCGATGCCGGCTGCATCGCGACGGCCCGCTCCAAATGCGCCGTCGACGCCTCGATTTGGCCCCGCTCGAGCAGCGCGCGCCCCAGATGCGTGTGCGCGTCGGCCGATTCAGGAAATCGCTGCAGCACTTCCTGGAGCGGAGCTACGGCCTCCTCGAACCTTCCCTGCCTCACGAGGAAGAGCCCGTAAGCGACGCCCGGTTGCGAATCCGAGTCGCGCGCCAGCGCCAGCGTCTTTTTGAACTCCTGCTCGGCTTCCTGAGCCCGCGCGAGCGCCTCGAGCGCCTGCGCCATTCCGAGATGAATCTTCCAACGCTTCGGAGCGGCGAGCGCGGCACGTACGAGAGCCTCCAGCGACAGCTCGAACCGGTTCAGCGCATACAGCGCTCTCGCTTCGTAATAGCAGGCGTCCTCGAGTTTCGGGTCGAGGTCACAGGCGCGCCGCAAGGGCGGCTCGGCCAGCTCATACCATCCCTTGGCCGCATATACCACTCCTAGCGCTTTCCAGGACCTTGAGTCCTGCGGATGCGCTTCGGTCGACCGCATCAGCGGCGGAATCGCGGCGTCCAGTTGGCCCTTTTCGAACAGGGCGACGCCTCGCTCGTAGTCGGAGGTTTGTCCGAATGCAGCAGCGTAAAGGATGAATAAAAAGACCATCCGGGTGTTACCATAGCGCCGTGCGATGGCTGCTCGCAACCGGACTGATCTTGCCGGGGCTGGTTTTATTGACACTGGCCGCGAGTTCTTCCCAGCTTGAAGATCGCACACCCGCATCCGGCATAAGTTTCGTTCTACACAATTCCGCGACTCCGGAAAAGCATCAGATCGAGACCATGGTGGGCGGCGTAGCGATTCTGGATTACGATAACGACGGCTATCCCGACATCTTCTTCACCAACGGCGCCCGGCAGCCCTCGCTTGAAAAAGCGCGCCCGGGCGATTGCAACCGGCTGTATCGCAACCGGGGAGACTGGACCTTCGAGGATGTCACCGAAAAGGCCGGCGTTTGCGGTGAGGGGTTCAGCATTGGCGTTGCCGCGGGCGATTTCGATAACGACGGATACACCGACATCTACGTGGCGGGCGTCAACCGGAACATTCTTTACCGCAACCGCGGCGACGGTACTTTCGAGGACGTCACCGCGAAAGCGGGCGTCGGCAACCGGGGACGCTGGGCGGTCGCCGCCGGCTGGTTCGATTACGACAACGACGGACGTCTCGATCTGTTCGTCGTGAATTACGTGAAGTGGGATCCGGCGAAGGAACCATTCTGCGGCGATCCGCGCGGCGCCTACCGCACGTACTGCCACCCGAGATTCTACGAGGGATTGCCGAACATCTTGTACCGCAACAATGGCGACGGAACCTTCACAGACGTGTCGGTGTCATCCGGAATCGCGCGCCACGCAGGCAAGGGAATGGGCCTGGCATTCGGGGATTACGACGGCGATGGGCGCATCGACGTGTTCGTTGCGAATGATACCGTCCCGGATTTCCTGTTCCACAGCAATGGCGACGGAACATTTCGCGAGACAGCGTTCCCCGCCGGCGTCGCGATGAACGATGATGGCCACGCTCTGTCTTCGATGGGTGTTGATCTGCGTGACATCGACAACGACGGACGGCCGGACCTGTTCATAACAGCCCTGGCCAATGAAACCTTTCCGTACTACCGGAATCTCGGCAAGGGCTTATTCACGGACGTGACCTACCAGAGCCGCGTGGGCTCCGCAACACTTGCGCTCAGCGGCTGGGGAGCGGGGATATTCGATTTCGACAATGACGGCCGCAAGGACCTGTTCGCCGCCTGCGGTGACGTACAGGACAACACCGAACTGTTTTCAAGCCGCAAGTCACGTCAGCCGAATCTGCTGTTGCTCAATCGCGGCGATGGAACCTTTGCGCCGGACGCAATTGGGCCGCCGGCCACGCATCGCGGTGCGGCATTCGCTGATTTCGATCGCGACGGCCGCGTGGACGTCGTAATCACACGTATCGGTGACCGTCCGCTGCTCCTGCGGAACACGATGGGTAGCGGCCGCCACTGGATTGGCTTGAAATTGGAAGGCGTGCGAAGTAATCATGACGCCATTGGCGCGCGGGTGCACATTGTGACCGCCTCAGGCGAGCAATGGAATCACGTCACGACATCGGTCGGTTACGCATCGTCAAGCCAACGCGAGGTGCATTTCGGATTGGGAAAGGACGATTACGTAAAACTGATCGAGATCCTGTGGCCATCAGGCGCTCTGCAGCGAATCGAGAATTCAGCCGCGGATCGGTATCTGACCGTAAAAGAACGTGAGTGACGGGCTTGTCAGCCTCACACCACCACCCCGGTTCGGGGCGGAGGGATCAGAAACTGAGCCTGGCTGTCTACTGGCGGTTCGGCGTTTTTGTTCCAGGTGAAGGTCCCGTCAGGCAGCATATAACGCGCGTTGCGGTTGTCGGCCAGGTATTTCGCCAGAATCTCGTCCTTTACGCGGCTGATCAGCTTCTTGTTTTCCACCGGAAAAAGCACTTCCACACGATGATTCAGGTTGCGATCCATCAGGTCTGCGCTGCCGAGATAGATCTCCTCCCGGCCGCCATTGTTGAAGTAGTAGATGCGGCTGTGTTCCAGGAAGCGGCCGACGATGCTGGTCACCCGAATGTTCTCGCTAACGCCTTCGACCCCGGGGCGCAGGCAGCAAATGCCGCGCACCAGCAGGTCCACCCGGACACCCGCCTGAGAAGCCTGGTACAGCAGCCGGATGATCCCCGGATCTTCAAGCGCGTTCACCTTGAAGATCAGGCGGCCGCCGGCGCCGCGTGCGGCGTGTTCGATTTCGCGGCGAATCAACTCCTCGAGTTTCTGGCGCATATCGATCGGCGCCACCAGCAGCTTTCGGAACTCATTCTTGGCGGAGTAGCCGGTGACGTAGTTGAACAGATCCGTGACGTCGGCCCCGATCTGCTCATCGGCCGTGAAAAGGCTCAAGTCAGTGTACAGGCGCGCGGTGATCGGGTTATAGTTGCCGGTGCCCAGGTGGACGTAGCGCCGGATCGCCTCACCTTCGCGGCGCACCACCAGCGCGACTTTTGAATGCACCTTTAGTCCCACCAACCCATAAACGACGTGCACCCCTTCGGCTTCGAGCGCCCTCGCCCACTCGATGTTGCTCTCCTCGTCGAAGCGGGCTTTCAGCTCCACCAGCACCGCCACCTGCTTGCCGTTTTCGATCGCATTCACCAGGGTCTCGACAATCGGCGAGTTGCGGCCAACGCGGTACAGCGTGATCTTGATGGCCAGCACATCCGGATCCGATGCAGCGCGGCGAAGGAACTCCACCACCGGCTGGAACGAGTCGAAGGGATGATGCAGCAGCACATCTTCCCGGCGCAGCACCGCAAAGATATCTTCCTCGGATTTCGGATGCAGGTCGGCCGGTGTGTGCGGCAGAAATGGAGGATCCTTCAACTCCGGCCGGTCGAACCCGGCCAATTGCCGCAGCCGGCTGAGATCCAGCGGCCCGTCAACGTAATAAACGTCGCGCTCATCGAGTCCCAGATTTTCAATGAGCGTTTCCATGATGTGTCCCGGGATTCCACGGCTCACCTGCAGCCGTACGACGGCGCGGAAACGGCGCTGCCACACCGCCTCCTCGACCGTTTCGAGCAGATCGTCGCTCTCCAGTTCCTGAATCGCGACCTCGGCATCGCGCGTTACGTGGAACGGGTACGCCTCTATGACCTCGAGGCCCGGAAACAGCAACGGAAGGTTCTCACTGATCAGTTCCTCCAGCCAGATCAGCGGCGGCCGCCCACCGGTTGGCTGGTCAGGAATCACCACCGGAACCAGTTGCGGAAGGGTGTCCGGAATTTTGACGCGCGCGAACCTTGCGACCCCCTTCTTGTCGCGTACTGTAACCGCGAGATTGAGGCTCAGGTTAGAGATATGCGGGAACGGACGCCCCGGGTCAAACGCGAGCGGCGTAAGGACCGGATACACTACCTGGCGAAAATAGGCTTCCATCGCACTTCGCTCGCGGTTGGTGAGATTGGAATAGGCCCTTATCTCGATGCCGGCCTGCGCGAGGCCGGGCTGCATTTCGCGCCAGGTCCTATAGGCTTCCGCCACAAGTGCCCGGACGTCCCCACGGATGCGCTCCAACTGCTCAGTCACCGAACCGTCCTTCAGATTCGAGGCGAACTTTTGCTTGAGCACCGCCACGCGAACCATGAAAAACTCGTCGAGGTTCGAGAAGACAATCGAAAGGAACTTCACTCGCTCCAGCAGCGGATTCTCCTGATCCTGCGCCTCCTCGAGCACACGGCGCTGGAAGGAAAGCAGACTGAGCTCGCGATCCAAGTACAGACTCGCATCATTTAGAGATGGCGTTGAATCAAGGAGTTGCGGTTCGATCCCGGTGCTGGACATGTCTACTTACAGTTTATCCTTAACGGCGGGCTCCAGAAAGTTCTGCCGGGCAACCGGTAGAAACTCCCGCACGCACACCGCCGCAC
>QHXU01000271.1:1382-2702 GCA_003223065.1 Acidobacteriota bacterium | reverse complement strand
CACCACCGCACAGCGATACAAGCCTAACGAAATCAACAGAAATACTGTGGCATCCGGCGTGCGAAGGGCTTCACATGTGGAATAAAGAGCAAAACCCCTCTACAGGTGCGCACCCACCCGCCACCCCCCAGTCTCGTCAAGCGGCGCCTCAATCCGAGCCACGCCATGGCGCGATTATCGGCGGGTCGATGCGCATCAAGGGCGAGATTTACAGCAGTGAAGAGTTGCACCTTGACGGCGAAGTCGAGGGCCGGCTGGAGTTGGAGAGCCGTCTCACGATCGGGCCCGGTGGAAAGGCCGACGCCGACATCAAGGCCCCGGAAGTGGTTGTCGCGGGCAACGTTCACGGCAACGTGGAGGCGACCCACCGGCTGGTTCTCCGCTCCGGCGCGAACCTGGTCGGTGATGTCAAGACCTCCGGGATCGTGATCGAGGACGGCGCCTACTTCAAAGGCGGCATCGACATCACGCGACCCGAGCCGACGCGCGAAGCGGCGAAGTCCGCCGGCCGTTAACGCTCAGTAACACCCATGGGACGCGCCGGCGCCTTTTCTGGTGTTGCGCGTGCCGCAGCACCCCATGCTCTTTAAAACGTAAACCGCAGCGTCAGATCGACCCGGCGGTTGAAAGCCTGAGCTGTGCCCGGGCCACCGAAGCCTCCGAATCCGCCGGGACCGCCGCCGCCCGCTAGCGCCAGCGGTTGGCCGAAGCGAGGTGAAATCACCTGCCCCTCGACGTTTCCCGGATTCACAGTATTGAACAGGTTGTGAAAGAACAGGCCGGCGGTAAGTGTGTATTTCTTCCCGCTCGATTCGCCGCCTCCAAACATCCCACCCATGCCGCGGTCGCCTCCGCCAGGCCCGCCGCCTCCGTGCGGCCCATCGCCGCCTCGTGGACCACCGCCTCCGCCACCCGCAGCCTGCCCGAAGCCCGGACCTCTCTGCCCGCGCTCTTGACGGGTCCGCGTGGAGGTGACTCTCTCGCCGAAGCCCCACGTACGGCTGATGCGCGCGTTGAAGTTCAATTGACCGTACGCCTCACCGTAGTTGACCGGAATGATCGTCATGCCGGGCGCCGGATTCGGGATAAAGCTGCCGTACCGGTTCGTGACCAAGCACGGTGAGGCTGGGAGCTTGCCGAACTGCGGACACGCCGGTCCTGTGAAGCCCGCGGGCGCGAACGCCGGCCGGTCATTGGTCGTGGTGGAGTCGCCATTCAAATCGGTTCCCGCGAAGATATTGAAAGGCGGTGCTGAGCTGTAGCTGATATTCGGCGATATGCGCAACCCAAAGGGCAGAAGCAAACTGCCGTTGATATTCA
>QHXU01000271.1:0-1351 GCA_003223065.1 Acidobacteriota bacterium | reverse complement strand
GGCTCCGTTGACATCCGTATTAACGTGCCCGAAGGCATAAAACGCGAACAGGGTGAACCTTGCATTCACACGCGCGTTCCCGTTGAAGATTAATTGGTTCTGCTTGTAGTTGCCGTCGCTTTCGTACAAATTGTAAATACCCGCGTCAGGTCCGAAAGGAAACACTCCGGTGCCTGGACCGGCATAGGTTGCCGTCAGAGGCGAATTGATATTCACGGTGCGTAACTCGTGGAGCCCACGCGAATGAATGTAGTTGAACGAGAGCGTGATGTTCTTCGGCAGTTGACGGTCGATGCCGATCGCCGCCTGCTGCATCATCGGCGCCTGCAACGCGGCGTCGATGTGATACGTGGCTGAAGCTCTGACGGGAAGCAAGCCCAAGTCCGGAACCGGCGCCAGCGGCGGGAAGAAGTTCGGGTTCGGAACGACGTACTGCACGTCATTCACGCCGTTATATCGAAGGGCAGTGAGGGTATTGCTCGCGCTGAAGCGCGTATAGAAATAACCGAAGCCCGCGCGCAACACGGTCTTGGGCTGCCGCAGGCGGCCCTGCCCCTTGCCGATGCCCCAGGCCAATCCAACGCGGGGCGCCCAATCTCCCTTGTCGCCGATGTTGTTCTGGATCTCGTAACGCAAGCCGAGGCTGATGGTGACGCTCGGCTTTATCCTCCAATCATCCTGGACAAACAGCCCAGCGTCCACCTGCTCCACGCCCAGGCGCGGCTCTCCCGCAATCACTGAATACTGGCTGGGGCCGCCGCCATTGGCGATGATCTCGTCGAGTCGAAGCCCTTGGGCCAAGCCCTGCTGCATGATGGCATACGCGCTAATCGAACTGAACAGGAACGTGCCGTTGAAGTTGCTCGAAGAATAGGCGTCCTGCGTCGTGCCCCGAATCCGGGCGCCGAACTTGATGAATTGCGTCCCCTTCGTCAGCGACGTGTAGTTTTGCAGCTCGTAGTTGTCCTGATTCGTGAAGTTGAGGTTGAACGACCCTCCATCCACAAACGCTCCCTGAACATCGATAGTGGGCACAAGAGCGTTGCCCTTCGAAGTGGTCCGCTGCCTGAAATATTGGAAGCGCGTTTCGTTGATGGTGGTCGGGTTCACCACCCACGTCTCGGTGAACTGTGCGGTTTGATTAACGGCGCGCTGCGTGCTGGCCGTGGAGAGAAGGTTGATGCCGCCGATGCCCTTGTTGTCCGAATCGGCCTTATTGAATGAATAACGTCCCTGCAATGTAATGCTCGGGGTCAACTGATAATCGATGCGCGGGCTGAAATTTGTGCGGGTGTCCGGCGCGACGATGCCAAAGTTCTGCTGAACAGGCAGGAAGGTAGCCGGATCCAGA
>QHXU01000526.1:1153-2697 GCA_003223065.1 Acidobacteriota bacterium | reverse complement strand
GTGCAATTGCTGTCCAAGACCGGCCCGTAAAAAACGGCCGCCGAGTCGAGTCGGCGGCAATGTGTAAGCAACGTCCAGAAGCCTATCCGCGGATTCGGTAGACGCGCTGGCCTTCCCGCGTGAACGATTTCACAAGAAGGCCCATGCGTTTGGAAAGCTGGGCGCTGATGAATCCGCGCACGCTGTGAGGCTGCCACTCGGTCGCGGTGATGGAGTCCACGAGCAAATGCACTTGAGGCGAGCGGTGCGGCCCTACGTTTCTCCGTGACGCATCCATGCCATCCGCTGTTTGAACACACGTTGGAGGTTGTGGCCCAGAGCAAGGAATACGGTGAGGAGCGTGTCTACTGCAGGGACCAGAATGGCCGCATGCGCTTCTTGCCGGTCCGCTGGACTAGCCTGGCGGCTCCCGATCCGTTCGTCCTTACGGCTGCGGGCAGAGCCTACTTCCGTCTGGAGGATCTGATCCGACTGGCAGAACAGATGAGGGAGTTACGAGCATGATCGCGCGCGTGGCGTGGAATGGAACTGGACTTGTGGGGGCCCTTCGATCCATGAATGTCAGTCGGGAGGATCCCGAACCTTGGACTTTGGAAGCGCTTATCTGTTCAACAAAAACCCCGAGGACATGCGCCGTGTCGGCACCCTCGGCGGTCGCGCCCGCGCGCGGAATCTGCGACTCCGGAAGGCCAGCCAGAAGCCCGTTATCCGTGAGCTTAGCCGGCCGCACACGGAAACCGCTGCCGAGGCCATCCGGCGTATCGATGCCTTGTGCCCCTGGCTGGCCGGTGTGGAGCGTTGCGAGGCAGGGCGGCGAGTGTCCTACCCGACCCGCCTGCGCCGTGCCGCACCGCACGCCTGAGTGTAAAGGAAACTATGCCTCTTTTGTTAAAGAAATAATGCCGCTTGAGCCAGGACCCGTCAGCCAGGGTACGATGGATACATCATTTACTGAATACCGCATAATATAGCGGGTTCATTAGAACAAAGAAGCCTGCTTCCAGAAAACCGTGATCAACCGCGGACGCCGACGCAGGCGGCTAAGGGTTCGACGCGCGCCTTCGTTGAGTTGGCAGAGATCCTTCGGACAGACATTCGGTAGTTCGTGGTGCTTCCAATGACCCCACAGGTATTCCACCGGGTTGAGTTCCGGGGCGTAGGCCGGCAGGTACTCCAGGACAATCTGTCCTTCCAGACCTCTCATGAGTGTGCTTCTGAAATTTCGGCATGGCCGAATGCTACGCTGATGCTCTCGCACATGTCCAGTGCGTTCGCTTCAGCCGCAAGCGAACATTGCAACGCCCGTATTTACAGGCTTTTTTGAGCGCTGTTAACGCATTATAAAAGGGGCGCCCCTTTCAGAGTAGGCTTTGAGCGTCGGCTCAGGGCCGAAGGAAAGGAGCACAACACATGGATAGCAAAAAGTATATTGGCATGGACGTGCATCAGGCCAGCATTTCGGTTGCGGTTAGGGACGGCGCCGGGAAACTGGTGATGGAGTGCATCATCGAAACCAAGGCAGCCACCGTCCTGGAATTCATACG
>QHXU01000526.1:0-1100 GCA_003223065.1 Acidobacteriota bacterium | reverse complement strand
GCCGCCTGGCTGTACGACCTACTTAAACCCCACGTTGCCCAGGTGATCGTATCCGATCCGCGGAAGAACGCACTGCTGAAAGCCGGCAACAAGAATGATCGGGTGGATGCACGGAAGCTCAGCGAGCTGCTTCGCGCCGGACTTCTCACGCCGGTTTACCACGGAAATTCCGGAGTACGCACATTACGGGAACTGAGTCGTAGTTATCTCACCGTGACCAAAGATCTCACGCGAGTGATGAATCGACTCAAAGCCCTGTATCGAAGTTGGGCGATTCCCTGCGCTGGGCCAAAAGTCTATTCACCGCGTCACCGGAGCAGTTGGCTGGAACAACTGTCGGAAGCGGGCGTGCGTCGTCGCGCTGAACAGCTTTATCTACAACTCGATGGTTTGGTGCAGATCCGTCGGCAGGCGCGGCGGGAGCTGTTGACAGAAAGCCAGAAGCATCCCGCCCATCAGCTTCTCCGACAGATTCCCCTGCTGGGCCCGATCCGAGTCGCGCTTGTGATCGCTCTGCTTCAGACACCGCATCGTTTCCGAACGAAACGACAGTTATGGGCCTATGCTGGGCTGGCGCTGCAGACGCGCATCAGCGGCGAATACCGATTCACGGGAGGGCAACTGCAGCCTTCCAAAAGGCTGCCAGCGCTGCGCGGTCTCAATCACAACCATAGTCATGATTTGAAGTATGTGTTCAAGAGCGCGGCCATGCAGGCAAGTCACTCCAGTGATGCGCTGGGGGATCTTTATCAGGCTTTGCTAGCCAAAGGTATGAAGCCGGCGATGGCACGCCTGACTCTAACTCGCAAGATTGCCGCGATCGTTTTAAAGATTTGGAAAAAAGGAGGGCGCTTCGATCCAGGGCAATTGAAACGGCACGCAGCTTGAGCGTGTGACGAGAGCCAATGCCATCGTCGGGACCATCCCTGCCGCTGGCCAGTCGATTCTCGGAGCGCTCGGATTCGAGGGAGAGTATCCAACCCTTTGGTAGGCATATGTGCTCTAAAGCACCGAGTCTCTTTGTTAACCCTATGCCCCCTCGGACAACCGAAAAAAGCTATAGGCCACGAGCCTCAGATAGAACTATGGTTGACACATGA
>QHXU01000270.1 GCA_003223065.1 Acidobacteriota bacterium | reverse complement strand
CGGGATAGTAGAGCTGCGAAGGCGCTTCAATCCGCCAGTGCGAGCGCTCACGCGTCACTTCATACTTATAGACCCACGTCGCGCCCCCGTGGATCGTATCCTGCCCCTTGCGCCGGAACTGGGCCGCAGTGGTAGGGCTGTGCAAGTCCTCGAGGATCGTAGCGAACTCGCCGGTAGAGCGCGTGCCCTCGATCTCCTCCATCGGTTTGTTGGTGCTCTTGTTGCCGATCCTGATGTTCTTGTAGCTTTCGCGGCCATTCTCGTAAGCGACTTCAGCGGTGACCACGTCGACCGGATCCCAACCCTGTTTCGGATGATCGCTCTGGTAACGCGTGGTCACCTGCTGGCAGAAGAAATTCGGCAGCGATCCCGCGAAGGATGCGGCCACCTCTCTGGCTATCGCAATCACCGGGTCATCTTCGGCCACAACCTGCTGCCCTGTGTCTGCCTTCGGCTCAGGTTCTGCGGGCTTGGACAGGATTACGGGGCCGCCGGAAGACTCGCCTCCGCTGGTCGAGGCTCGCGCCGACGGACGGTGAGGCGCTGGGACACCGTGGCGGAGGGCAGGAGGTCCAGGGTCGTCCTGGTCCCGCGGAGGGTCCTGAGGACGCACAGTGGTCGTAGGGCGCGTGTCTACAGGCTCTTCCGGTGTCGAAGCCGCCGTCTCCTTCGCAGGAGCATTTTGAGACGCAGTTTCTTTCGCCGGTTCTTCGCTTTTGCGCCTGAGAACCGGCCGCTCGTCGCCGGGGGCACGCTGCGGCGAGGAAGGGGTTGACGATGATGCCGCCTGCCTGCCTTGGAGTCTCGGCAAATCCCAGGTCTGAGCCGCCGCTTTTTCCGCTGGAGTGCCGGCCTTTTCAAACGTCACCGACATGGCCGTCAGATAGCCCTGTTCGTCCTCAGTTGAGTCCACGTTGACGTGATCGCCCACCACGAAGCTCTCGACGTCCGCAGTCTTACCGCTTTTTTGGAACGTCGTTTTCTCGTTGATGCGATACCAAACGATTCGATGGTCGTCCGCTTCGATCACGATTTGGGGTCCAGCGGCGCGCCGGAGCAACCCGGACGTTGTCGTCACAATCGGCGAATCTTTGGCGCTCTTGCTTTGATTCTTTTGAGTTGGTCGCCCAGGGTAGCGCCCGCCCGGATACCGTCCGCCAGGGTAACGTCCGGGAGGATACTGACCCGGCGGATACTGACCAGGCGGATACTGGCCGGGAGGGTATTGTCCTGGAGGGTATTGTCCTGGAGGGTATTGTCCGGGATATTGTGCTTGCACCGCCAACCCCAGCACGCACAACATTACCCCGAGGCGAACTGCAGCCATCATTAAAACAAGACGCTCTTGATCGAGCCGTGGTGTACACCGATTCATAAAGCTGCTAAAATCTGCGGGATGCGAACATTCCTGGGGATTCTCTGCCTCGCTTCCGCGGGCTGGGGGGCTGATGCCTCTGCGGACAGCATCCGAAACGCCGCTACAAAAGCTGTCGCGCTGATTCAATCATCACAGAAAGCTTGGTACAACAAGCAGAGCTGCAGCTCGTGCCACCAACAATACTTACCGGCGCTGGCGTTCCGCGCCGCGCGCGAGCACGGGATTCCTGTCAACGAGGACCTGGCGCGTGCGAACACCGTGAGGAGCTTTGCCTCTTTTGCCAATCTCGATCGCGCCGTCCAGTACACGCACGTCATCGATGCAGCGTTGGATGACGGCAATCACTTGGTGGCAGCTGATGCCGCCGGAGTGCGCGCCAGCGTCGTCACGGCGGTCTACGCGCGCTTCATCGCCCGGCGGCAGATGCCCGACGGGCGCTGGATTACGGTCGATATGCGCCCGCCGCAATCGTACAGCACTTTCACGGCGACCGCCATCAGCCTGCGCGCCATTCAGCTTTACAGTCATGCGAGCTTGGCCGTCGAAACGAAAGAGCGCATCCAGCGCGCGCAAACGTGGCTTGCATCGAATGCACCGAAAGACACGGAAGACCGGACATACCAGTTGCTTGGATTATCCTGGGCCGGCGCCGAACGCTCCCGGCTCGAGAAACTGGCTCGCGACCTCAAGGCAACGCAAGGGTCCGACGGCGGCTGGAACTCGCGCAACGGCTTGCCAAGCGACGCCTACTCGACAGGCCAGGCGCTGGTGGCCTTGTGCGATGCCGGCGGCGTCCCGGCTTCCGATCGAGCCTGGCAGGGCGGGGTTCGGTTCCTGCTATCGACCCAGGCCGCTGATGGGTCCTGGCATGTTGGTTCGCGCCTGCACCCGCCCGCGCCCGTAAGTCCTCCTTATTTCGAGACCGGATATCCGTACGGGCACGATCAATTCATTTCCGCAATGGGCGCGAGTTGGGCGGTGATGGCGCTTGCCCGGGCTTTGGGGCCGGCGCGGAAGGTGGAGACACCCGCGTTACGGGAAGCCGAACCTGGCGCTATCGAGCCCTGGGCAGAGAAGATCCTGTTCGGGACGCCCGCCGACCTGCGCGCATTGCTCGACGCCGGGTTGGACGCGAACTCCGCCACGAAATCTGGAGGCACGACGGCGCTCATGCTCGCCGTTCCGGATCTCGAGAAAACCAAACTCCTGCTCGACCGCGGCGCCAACGTCAACACCCGCTCTAAAACCAGATTCTCGCCTCTGATGGTAGCGGCGCAGTATCCGGGTTCGACACCGGCGATACGGCTGCTGCTCGACCGCGGCGCCGAGGTGCGCCTGCCAAAGGGCGCCGGCTCGCCGCTGTTCAACGCCACGCCGCTGATCCTCGCGGCCTACACGGGAAACGCCGAAGCGCTTCCGGTCCTTAGCAAAGCGCGCGATGATGTGAACGCAAAAATGCTTTTCCTCGGCTTCTTTCCAAATACGGCGCTGACAGGTGTCGTGGGTTTCGCAAACACAGCCGTGACGAGCGCGCTTCTCGATTGCGGGGCAAAGGTCGACGAGACCGACGACGACGGCATCACGGCGCTTGGCTGGGCAGCCATTGGCAACAAACCCGACATCGCGCGCCTTCTCATCGAGCGCGGCGCCGACGTCAACCATGTTGACAAGAAGGGCATGACGCCACTGCTCTATGCCGCGTCGATCGACTTCGGCGACTCGACCATGATCGACCTGCTTCTCAAATCCGGCGCCAACCCGGCCGCGCAAACGAAAGAACGGCTCACCGCCGCCGAACTGGTGCGAAAATACAACCACAGCCACCTGGCGAAGAGAATCAGCACAGGCCTTTGATATGCGCCTCTGTACGATCGCGATCCTTGCCGCTGCCACCGCGCTTGCACAAGAGCGTATCGATCTCGCGGTCATCCACCAGATTAAGGAAGAAGCCTTCCAGCGCTCGAAGGTGATGGACCATCTCGCCGGTCTCACCGACCTGAATGGCCCGAGGCTCACCGGCTCGCCCGAATATCGGCAGGCCGCCGACTGGGCCGTCGCGATACTGAAAGAGTACGGTCTCGAAAACGTGCATCTCGAACGATGGGGGCCGTTCGGGCGGAGCTGGTCGCTCAAAGAATTCTCGGTGGAAATGCTTGCGCCGCGGTACTCGAACATGACCGCCGCGCCGCTCGCCTGGACCGCATCCACGAATGGCCCAGTCACCGCTGAAGTTGTCTTTGCGCCCCTCAGCCGCGGGCGGTACACGAATCCGAAGCAATTTGAAGAGGCGCTCGACAAGTACATGAAGGAATGGGCGGGCAAGCTGCGCGGCAAGGTGGTGCTGCTGACGCAGCCGAAGGCAACACCCGGCCCGACCACACCGCCGTTTCATCGCTATACCGATGCCGAACTGGCGGATCTTTCCAAGGCGCCCGAGCCAAGGGCATTGCTCAACGTCACTGAAATCAAAGTCCCGGACGATCCGGCCGCCGCGCTGCAATACATCATTAGTCTGCCACCCAAGCTAATGGAAAAACTATTCGATGAGAACCGCGCGATCACGCGCAAGCGCAATCAATTCTTGGCGGATGAAGGCGCTGCCGCGGTACTGACTGCGGATGATCGCGCCCATACCGGTCTCGTGTTCGTCGAACAGGCCGGAGCGTTCGAGGCAAAGTACCCGCTGGCTCCGCCGATGTTCGGCGTGACCGAAGAACAGTACGATCGCATCGTCCGCCTGGCCGAGAAGAAAACCCCGGTCACGGTGCGCATCAATCTCAAGGCGGACTCTTCTTCGCAAGACGTCGATGGCCTGAACCTCGTGGGTGAAATCCCTGGCGGCTCGAAGCGCGACGAACTGGTGATGGTCGGCGCGCACTTTGATTCCTGGCACAGCGGAACCGGCGCCACCGATAATGGATGCGGCAGCGCGGTGATGATGGAGGTGGTGCGCATCCTCAAGGCTCTCAACCTCAGGATGGATCGCACCGTGCGCATCGGACTGTGGAGCGGCGAAGAGCAAGGATTGCTCGGCTCGAAAGCTTACGTGAAGGAGCACTTCGGCGACCCGGACACCATGAAACTTACCTCGGCCCACGCCAAGCTTTCTGGCTATTTCAATTTCGATAACGGCAGCGGTAAGATTCGCGGCGTTTATCTCCAAGGCAACGATGCGATGCGCCCGCTATTCGCCGAGTGGCTGAAGCCGTTCGCCGATCTGGGCGCCGGCGCCATCAGCATCCGCGACACCGGCGGCACGGATCATCTCTCGTTTGACGCCGTCGGCTTGCCGGGCTTCCAGTTCATCCAGGATCCGCTCGATTACATGAGCGTAACGCACCATTCCGACATGGACGTCTACGATCGCGCAGTGCCGGGCGATCTGATGCAGGCCTCCGCCATTATCGCGTCGATCGTCTACCACGCCGCCACGCGCGCCGACATGTTGCCCCGGAAGCCGCTGCCGAAACCGTCGAAATAATTACACGGGGTGGCCGGAGTCGATCCAGCGGACCTCGGTCGGCGGCTCGGGGCTTTCGATCTCCAGGTTCACCACGATCGGTTCCTGCCCGCTGCGCACTACCACCGCTTCCACCGGCATGTCCGCTCTCGCATTCATCTCCTGGTGCGGAACGAATGGCGGAACATAGATGAAGTCGCCGGGTCCGGCTTCGGCGAAATACTCCAACTTCTCGCCCCAACGGAAACGAGCGCGGCCTCGCACGACGTACAGCACGGTTTCGAGCTCGCCGTGATGATGTGGGCCGGTCCTGGCGTCAGGTTCTACGACGACGGTGCCCGCCCACAGCTTGGTTGCGCCGGCGACCGCGTGTGTAATGGCGGCCGCGCGAGTCATCCCCGGAGTCTGAGGAGTGTTCAGATCGAGCTCGTTCGCGCGGACGATGCGGATGCCGTGCGTCTTCCAGTCCATCGTGTTATTTCGCCACTGTGCTCCCGGGTGCCGAACTCTCCACAGGGAAACCTTTATCGACCCAGTCCTTGGCGAAGTTGGTGGGGATCTTCATCACCTTGACCTGCGTGAACCCCATGCCGGCCAGGAGCTTGAATGCCGGCTTCATGTTGGGGCACTGATCCCAAGGGCAGCAGCCGCAGTAGAGCACAATCGGACGGTCCTTTTGAAAACCCGCGACTGCCTTCTTCAACTCTTCTAGTCCGGCGTCCTTTGATCCCGGACCGGCGTACAGGGCGCCCGGAATGTGCTTGCTTCGATGGAGAGCCGCGAAACCTACGTTGAAGATCTGCGGCTGCGGCGCCTGCTTGATAGCCAGTTGACGCGCGAACTCTTCGGGAGAGAGCACGTCCGCTGCGCTCCATGGCTCGGGGACCCCCGGGGCAGACGCCGGCCGCTGCTGGGCAAGCGTCAGACTAAGGCTGCAGAAAATGATGGAAGCGGCGATTCGCATATGATTACCATACTCCGGCTGATCGCGCGCCGGGGACGCGATGCCCGCGGAATGATATGCTGGCAGCGCTTCCTTCCTCATGTGCAATGACACCCTGCTCGAAGCTGTCGATGCCTCGCACTCCGAAATGATCGATTTCACGCGTGAGTTGGTCGCGATCCCAACCGAGAACCCGCCGGGCAAAGAGTACTTGCGATGCGCCGGCGTGATTGCGCAGAGGCTCAAGGATATTGGCCTGGATCCCAGGGTGATCGAAGTGCCCGCCGGAACTGCCGGTGACGAACCGGGCTATTGCGTGATTGCGAGTCACGGC
>QHXU01000269.1 GCA_003223065.1 Acidobacteriota bacterium | reverse complement strand
GTAATGTGAACATGAGCATCAATCCAGCCCGGCAAGACCGTCAACCCACGCAGATCGTAGTCAACCGGCCCGGCCTTGGGATCAAGTGCCAGAATCGTCGAACCCTCGGTGACGATGCGCGTGTTATGCAGCACCCGGCCCTTGCCATCGAACACGGCGCTGGCGGCAATGATGACGCGCTTGGTCCCCGCAGAGAGCGGCAATGAGTCCCTCTGCGCCGCTGCGTCGCCGACGAGAAAACCGGAGGTGCACAGGATGATCTTTAAGACTTTCACGATGCCATCCGCAACCGTTTGATACGCATATTGTCGCTCGAAGAAGCGGCGCAAGGAGGGGCGAGTCGGTGCGGAGTTCCGGCCAGATTGTGACCAAAGCAGCAACTCAAAGAACTGAGCCATCCCAACACAGTTCAGCCAACCTCGGAACGGAACACTTGTGGGTCCAGGCGAAGGGAATCTCTCTGGAAAAGATTTCTAAGCGGATATCCGCCGCTCCTCCTCCATAAGCGGACCAGTCCCGCCCCCGCTGCCGGCGGCCCACAAGGCCGGTGCAACTAGAATTGCTGCGAGGAGTCGAAGCGCATGCGAATGGTCTCGGCGAATGTCTAGAACAGCAGCTTCAGTGCGAGCTGGACGTTCCGGCCGAGGCCCGCGCTGCTGATCACGCCGAACGTGGCCGAGCCGAAGGAGCCTCCTGGAGCACCGAACGGCGGAGTGTTGGTGACGTTGAACGCTTCGGCACGGAACTGCAGACTCAGGCGTTCCCTTGGAATGAACTCGCGGTGGATAGCCAGGTCCAGTGACTTTCGACCGGGCATGTGCAGCACATTCCTGCCCAGGTTGCCGTACGTGTACAGGGGCTGCGACGCGAAGGCCGCCGTGTTGAACCACTGGTAGATGCTTTGGTGGAAGCCGGTGGTGGGGTCACCCACGACGTTGGGACGATCGCCGCCGCCGGTGTTGGAGCGAGCCGCGGAGTTCGTGATGTCGAACGGTATGCCCGTGGTCAGGACCACAATACCTTGAAGCATCCAGCCCTTCGCGATCATGCTCGCCGGGCCTTTCCCGCCCTTGGCGAACGGCATCGCATAATCGCCCAGGAAGGTGAAGCGCTGCCTCAGATCCAGGAAGGAATTGCCACGCTCCGTTTTCGGACTGTTAAGGAGCGTCGATTCGTTATCCAAACTGTGCGACCAGGTGTAAGTGGCAAGCAGGCTGAGGCCGTTCTGGTAGCGATGGTCCAGCGTCGCCTGCAGGCCCTGGTAGCTGGTGTTGTACCAGGGGGCCGCAATGCCGATGGAAGACACGTTGGGGAAGACAGAATAATACGGCGTCCTGGGCAGAACGGCGCCTGGGCCGGGAGGAGCCAGGTCGACGGGCACAGAGCCGTTGAAGATGTACTGCCTGCGTCCCAAGGCTCCGACATAGGCCACGGTTGCGACCATGCCCAGCGGGAGCTCGCGCTGCAATGTCAGATTGTACTGTTGCACGTAGGGCGTAGCCCCGGTGAACGCAACGCCCGACAGGCTTCCCGTCGGATTGGTTGGGCTGGTGGCCACCGGCAGCGGCAGGCCATCCGAAATCGAATTCACCGGTGTCAGCGGAGTGGTCGTGATTGTAAACAGGCTGACAAACGGCGGATTGCGCAAGGCCATGGAGCTGGCGATCATGTTCGGCACGAAGCTGATCCCGTAGCCACCGCGCAGGACGGTGCCTTTGGCAATGGTCGCGGCGAACCCGATACGCGGGGAGAAGTCCAGGTAGTCCGGCAAGACGCCGGCTGATGTAGACACACCGTTCTGGCCAGCGATGATGATCGCCCCTTTCACCAAATCGACGTTCGAGATGCGGTTGGCCACCTCCGAGTTAGGGCCATAGTAGTCGTAGCGGAAGCCCAGGTTCAGCGTCAGCCAGCGCGACGCGCGCCAATCGTCCTGGACATAGGCGCCCATTTCCCAGTTTCGCAACCCGGGGGAGATAAGGTATTTGCTGCGCGTCGTACCGGACGGAAATCCCAACAGGAGCGAGGCCACCGAATTGCCGCTCCCGGAGACCGCGCCCGAGGGGTCGTTGGTGAAGTTCGAATTGAAGGAGAATTGTCCCCTGGCCGTCGGGCTCTGAAATGGATCCGTCTGCCGGCGCCGCAGGTCGTAGCCGAATTTGATGCTGTGGGCGCCCACCAGATAAGTCAAGCCCACCACTTCCTGAAAGAGGTTGTTGATGGTGATGATCGGAATGAAGCTCGCATCCCCGAGCGACGTGAGGCCCGCGGTGGAGATGATGGAGAGCCCGGAGCTGTCGCCGTCGATATTGACGCCGGTCAGGCCTAGTTGCTGGGAAACGTTCTTTCCATAATTGACAGGAAGAGAGTACACTTCGTACCGGCTATAGCCTGACTTGAGCTCCATCACCAGGTGTGGTCCAAAAACATGAGCATCGCTCAACTGAGCGCCCTGCGCCCGCTGGTGAGCTGTTCCGGAGCGTCCCGTGTCGCAGACCGGACTGATGCCGTTTGGAGCCACCGGGCACCCCGGCGGGATCACCGTGTTGGTGTCATTGAAGGAGTACCGGGCGAAGGCCGTGTTGGAGTCGGAAAACCGGTAATCGACTCTGCCGTCCAGCGTACTGTTGTTCTGCTCCTTCAACGGCTGGTACGTGTAGTTGTTGACCAGGCCGTTCGTGGAGGGTAGTGGATACAGGTTGATCAGATTCAGCGCGATCGGATTAATCTTGCTGGCCGGGATCTGGTCCCCAGGGAAGCGCGTACGCGTGGACTGGCCGGTCGTGCTGAGCGGGTCGAAGATCGCGTTGATTCCCGCAAAGTTCCCGGCCCGCTCGGCTACGGTGGGAACCGTGTCGACAAAGGCCTGGCCCTGGCGCACGCGAAAGCCTTCGTAATCGCCGAAATAGAACACGCGGTTCCTGCGGATCGGCGCGCCGATGCTGCCGCCGTATTGGTTTTGATGGTAGGGCGGCTTAGGGCCAGCGAAAAAGTTTCTGGCGTCCATGTGCTGGTTGCGGAAGAACTCAAACAGCGAGCCGTGGTATTCGTTGGTTCCCGACTTAGTCACAAAGTTGATCACCCCGCCCGCGGTCCTACCGAATTCGGCCGAGTAGAGACTGGTCTGCACCTTCATTTCCTGCAAGGCATCGACCGCCGGCTTGACGATGACGGTCCCGATGAACCGCTCATTGTCGTCCATGCCATCGATCATGAAGTTGTTAAAACTAGTGGGCTGGGCGTTCACCGATACCGCCGAGGTCAGGCGGCGGTCATCAGGGCGGGTCCCGCTGGGCAACCCGGTGGGCTCCCCTTCGGCTGATCCGGCGGTAAGCTGTGCCAATACGACGAAATTGCGTCCGTTGAGCGGCAGATCCTGCAGCGCATTGGTATTGATCAGATTGCTTAACGAAGAACTGTCCGTCTGCAGCGCGGGAGAGCTTGCCGTGACTTCCATGGACTGCTCCAGCGTACCGACCTCCAGCCGGATGTCCTGGCGCAGCCGGTCGCCAATGGCGAGAGTCACTTCGGGAACCGTCCAGGTCTTGAAGCCGGAAGCGACTGCCTTGATGCTGTAGCGCCCCACCGGGAGCAACGCCACCGTATAATTCCCCGCGTTATCGCTCGTGGCTGTGTACTCCGCAGCGGTACCCAGGTTGTGGACCGTGATCTTTACTCCAGGCAAGACGGCGCTTGACATGTCGGTAACCGTGCCCAGAATATCCGCGGCGGTCTGCTGCGCCCACACTCCAGAGAGCGGCAGCAAAAGACCGGCCAGAAAGATCTTGCGGGAGCAATGAAAATGTGGCATAGCACCCTGCCTTTCTGAAGAGACTGCAGTTATTCTAATGTGAAAACCGTATTCTCGGGGAACCGGGTGGCATCCAGGCTCTCGAAAAGCCGTCGCTCTTTGGGCACGCCTCCACAGAGCCGAGATCGATTCTGAAGCGCGTTGATGAGTTCAACTCTGCTTTACACACAACAGTGGGAAAACCTGTCCGCTCGATTGTAGGCTTTCGGGTTACCCGCAAGCGCGGCCAGCCAAGGGCGGCTCACTGCACGACCAGGCGTTGCATGCTTGGCGTCTAGCAAGCGGGACAGAACCTCTGATCCAGTTGGTTGTGGGCGCGCTGGCTCCTCCTGCTTCTTCGTGCTTGCATCCGCGAGCTTCTCCTGGATCCGCCGCGTCAGCTCGTTTTGCGGTCCGAGCCCGGGGAAATCGCATTGGGGCGTCTGTATATGACAGCAGGCTCAACACAAGGTCAAGCCTGTCGCGGCTTTGGGCCACCGAGCACGTTAGTTGTCGAGTGGACTTAGCACCCAATTCTCTGGGAGCCAAGGAGCATCCGAGCTCGATGACGCAACATCCTATGTTGGCACACGGGTTGCCTCATGAAAGTTTTAACGCCAGGTTATGTCGCTGATTCTTCTGGCATGGCTCGTTGCCTACATTTCTTTGCTTGTAGTCACTCTTGCCCATCTCCGTGACAAAGCGCCTCTTAGGACCGCAGTGCTGCTCCCGCTGGTCCCACTGCTTGCGCCGGCCCAACTAATCTCTATCGGCGTGACTGGCGGCATTCCAATTTCGCCGCACTCCCAAGACTATGGGGAGGCGTGCCTCTTTACGCGAAGCACGCCTGTTTCCGTCAACCAGACGATCTGCGGACCGAACCGTTTCTTTGTCAAGCCGTACGCCGTCGGCCCAACGTTGGCTTTCCATCTTCCGTGGCGTGTATCAGTCGAAGCCGGCATGCTCTACGAACGATTTCATAAGGACGTGAGCCAGGGTCTAGTCGTAATCCACGGTGGCTCGCCCAATTTCGGGCAGTACTTTGGCGCCTCCGCGAATGGATGGCTCTTCCCGCTTCAGCTGAAGTACATCTTCAAAGCGCGGCAGCTTTCCCCGTTCATCAATGCTGGAGCAACGCTGCGGCACCTGGGGCCTTTCGACGGAATGGGTACCCAAGTAGACTTTTTCTTGCAGCCGCAGCGGACTTCGTTTCACTTCGAAAGCGGCCGCGAATTGGATGTCGCGGAAGCTGTGGGCGCGGGGTTGAGATGGCGCGGTGTTTTTGACGTCTCGCCCGAGATCCGCTTTCTGCATTGGACATCTGAGTACTGCCAGCCGGTTCAGAATCAACTTATGCTGATGGTCGGGATTACATTCCCTGCATGGAGATGATCCACAGTGTCCATCCGATCTCCTCTATTATCGGCTGAAGGAAGAATCGCCCGGGGCCGCTCTTCTGTTCGCCATTGTCCTGCAGAAGCGGGATCTCCTGCCCCCTGGACTTGCTATAGATCTACAAACGCGAAGAAATCCAAACATCCCCCTGTGGCTATCTGGAGTCTGTCACCTAATGACGCCGTCAGTCTTGGAGAAGTGCACGGCGCCCTTAAAGCCGGCGACATCTTGTTCGGATGGCCGCTTTTACTGCGGTGGTGGTTCTCCGGGGTTTGTGTTGTGGACTCCAGCGGCGGGATGTCGACATCGATAAAGGTAAATGTTTGAAACGTTTGGGTCGGGCCGCGAAAAGCTGGACGATTGGGTACGAGAGCCGCGGGTACGTCGAGGGTGGTCGTAATTAATTCGACATTAATCCGGGACGCGAGGGCCTCGATGGTTGATCGATGGGCTCCGTCCGTGCCGATAGAATTTTCGGAATCCGCAGCACGACGGCCTGGTTACATTTTAATTTTGATCTTGTAAAGAGCACATGCGGCGTATTTTGGGTAATACTGTGGGCGTCGGCGGTTCGATTCGTACGCGAAAGTAGTAGTGTTGGAAAGTCCGTTGGTGCTTCGAGCTTGCCGCATCAGTCGGCATCGACATTCCACTAGTACCGTCCATCGAATTCCACTGTGGTTGCCAGGGTCCAACGGCGCGATCGCCTGGCCGATGGCGAACCGCGCTTGCGGCCGGTAATTCACGATTGAAAAGACGAGACATAGCTGCCAGTCGGAGGCGCAGCGGCACGTGGAATCCGCCTGGCTTCAAAATGGAACCCGCTTTGCCTTGACGAGAACCAGATCAAGGCCGCCAGCGAGCCCAGCGCAGGGTGCGAGGCATAGGCAAAGGAAACTGGCGCTGCATTTGAGAGGAGCCATGGGTCATGACGACGCATTCCAGTGTTTCCGAAATCGGTCTGCGGTGGAGCAATGACCCGAGATGGAGTGGCGTCGAGCGCCCGTATGGTCCGGCGGATGTCGCCCGCCTTCGGGGATCCGTGCCTATCGAGCACACGCTCGCGCACCTGGGGGCGGACCGGTTGTGGCGGCTGCTGCACACCGAACCGTACGTAGCCGCGCTCGGCGCGCTTACGGGCAACCAGGCGATCCAGCAAGTCCAGGCCGGCCTGCAGGCGATCTACCTCAGCGGCTGGCAGGTGGCAGGCGACGCGAATCTCGCCGGCGCGATGTACCCGGACCAGAGCCTTTACCCAGCCAATAGCGCCCCCCATCTGGTGCGCGCCATCAATAACGCCTTTCTGCGCGCCGATCAGATCCAGCGCGCCGAAGGAAAAGGGGATATCTACTGGTTCGCGCCCATCGTCGCCGATGCGGAGGCTGGCTTTGGCGGCCCGCTGAACGCGTTCGAGCTCATGAAAGCCATGATCGAAGCGGGCGCCAGCGCGGTACACTTCGAAGACCAGCTTGCCTCCGCCAAGAAATGCGGTCACATGGGAGGCAAGGTACTCGTGCCGGTGCAGGAATTCATCCAAAAGCTGATCGCCGCGCGGCTGGCCGCCGACATCATGAACGTACCCACGATCCTGGTGGCAAGAACCGACGCCAACAGCGCAAACCTGATCACGAGCGATATCGATCCCAGAGACGGCGAGTTCATCACCGGCAGGCGAACCGTCGAAGGTTTCTTCGAGCTCCGCGCGGGGCTCGATCTGGCCATCGTGCGCGGGCTCGCCTATGCACCCTATGCTGATATGATCTGGTGCGAAACCTCCGAGCCAAACCTCATGGAGGCCCGGCGTTTCGCCGAAGCGATCCATCACAGATATCCCGGCAAGTTGCTGGCATACAATTGCTCACCGTCCTTCCATTGGAATCGAAAGCTCGACCAGTCCTCCATTGCCAGATTCCAGCGAGAGCTCGGGGCCATGGGCTACAAGTTTCAGTTCGTGACACTGGCCGGCTTCCATGCCTTGAACCTGAGCATGTTCGATCTGGCGTGCGGCTACGCCGAGTCCGGCATGGCCGCCTATGCAAAATTGCAGGAGCACGAATTTGAGCGCGCCGAGCATGGTTATGGAGCGGTACGCCATCAGCGGTTCGTAGGCACTGGATATTTCGACGACGTGGCCCAGGTGATCTCCAGCGGCGCCAGCTCGACCGTTGCTCTAGCGGGTTCCACTGAGGAAGAACAGTTCGCGTAAGCCTGCTCGACATTGACGCGGGCGTAAAGCGCAACTGGTTTTGTGTCAGCGCCGCTATAAAATGAACCATTTCCGCCGGTAGTTGAAAAGTGGGTGGCCCCTGGGCTGAGACAACGCTCCCAGATGGCGATCAGCCGATCGCGGCAGACATCGGGGGCGCGAGCACGCAGGGCCGGCTTTTCATCCCGATTCAGAACTGAAACCGGCCGCGATTCCGACCTTAGTGTTCGATGGAGTAGCCTGAGATGGCGGAAGTGCAAGGTAAGTATTTTTCTCAGTCAGTCAGCAGGAGGCGTCGAGCAACAGAATGGCTGCAAAGCTCCTGACGTTTGGACCATGGCATCATCTCCGCGCGAGGTTCCATGCAGCAGTATGCATTCCGCCCGGTGAAGGAAGCCGATGCCCGTCGAGCCGTCTATTCCAGTTCCCCGACGGGCGCGTTTGCGCTAATATGCAGGAGAATAGTACGTCCTACCTAACGAAGTCAGGGATTCCAGCTCGTCGCGCTCTAACCTTGGTTGCAGTCGCGCTCGTGTACATAATCGCCGGCAAACTCGGGCTGAGGCTCGCGTTCGTGCATCAAAGCGCGACCGCCGTCTGGCCTCCTGCTGGTATCGCCCTGGCAGCCATGCTCAGTCTGGGACCGTGGGTGTGGCCCAGCGTCCTGGTGGGCGCATTTGTAGTGAACCTAACAACCGCCGGTACGATCTGGACCTCTTTGGGAATAGGAGTGGGGAATACCCTGGAAGCGGTCACCGGTTCTCTGCTGGTGAACCGCTTTGCACGAGGCCGTGACGCGTTTATTCGCCCGCAGGACGTTTTCAAATTTGCGCTACTCGGCGGACTCTGTTCCACCTCGGTGGCCGCTACGATCGGAGTGACGGTTCTCTGCCTCGGTGGTCTTGCGCATTGGGCGGCTGCGGGGCCGATCTGGTTGACGTGGTGGTTAGGCGATGGAGTGGGCGATGTTCTGTTGACCCCAGGGCTAGTTCTCTGGGCGCGGCGCTGGCCCGTGGGTCAGCGGCGGCTCCCCGAAACCCTGTTTCTCACCGGCATCCTATTCGTCGTGGGCATGATCGTGTTCGGAGGCTGGATACCCTGGCGGCGAGCGGACTATCCGCTGGAGTTCACGGTCACCCCGATTCTGCTTTGGGGTGCATTTCGATTCGGACCGCGAGTCTCCACCAGCATGATGGTGCTCCTTGCCGGAATTGCCCTTTGGGGCACGCTACACGGTTATGGTCCGTTCGTGACGTCTTCACCCAACGAGTCCCTCTTGCTGTTGCAGTCCTACCTCGGCGTTAGCGCCGTCACGGTGCTCGCGGTGTCGGGAGTGGTTCGAGAGCGTACGCAAGTTCGGGAACAACTCGAAAGCCAGGCGCGCGAGCTCGCGCGGTCAAATGCCGACTTGGAGCAGTTCGCATACATCGCCAGTCATGACCTGCAAGAACCCCTGCGCATTACGGGCAGCTTCGCACAGCTCCTGGCCAAGCGATACCGTACGCAACTGGATCGGGAGGCCGATGAATACATCGACTTCATCACTTCCGGTGTCGATCGCATGGCAGCCCTGATCGAGGGAATATTGCTGTATTCTCGCGTCGCCATTTCTGACCGATCAGCGGGGAACGCAGACGCGAGCAGTGCGCTTGCCGAGGCGCTCGCAAACTTGTCCGGAATGATCGACGAGAATAATGCGGCAATCACGCACGATACCCTTCCAACCGTGTGCATCGACCAGTCGCAGCTAACAATGGTCTTTCAGAACCTGATCTCGAATGCAATCAAATACCGCAGCGACGAGGTTCCGCGAGTCCATGTGTCCGCAGTGCAAAAGGGCGGTGAGTGGATCTTCTCGGTGACCGACAACGGCATCGGCATCGAACCCCAATATCGCAAGCAGGTCTTTGTGCTCTTCAAGCGTTTGCACGGCACGGAGGTGCCCGGCGCGGGGATCGGCTTGGCTCTTTGCAAGAAGATCATTGAATGGCACGGTGGGCAAATCTGGATCGCACCGAAACCCGAATGCGGCGCTCAATTGTGCTTCAGTCTGCGAGCCAAGGGTCAAGAGATTCGGGTGCCTTAAGGACCGTCTTTTTTCTACGCGCGCCGTGGCGGGGAAGCGTTGCCACGTGCATCCAGAACTCCCCGATGGACTTCCCGATTGAAGCCCAACGGTCCATGCGGTTTGGTTTAGTTATATAAGCGTTGGCATGCAGTTTATAGCTGCGGACGATGTCCTCTTCCGCTCCCGAAGTTGTAAGGATCACTACCGGAATGCAGTCCAACTCAGGGTCCTTTTTCATCTCAAGCAACACTTCCCACCCATTCTTCTTAGGCATGTTCAGATCCAGCAGGACCATTGCCGGGCGTGAGACGCCGGCGTATTTTCCCTGTTGGCGTAGGAAGGCCAATGCCTCTTCGCCGTTTGCCGCCACGCTGAGATTGATGAGGACCGCGCTTCCTTTCAGAGCCTCGCGGGTCAACTTCACGTCGCCGGGGTGGTCTTCCGCCAGCAACACCTCGAACGGTTGTTCGGCGACGGGGGTACTCATCTGCTTCCTTTCGCCCGGGCTTTCGCTCGTGCCGGAACTGTGAAGAAGAATGTTGAACCTTCTCCGGGCTGCGACTCCACCCAGATCCGGCCGCCTAGGCGCTCGACAATTCTCTTACAGATGGCGAGTCCGATACCAGTGCCTGGGTATTCCGTTCCAGCGTGTAGCCGTTGGAAAATCGCAAAGATCCGTTCGCGGTGCTCGGGGCTGATCCC
>QHXU01000219.1 GCA_003223065.1 Acidobacteriota bacterium | reverse complement strand
TAACCACTCGGCCACCTGTCCGATTTTGCCACGTGCTTCCGCTTCGAGGCTGTTCCGGAGGAAAGCTTCTGTCCGCCGCGCACACTCGGCGCACTGCGACCCGTGGACGTAAACTTCAGTATACCCCAACCACCGGATTTCCCGTGACGTCAAGCAGTACGTATAGATCCGAATCTCCAACTCGCCCGAAAAGCGCGGAGACCGTTCGGGCTCAACCGAATGGGTGGGGCAAGCAACGCTGACAACAAAAAAGCTAACGTTTACAAGCTTGACAGACACTCGTGCCTCGGGCTATAACGAACTAGCTATTCGCATAAGGAGGTTGGGGTGCAATCAAGTTTTGTTCAGAAGCTCGCCTTGTTGTCTTTCGTAGCCGGATTGTTTACTAGCCCGGCCTATTCCCAGGTGCTGTACGGCTCTCTCGTCGGCACTATCGTAGATCCGTCCGGTGGGGTCGTTGCAAACGCGACCGTCACGGCGACCAATAGGGACACAAACCAAACCTACAAAGAAACCACGGATTCGGGGGGGCGCTATAGCATTGGCAACGTGCTGCCCGGAACGTACTCGTTGAAGGTGTCGGCCTCGGGCTTCCGGGCGTTGGTCCAGAACGACATCATTGTCACGATCAACACTGTGACACGCGCCGATCTGAGGCTCGAGGTCGGCCAGGTCACCGAGCAGATCACGGTGGAGGCGCAGGCGGTGACACTTCAGACCGACAAGTCTGACGTCCACACCGAGATCGGCGAGAAGGCCATCGAAAGCCTGCCGCTCACCCGGTACCGGAACTACCAGCAGTTGATCAACCTGGTGCCCGGCTCCACTCCGGCAAGTTTCCAGAACTCGGCGACTGATACGCCGGGGCGTGCGCTGCAGACACACATCAACGGCGCAAATGCGCAAGATAATAACACGCGCCTCGATGGCGCCCAGAATATCAACATCTGGCTGCCGCATCACGTCGCCTACGTGGCGCCGGCGGACACGGTCGACACCGTGAATGTAACCACGGATGCCTTTGATGCCGAACAGGGCATGGCGGGCGGGGCGGCCATCAACGTCATAACGAAATCCGGCACAAACGCTTTCCACGGCACCGCGTTCGGCTTCTATGACAATCAGCACTTGAAGGCCCGCAACTTCTTCCAGGCGACGGGCACCGACAAACCGTTCGGAGATACCAATATCGATGGAGGCACCGTCGGCGGGCGCATCATCAAGGACCGCCTGTTCTTCTTTGGCGGTTGGGAGCGGACGCGCGAGCGCAATGGCGCCGTTTACACGGCAAGCCTCCCCACGGCGGACCAGCGCGCCGGCAACTTCAGCGGCTATAGCACGATCATCTACGATCCGACGACCGGCGATCCGGCCACGGGAGCGGGACGCACGCCGTTCGGATCGAACACGATTCCCACGGCCCGCATTACCAAACAAGCGCTGGCGTTCCAGGCGCTCATCCCCCAGCCGAATAACGGAACGGGTACGACGAACAACTACTTTGCCGCTGCCACGCCCGTCCTGGCGCGGAACCAATACGACGTGAAGATCAACTTCAACCGTACGGAGAAGCACAGCATCTGGGGCAAGTACAGTGTGCTGGACGCCAATGTGACGGCTCCGGCGGCGCTGGGCGCGGCCGTCGGGCCTGGAATTGGGGGTGATCCTGGAACCGGCCACACGTTCCAGCAACTTGGGACCATCGGACACACCTGGGTTCTTTCTCCCAACATCGTTATCGATGGCAACATCGGCTACACTCGCATGAGCCAATACGTGTTAGGCACGGACTTCGGAAAGAACTTCGGCAGCGACGTGTTGGGGATTCCCGGCACAAACGGTTCTGACATTAAGCAGAGCGGCATGCCGCAGTTCAACTTCACTACTTACCCGAACATGGGCCAGACCAACACTTGGATGCCGCTGTTCCGCACCGATGAATCCTACACTCATACCGATAACGTGACCTGGACTCACGGCGCGCACGAATTCCGTTTCGGCTTCGACCTGATTCGATATCACCTGAATCATTACCAGCCAGAACTGGGCGGCGGGCCACGCGGCCAGTTCGACTTCAGTGGAGCCACAACTGCATTAGGACCGAACGGTTCACCCAACCAGTTCAATTCATGGGCTGCGTTCTTGATCGGGGCTCCTCAGGAAATGCAGAAGAGCTACCAGAACATTCTCATGACCGGCCGCGAATGGCAGTTCGGATGGTATGCGCGTGACCGGTGGCAGGTGAGCCGCAAGCTGACCGTCAACATCGGCCTGCGTTACGAGTACTACCCGCTCATGACCCGATGCTGCGGAAAGGGCATCGAGCGCTACGATCCCGCTACGAACCTGCTGTATCTGGGTGGCCGCGGCAACGTGCCGATCGATGCCGGATTCTCGGTCAGCCATAAATTCTTTGCGCCGCGCATCGGTTTTGCCTACCGCATGACTGAGAACACGGTGATCCGCTCGGGTTACGGCATCAGTTACGACCCCCTCCCATTCTCGCGCCCGTTGCGGGGCTTCTATCCGTTGACGATCAACACCGATTTCGTCGGTGCGAGTGCGTTCCAGCCAGCAGGTTCGCTGATTTCGGGCATCCCTGCTGCGAATTTCCCCGATCTGAGCAGCGGCGTTATCCCGCTTGACCCCCTCGCCACCGAGCGCAGCCCATGGGGAGGCGAGATACACCGCGGCTATATCCAATCCTGGAACTTCGCGATCGAACGCAGGTTCGCGGGCAACATTGTCGGCAGCGTCGCCTACGTGGGCACGGAGACGACTCACAACCTTGCCGATCGCGAATTCAACGCCGGCTATCCGGGATCCGGCTCCAACAACCTGCCGCTCGCGAAGTTTGGCCGTAAAATCTCCACGCTACTGTGGGACGGATACCTCAGCGCCAACTATCACTCGCTGCAGACCTCCGTCAACAAGCAGTTCTCTCACGGCCTGCTCGTCAAGGGCGCTTACACGTGGTCCAAAGCCATCGATTGGGTGGATGACGATGGTTGGGTCACACCGACTCGCAACTATGGTCCGGATTTCATCTGGAACCGCGCCCCTGCCGGGTATGATCGCACGCAGGTCTTCCAGGCCAGTTACGTCTGGGAGTTACCCGTTGGTAAAGGGAAGCATTTTGCAGGGAGTGGTCCGGCTTCCTATGTGATTGGCCACTGGCAGCTCGGCGGCCTGCTTTCTGCCTTCAGCGGAACCCCATTTACGGTAACGGCTTCCGGAGCATCCTTGAACGCCGGCCCCAACTCCGGGCAAAGCGCCGACCAGGTGAACGCGACGATTACGAAGGTCTACGGCGTAGGTCCCGGCCAGTTCTTCTACAACCCATCGGCTTGGAAGCCGGTTACTGAAGTGCGCTTTGGGAATTCCGGCCGCAATTCTGTCCGCGGTCCGGGAATCTTCAATACGGACCTCAGTCTGTCGCGCATCTTCCCTATCAAGGAACGGTTCCGGCTCGAATTCAGAACCGACTGTTTCAACCTGACCAACACGCCGAAATTCGGGAACCCGACCAACAGCGCCAGCAGCGGAACTTTCATGCAAATCACGAGCACGCTGTCCAACAACAGCACTGCGGTTTCGCTTGAACGCCAGTTCCGCTTCGGTCTGCGTCTGCAGTTCTGATGACTTGGTAAAATCTCAAGGGCGGGCCCCGGGCCTGCCCTTATTCATGCGCGTCGTTGTTCTAGTCTGCGCTGCCGTTTTGGCGCTCGACGCGCAAACGACACCAGCCGCCAAGAATGCTCAGGCCTGGTATACCCGCGGCCGTCAATTCAGCGATCTTTCCGTGCAAGCATTCGAGCAACTGCTGAAGACCGCGCCTGAATCCGGCTATGTGCTGGCATTGCTCGGCGAGGTTAAAAGCAAAGAGCGCCAATACACCGCGGCTCTGTACGCCTACAACGAGGCCGCGAAGCGAATGCCTCGCCTTCGTGGGGCCCACGCCGGCGCAGCGGCGGTTTACACAGCTCAGGGTAAGCGAGACGAAGCGGCCGCCGAGACAGCCGCGGAACAGAAGCTCGGCAAGCCGGACTGCGCGATCGAGAAAATGCACTGTGATTTCGCCGCAGGCCGGTTCGAGGATGTGGTGAAGGCCGCGAAGCTGAAGAACAACGCCGAGGGACTGTACTGGCTGTGCCGCGCGTACAACGAATTGGCGATTCAGGCGTTCGCCGAGCTCGGACATTTGCCCGAATCCGCCGAACTTCACGAGTTCAAGGGCCAGATGCTTCGCGATCAGGGCCAGTTCCGCGAATCTGCCGAGGAATGGCGCGCCGTGCTGAGGATGTCCCCGGGCGACCTGAATGCCCGCCACCAATTGGCAACATCGCTGTACCTAAGCCGTGATTACCAGAGCACCCTTACCGAACTGCAGGAGTTCCTGAAGGCGGAACCCGACTCTGCCAACCTCAATTTTTTCGTCGGCGACAGCCTGCTTCAGACCGAACAGGTAGAGCAAGCCGTCCCGTACCTGGAAATGGCTGTGAAGCTCGATCCCAAGCTGGTCGCCGCGCATGCCTCACTCGGGCTGTGCTACGGGCGGCTGGGCGAATCGCAGAAGGCGATTCCACATCTCAAAGCCGCCCTCAGTCTGGATCAAGACGGCAGCCTGCACTATCAATTGGCGCGCGCATATCAGGCCACGGGGCAGCCCGCACTCGCCAAAGCGATGATGGAAAAATACCAGCAGCTCCGAAAAACGGCTACCGCTCCGGTTCCTTGACGTCTATGACCCGATTCACGGGCACGTGGTTAAGGCGCTGCACGCGGCCGCTCGGCCAGCGTATCTCGACGTCGTCCAGCGTTTCCGCTTTCGCCACACCGAAGTGAACCGGTATCAAGCTGGATGAAGCGTAACTCACCGCGCTGGTCATTTCGTTGAACTGCCTCCCGATGCGGATGCGCGCGCCGATTCCGTCGCGATTGCTTTTCGTGCCCGTCAGTCTGAAGGCCACCCAGTTCCCTGCGTTCGGAGTCGTGTTCTCCCACAGTTCGGCCGGTTCGCCGAGCGAAGACACGACCACGTCCATGCGACCATCACCATTGAAATCGCCGAAAGCTGCGCCGCGATGCGCTTTGCGCGCCGCTTTGAGCGACCCGGGAGTACCGTCGCTGAACTTTCCGCCAAGGTTCAACAGCAGGCTGTTGGCCTCCCGGTAAACGTGCGGCTCGAAGGCTTCAATGCGGTCGTTGACATGCGAATTGGCCGTGAAAACGTCTTTCCAGCCGTCATTGTTAAAATCGACGAAACCGTTCCCCCAGCCGCTGTGGCCCGTACTTAGGGGCCCCATACGGCTCGCATAGGTGGCATCCGTGAACATGCCCTTCCCGAGGTTCCGGAACAAGGGAAAGGTTTCTCCGGCCAGCGCCGTAACGCTGATGTCCGGCAAGCCGTCATTGTCGTAGTCTCTGAAATCGGCGCCCATGCTGGATACCGGCGCGCCGCGGTCCGGAAGGGCCACGCCCGCCAACAGCGCGACCTCCTCGAACGTTCCGTTCCCGCGATTGTGGAAAAGAAAATTGGGCATGTTGTCGTTTGTTACGAAAGCGTCGATGAAGCCGTCGGAATCGTAATCGGCAAAGGCGATACTCATCCCGCGTCCGGCGTATTGGACCAGGCCTGACTTCTTCGAAACGTCTTCGAATGTGCCGTCGCCGCGATTGTGGTACAAGACGGCGGGCAGCGGATCGAAATACTTCGGATGGCAGTAAATGCGGATACCCTTTTCGCGATTTCCGCAGAAACGGTCCTGCATCGGCGTGCTCGAATAGTGCACGATCATGAGATCCAGCTTGCCGTCGTTGTCGTAATCCAACCACCCGGCCGCCACTGCCCACTGTCCGCTACGGATTCCCGCCTTCTCGGTCACGTCCTCGAACGTGCCATCGCCGCGGTTGTGGTACAGCGTGTTGTGATTGACGCCAGCTACGAAGATATCGGGGTGGCCGTCGTTGTCATAATCGCCGGCCGCGCCGCCCATCGAGTAGCCCTTGCCGGCGACCCCCGCCTGGTCCGTTACGTCGGTGAAATGCATGTTGCCGTCGTTGCGGTACAAGCGATTCCAGAACTTGGGCGATTCCTTATCAAGCGCCGGCACAGCGGCGCCGTTCGTGAAATAGATGTCGGGCCGGCCGTCGCCGTTGTAATCGAAAACGGCGATTCCGCCCGGCATGGTCTCGATCATGAATTTGGTTGGGGTTGGGCTGTTCTCTAGTACGAACCGTATGCCGGCTTTGCCCGCGACATCCGAAAATCCGACCGGAGCCGTTGTGTTGACAGCAGCCACCAGCAGCGTGGCCATCACGGCGCAGAAAACGCCGCCGAATCGCATGAACACGGAATCATTGTAGCCACA
>QHXU01000218.1:16745-19346 GCA_003223065.1 Acidobacteriota bacterium | reverse complement strand
GAATACAAGTAATTGAAGATTCCATCCGGCCCCGGTCCGCTGGGCAACAGGCACAGGTTGGGCACGGAGGTTTTCTTGACGAGTTGCTCGATCGGCAGCTCCACCGCTGCATCCTTCTCACATAGCAAGTCGCTCAACCCCCAGCTATTGGCCACATCGAAGACCTTATGCAGGCGTGGCCTGCGTAAATCGCCGTCAATGAGCAGCACGCGATGTTTGATCTCCGCCAGCGCGATGGCAAGATTACTGGCAACCGTTGTCTTACCCTCGCCCGGCTGCGGGCTCGTGATGACCAGCACTCGCGGGGCATCCCCGTTGCGGGCCGGCAAGAGAATCGAGGCCAGAACCGCGCGGAAAGATTCCGACATATCCGAGTCTTTGTGTTCCCACGTGACGCGCTCAATCGAGAGATCCGTGTCGCCGGAGCCGAGCAGACGCGCGGCCCGTCGGAATCGCCCCGAGTTCGGTCAGGAGCGGACTCACGGCGGCGTCTCCGGGCACGCACAAGCGCCGGTTTGTTTGTTCAAGCAGCATGACGCATCCCACGCCAAGAACCAGCCCGGCGAACAGCCCGATTCCGAGGTTAAGGGGTACGTTCGGCTTGTATGGCTGCGATGCCGGGTGGGCGGGGCTCACCAGGCGGATGTTCGACGGGCGTATGGCGGACGCGACGCCGGCCTCGTTGACTTTCTGGAGCATGGCGTCGTAGACCTGCCGGGTGGTATCCGCGTCGTGCTTCAGCGTATTGTAGTTCATCATCTTCGCTTGCAAATCGGAGACCAGCGCCGCCTGTCTGCTATAGGCCTTGGTCAGCAGCGCCTCCCTTTTTTGCGCGGCTTCGTACTCGTTCTCGACACGCTTGTGCACATTGGCTGTTTCCCTCTGGGACGCGGCCTCTAGCTCGGCCACCTGGGCCTTCAGCCGCACCACCTTGTAGTTTTCGGGTTTCAACAGCGACTCAAGATCCGCCAACTGCCTGCGGAGTTCGGTCAGACGCAACTGATATTCGCGCACCGCAGCGTTGTCCGAGATACCTTCCGTCTGCCCGCTCTGCGAGAGCGCGTAAAGCGGCTCTTTGGCCATACGTTCGGCTTGAGCCCTGGCCAGCTCGGCTTGAATCAGGCGGAGTCTTTCGGTGGCCACGTTTTCCTGGCCGTCCGTGATTGTCAAGCCGGCGGCGTTTGCATAGGCTTGCAGTTGGTTCTGGGATTTTTCGAGCTTGGCCCTGAGTTCATCGAGCTGAGGGCGAAGCCATTCCTTGATCTGCTGGGCCGCGTGCCACCGCGACTCGACGTTCTGGTCGATGAAGACTTGCACCAGACCGTTTGCGCAGTCCGCCGCCAAACGAGGATCTTCGGCGTCGTATATGATCCGAATGATCTGGCCCTGCCGCGGAGGAACGATTTTGAGGTTTTCTTTCGACACTTTCAGCGCTTGTTGAAGCGGCTGGGACGTGGACGCTGTCTGCCAGTGCATTAACTGGGCGAGTTTTTCAGAAAAGCCGGTGTTACGAGTAAATTCGAGATGCTGGTCCAGCTTCAGCTGCTTGACCACCCGCTCGATCAGCGAATCCTCTTTCAGGATCTCGACCTGAGTCGCAACGTACGACTCGGTCGACATACTGTTGATGGGCGCGGCCGTCGGATCGATATCTTTCAAGTTCAGGAAGTTGTCATTGAGTCCTTGAATCTGAACCGATGCTACCGATTGGTAGACCCGCGGCTGGAAATAGCTGATGCCGGCTGCCAGAAAAACCGCTAGAAGAACGATAAGAACAAAAACGCCTTTGTGCCGCCAAAGAGTTCGGCCATACTCTAAGATCCCGAGCGATCCGTCTTCACCCCCGACCGCGTCGCCCGACGCGATCACATAGGGAAGCGCGGGCAATTGCTCCGTCCTGGCTGGGAGTGCGGGCCTGGTTCTGGGAGCTGGAATCCAATGAGAACGTCGCATATGTTTGGAAATCTCCTTAAGCTAACGGCCTGGAGCTCGAAAGCTTATGGCTAGAATGGTCCGCGCCAGATCATCACGCCGGTGGCGGTCTGAATGATCGCCTCCATGGCTCGGATGCCGGCCTTCTTGGGGGTGCTCGTGGGGACGAGCAGTATGTCATTAGGACGAAGAGCGATGTCTTCGCCCTTGCCAGCCAGAACCTTTCTGAGGTCAATTGGAACCTCTTGCCTCTGCGTGCTGCCGGCTGTGGCGCGAAGGATTCTCGCGTTTTGGGGAGCGGGCGTGGGACCAAGGCCTTCCGCCATCGAGAGCGCCTCCAGAACCGAGATGCTTTCGCGGTCCTTAAGATCAAACGTTCCCGGTTTGCGAACCGCGCCGATCACTGCTACTGTTTCCGCAGTCGGAACGGTGATGACGTCGTGGGGCCGGATCAAGATGTTCTGCCCTGGATTTTTTGCGGCCAGGAGTTCGGTGACTTTCACTTCGGCGGTGCTGAATTGTCCGCTCGGGTCCTTGGTCGCATTGGGCAAAGGAATCGGTCCCCATCTGGCATCGCGGGTGATCTTTATGGTGAACCCCGCATCCTGCTTGAGGCCGCCCGCCATCGAGATGATCTCGGCCAGCGTTTTGCGGCCGCGCAACTGGTGT
>QHXU01000218.1:10336-16721 GCA_003223065.1 Acidobacteriota bacterium | reverse complement strand
CAGCACCGAAACGGGCTGGCTTCCGAATTCGATGATCTCGACGGAGGCATGGGGAGCCTTGACGTCGTTCGCGAGACGCTCGAGGAGTTGGGTCTTTAGCTGTTCTACGGTGAGTCCGGCTGCTTTGAACTGTCCCAGCATCGGCAGGTCGATGTAACCACTTGGGTCGATGCGAATGGGTTTTTCCGAGATCTCTTCAAAGCCGAGGGCCCAGATCTTAATTTGATCTTCCGGTCCAAGCACATAATCCTGGCTGTCGCGAGCCGGTGCCTGGGATGAGGCTGTTACGGTGGGACTCACCTGATCACTATTGCCCCGATTTGCTTGAATCGGCAAGGCCGCCGAAAGGAAAAAAATGGACGCAATAATACATCCGGACTCTGAAACTCCCATGTCCTTCACCTTTCACTAGACTAGACTCACGCAGTCGGCATCGATTTCAAGGAGCACGGATCTTTTCAGGAGGCTTACGGAGAGAACGAGTCGTACCAACTGCTTTACGCCGATGACGATTCCCTCTATACCTGCCAGAGGACCGTCGGTGATCCGCCCTTTCTGCCCAGCCTGCCAGTAGGGCCACGGCAGCATTCGGGCACGCGCTTTGACGGCGGTTTGAAGGGCGGTAATCTCGTTTTGATCGAGCGCGATTGGGACACGCCCGGCGCCGACCACTTGAAGCACGCCCGGCGTAGTCAAGATCGGCAATCGAGTCAGAGGATTAAAGCGGCAGAATACGTAACCGGGGAATAGCGGAAGCTCGAATTCCCTGGAGCGCCTTGCGTATTGATGCCGGCTGGCATAGAGAGGCAGAAACGTTTCATATCCTTTGTGGTGCAGCATTCGAGAAACGGCCTTCTCGTGACGCGCCGCTACACCTAGTGCAAACCACTGTTCCTGCGCGGTTTCCGGGCACACATCTCCTTCGGCAGGAGTGAGTTGATCTGTGACCGCTGTGAGCAAAAGCTACCGCCCTCTCGCGTGCCGCGCGATGCCCTGTTCCGAAACGGTAAAAGCAAAGGGCATGCCAATCGGAGTCGCGGCGAAAGGGGTTTCGCGTATGTCGAGCACCGGGGGTGACTTCCGGTCGCCTCTCCTGGCGAGCGGTCTCGCCAGCAGGCGCGCAAGTGGCACTCGCTGTCCCAGTTGTGGCAAGAACGTTCCTACCGCTGCACTCTCATGTGAGAAAAAATGACTCACCTGGACTGAGCAAAGCCATGCCTGGGGCTCCGGGCGGTTATAATGCTGGGAAATGCTGTAACGCTCGGAAATACAAAGACTGGCACGGTTGTTGCTGCACTAATCCGCGCCCCGATGCGAATGACCGGGCCTGATGCGCCGATGCCGGGCATTTCACAGAAGAGGTTTCATTCGACGATCAAAGCTCCCTCAGCTGAGGCCTTGGACATTCTCGCGCCTCATTCCAAGGAGGTGATCGGCGCGTGGTCGAAGGCGGTTCGGGACCTGGGGTTACATCCGGACGCCATCGGGGCCATTGCCGGCTCGGACTTCGCGCAGCTTGCTGATCTCCTTCGGCGCAGCACGTTTAGCTCTTTCCGGGAGCAGATCCAACAACTCGGTCAAAAACTCGCGCAGCGCGGCGTGGGGATCGAACGTGTGGTCGCAGCACTAAACCGACTGTTCGAGATTTGTCTACCGTACCTTGCCCGGCATGTTCCCAGCCGTGCTACTCCGACGCTGTCACTGGCCCGGCTTCATTCGATGATCAGTTTGTTACTCGTGTCCGATTACTCGGGGCAGTCGGTGGCCGGTAAACAGACGATAGTTGAAGCGAGCCTCTCCGAGGCAGAGACTCGTCTTCACGGCGCGTCCGCGTACGTGACAAGGATCTACGAGCGCGAAAGGCGGAGGTTATCGCAGGATCTTCACGATGAGATCGGCCACGATCTGATACTGATCAAGCTGTACCTGGAAATGATCAATCTGGGCTGGAAAAATAACGAGATGCCGGAGGTTCGGCCCAAACTCCACGAGGCCATCACCCTCGTGTCTCACGCCATCGACGCGGTGCGGCGTCTGGTGCTGGACCTTGGCCCGGCCGTGTTTGATGAACTTGGGTTCATTCCGGCTGTGAAGTCTTACGCAGCCCAATTCTCCGCGCGAACCAAGATCAATGTGAAGGTCCAGGAAGGATACCTTCCGGACAATGTCCCGCTGACTCACCAGGTCGCTCTTTACAGGTTGCTGCAGGGGGCCTTGTCCAATGTATTGAAGCATGCGTCGGCGAAAAATGTCCGGGTGTCACTGGGAAGCATGAAGGACTCTGTGCTAATCATGGTAATAGAGGACGATGGCGTCGGCTTCGACACGGCGGCCAAGGTAGGCCGGCGCTCATTCGGTTTGACGGCCATGCGGGAGCGAGTTGAGGTCTTGGGTGGCAGGATTCACGTCGAATCCAAACGCGCCAGCGCCTTGACTAAGAAGCACGGAACCAGAATTGAGGTCGATCTTCCCCTCCCGGGAGGGGGCGAGAAATGAGGCGCGTATGCGCAAAAAGATCAGCATCTTGGTTTGTGACGATCACGCTCTGTTCCGTGAGGGCGTCAAGACCATTCTGAGTTCTCAGCCGGACATCGAGGTCGTGGGTGAGGCGGAGGACGGCAGGGAGGGTGTGGAGGCAGCCGTTCGGCTCCAGCCCGACGTGGTCCTGATGGATATCTCCATGCCTGTCTTGAAGGGTTTTGACGCGACCCGCCGGATCAAGAAAGAGCGCCCCGAGATCAAGGTGCTCATTCTTACGGTTTACGATGACGAGGACCTCGTCGCCAGGTGCCTCGATGCCGGCGCATCAGGGTATGTTCTAAAGGACTCTCCGCCAATGCAACTGATTTACGCCATTCAGGCCGTCAACAGGGGGCAGCAGTACATGAGCCCCAGGGTCCTGACGGGCGTGGTCCGCCAGTACATCGCGCATCCTACGGAACACAAGAGCGGCTACGATCTGTTGAGCGATCGCGAGCGGGAGATCCTCGTCTTGCTGGCCGAGGGGATTTCGCTGAAGGACATCGCCCGTCGCCTCAATCTCAGCGTCAAGACGGTGGACGCCCATAAGTACAACCTGATGCGGAAGCTCAATCTGCACGATCGCAGCGAGTTGATCCGCTATGCAATCAGGAAGAGACTGGTTGAGGCGTGAACCGTCTCACCCCCCGTATTCCCAGGGAGATTCAGCGATCGTGAGGGGCCGGACCAAGTCCCGGCACTCCGCCTCGATTACTTCCAGGATCACGATGGCGTGGTCGCCAACGTCGGTAACGATTCGCACGACACGGCACTCAATATGCGCGGGTGTGTTGCGCAGTACCGGTACTCCTGTCACGCCGTCCACGAAAGGCTCCCCGTTGATACAACCGTCGTTCGCCTGGGTGGGGAAGAAAAACTTCTGTGCGAAGTCCTGCTGGTTGCATTCCAAAATGTGAATCGCGGCCAACCCGCTGTCTGACATGCACTTAAAGACGTTGCTGTTGGTTCGAATGGCTGCCATGATCAAGGGCGGCTTGAACGAAGCCTGCGAAATCCATGTCACTGTCGCAGCTCCGAAATGACCTTCGGAGCGCGAGGTGATCACATACATGCCATTCGAGATGAGCCGGAGTGTTTTTCGCTTCGTTTTCAGCTCCATGTGCGCTTGCATTCGGCGAGCATTCCGGGGTCCAGAATCAGCGATTAGCCGCAGGGCGCTAGTAAGTGGTTCGCACAGGGCAACGCCGCGTATTGCGGCTCTGAAAGGTTGAAAACGAGTTCTCATTGGTGGAACTGGACTGCTCACGCCCATGGGCACTGGCACCGTCCCGAAGATGCCGTAAATCGGGTGCATGCCAATAGTCGCGAACCGCACCGAGATTCGTTGCTGGTACTAGCGACACAAGTTGCCATGTAACAACAACATGAATCGAATACTACTCTGACTACTCGATTTCGGGGCATCCACTTCCTCAGTTGGCACGCCTCGTGCTTGCTGCGGTAGAAGGTGCGATCGATCTGCGGCACTTGAGGGAGCGGTAGCTCTGCCGTAACGCCTCCACTGGACGCGGAGATCCTTGGAATACAGAAACATTCGGTGAGAATTATGTCCAAAAGTCTCGCTACGGCTCTCGATGCTAGTGCGCCTCTGGAACACCCCGCTCCAGAGGCTTCGATACAGGTGTTCTCCACCTGTCCCTCTTCCTTGATGACGCCCGACAATTACCCGGACAGGGTGATTCAGGTCGCCCGCTGGAGCGAGCGAGCGGGCTGCACCGGAATCCTGGTGTACACGGATAATTCGTTGGTGGACCCGTGGTTGGTCTCGCACTTGATCATCCAGAATACAAGCGCGCTGTGTCCCCTCGTTGCCGTGCAGCCGGTCTATATGCACCCGTATTCGGCGGCAAAGATGGTCGCTTCTCTCGGATTTCTGCACGGACGGCGCGTGTATCTGAACATGGTCGCGGGAGGGTTCAAGAACGACCTGATCGCCCTAAACGACACGACACCCCACGACAGCAGGTATCAAAGATTGGTCGAGTACACACTTATCATCCGGCGCCTTCTGGAGGGGCGTTCGCCGGTTACGTTCGAGGGCCAGTTCTACCGCGTGAGTGGCGCAACGGTGCAACCTCGCCTTGCTCCGGAGCTTCTGCCGGGTATCCTTGTGTCGGGTTCCTCAGAGGCCGGGATGGTTGCGGCTCGAGAGATGGGAGCCGTCGCGGTCAAATACCCTGAGCCCACCGATCAGTGCCGGGACCATTCGGCAGACGGCCCATGCGGCGTGCGGATCGGAATTGTCGCACGCGAACAGGAAGACGCAGCGTGGAAGGTGGCGTTTGAGCGCTTTCCCGAAGATCGAAAGGGTCAGATCACACGCCAGCTTGCCACGAAAGTATCCGACTCAACCTGGCACAAGCGCCTGTCGGAAGTCAGCAAGGGATCGAACGGGAACCGCACGCCGTACTGGTTACATCCGTTTGAGAACTATCAAACCATGTGTCCCTACCTGGTGGGCAGTTATGAAACCGTAGCGGTGGAACTGGCACGCTACATTACGGCCGGTTACCAGACCTATATTCTCGATATACCGGCTGCGGAGGAGGAATTCGAGCACATCGGCATCGTATTTCGGTTAGCCGCCCAGAGAGCCAATTCATGAGGAAACGGCTGCAGGATTGGCTGACGTCGCAGGCGGAGCGGCGTCCCGACGCGTGCGCCGTTGTTTTCCAGGATCAGCGCATCACCTACGGTGCGCTGGAAGCGGCGAGCAATCAGTTGGCTAGAGCTTTGCAGCGGGCCGGCTGCACCCGGGGAGACCGCGTCGCTCTGCTCGTTCCCAAATCGCCCCAGGCGCTTATCGCGATGTTCGCTGCGCTCAAAGCGGACTGCATGTATGTGCCGCTCGACACGGCGAGTCCAGCCGCGCGTCTGACACGGATCCTTCAGGTCTGCGAAAACCGCTGCATCCTTGCGGTGCAATCCTCAGCCGCTCTGCTGAATGAAATCATCAAGAGCGAGAGCTTTGCGAAGGGCACACGAATTGGATGGCTGGACGGAGGGACAAGCCTCGAAGGGGGCATGCAAGCCCAGTTTTCGTGGCAAGACGTCCAGTCCTTCTCGGAGTCCGCGGTCACCTCCGTTAACGAGGCTGCAGATGGCGCACATATCCTGTTTACGTCGGGTTCAACGGGCGTACCGAAGGGTGTTGTGATCACGCATGCCAACGTGATTCATTTTGTGAGTTGGGCGATCCGCTATTTCGGTATGGATCCGTCAGATCGGATCTCAGGGCATCCGCCTCTTCATTTCGACTTATCCACATTCGACATCTATGGCACGATCGCGACCGGAGCGCAGATCCATCTGTTGCCTCCGGAACTGAGCGTGCTGCCGCACCGCCTCGCCGATTTCATTCGAGATTCGCAACTGACCCAATGGTTTTCCGTTCCCTCCATCTTGCACCATATGGCCAAGTTCGATTCGGTCCGGAGGAATGATTTTCCGGCGCTCAAACGATTGCTCTGGTGCGGCGAGAAGTTTCCGACTCCCGCGCTCATGTATTGGATGCGGCGCTTGCCCCACGCCACGTTCGTAAACCTGTACGGCCCCACGGAGGCGACGATTGCAAGCAGCTATTATCGGGTGCCGCGCTGCCCCGAGGACGACACGGCCGAAATCCCGATCGGCGACGCGTGCGAAGGAGAAAAACTTTTGGTGTTGGACGAGCAGTTGCGCCAAGTCGCGCCGGGAGAGATCGGTGACTTGTATATCGGCGGTGTGGGGTTGAGCCCTGGCTACTGGCGAGATCCAGACAAGACCAGTCAGGCTTTTCGTCCTGATCCGTACAGCCCGAATCCTGCGGACCGAATCTACAGAACCGGGGATCTGGCGAAGATTG
>QHXU01000218.1:9333-10316 GCA_003223065.1 Acidobacteriota bacterium | reverse complement strand
GACACGCAGATCAAGAGCCGCGGATACCGTATTGAATTGGGAGAAATCGAAACGGCGGTCCATGCGGTCCCAGGCATACAGGACGCCGCAGTGGTCGCGGTGGATGGGGCAGGCTTCGAGGGCGCTACGATCTGCTGCGCCTACGTCCCGTCACCAGGCTTTGATGTTCCTCCGGTGACTTTGAAGAAACACTTGACGAGAGCCATACCCCATTACATGCTGCCGGTCCGCTGGATGGTCCTCGATCGCATGCCGCTCAACGGCAACGGTAAGACCGCGCGGCCGTTGCTGAAAGAGTGGTTTCTTCAGCAGGCAATGCCGATGGCAGCACCAAAACAGTCAGAGATCTGCGCTGCCGTGCAAAGCACGGGAGAGCGTGAGGAGGATGTGCATGTTGCATGACGGAGATCTGGCCAGCGAAATCCACAGACTGCTCGCAGAGAAGCTATTTGTCGAACTCGATTCGCCCGACGTTGATCTGTTGCAAGCGGGCGTTCTCGATTCGCTGGCGCTGATTCAGTTGCTGCTGCATTTGGAGCAACAGTTCGGGATCAAGATCGCGGTGGACGAATTGGAAATCGACGATTTCCGCACGATTACCTCGATTGCCCGTCTGGTTGCCAGCCAAAAGACAGCTTGTGCCGTTGTGGGCGTGCGAAATGGCGTGCAACGCTAACCGATCGAACTGGACCTGAACAGACATTAAACCGGCGAAGCATATCAAGGAAGTGGCCATTCAAATTCGACCCTATACCGAGGAGTTTAGCGGGCCGGTTGCGGAGTTCAACCGGCGCGTGGGTCCGGCCCACGTGCCTTTTCGAATTCCGGAGACGCCGGTTCCTTCCTGGCTGCCGAAGGTTGGCGGCAGGAACATATACCAGGAAATTTTTCTAGCCATCGAGGACGGTTGTGTCAGGGGCGCGTACACATTTAAGCACCAGCAGTTCTCTTTTTGGGGGCGCGTTCTGGAGGTTGGCGCCTGC
>QHXU01000218.1:500-9169 GCA_003223065.1 Acidobacteriota bacterium | reverse complement strand
GTGCCCTTTTTCTTCAGGGTGCGAAACGGATTTCGCTTCCTTCGAAACATCCGGTACTTGAAAACGACCGTGCTTCGACGGTGCGTGCTTGCCACGGCGGCCTATTCGGGTTTCGGCTGGATCGGAGCGAGAATTGCGTGGCCTCTCGTCGCCCCCGTCGCCGAACAACCTCGATCTGTTTGCGCGGAACAGGTGGATGAATTCTCAACGTGGGCGGACGACATCTGGAAAACCTGCAAGTACTGGTACTCCATGGTCGGTGTCCGCGACTCCGATGTGCTGAATATCTTGTACCCGCCTGGCAACCCGAGGTTCATACGCCTGAAGATTCTCAATAACGGAAAGCCCGCCGGATGGGCAGTCTTGCTCGACACGGTCATGTCTGACAGCAAGTATTTCGGCAACATGCGCGTAGGTTCGATCGCGGACTGCCTGGCACTTCCGGAGGACGCAGACAAGGTGATTTCCGTAGCTTCGCAGGTCTTGGAAAAGAGTGGCGTCGACCTGAGTTTGTCCAACCAGAGTCATGCTTCCTGGGGCAGGGCTCAGAGGCGGGCAGGTTTTGTGGAGGGACCGTCAAATTAGCTTTTCGTCACTTCAGAACCCCTGACAGAGTTGCTGAATGACATCGACCCCGCTAGCAAGGGAATTCATTTGAATCGGGGAGATGGAGACGGTCCGATCCATTTGTGAGATATCGAAAGCTCGACAAGACGACCATGCCGACCAGGGACACCTCAACACCCGTGGTGATTCTGGCTTCTCCACACCATGGCGGACTGGGCGTGACGCGCAGCCTTGGCCGTTTGGGAATACCCGTGTTCAATGTCGACTCAAGTCGCTGGACGCCAGCCCTTTTTTCGAAGTATTGCCAGGGCAAGTTTGTCTGGGACATCGACCAAGCACCGCCAGAGCAATCGGTAGAGCGCCTGGTGGATATTGCGCGGCTGCTCGGCGGCCGCCCGGTCCTTATCCCAACCACAGACAGTGCGGCCATTCTCGTGGCTGACTATGCAGCGGCGCTTCGGGAGTGGTACATCTTCCCGGATCAGAGCCGCAGACTCGTCCGATCGCTGTCCAGCAAGAAGGAGATGTATTTCCTGGCGAAAAAACTCCGGGTTGCAACGCCGGACACCCATTTTTTCAAAACCAAGGACGATCTGCTCGAACGCGCTGAGACATTGAAGCTGCCGATCATGATCAAGGCGATCGACGGGCAGCTCCCGGCCTGGGGCAACAAGAAGAAATTGATCATCCGGACGCCGCGGGAACTGCTTGATTTCTACGACTCGGTCGACGACAAAACAGTACGAAATCTGGCGGTGCAGGAATACATTCAGGGCGGCGAGGACGATGTCTGGATGTTTAACGGCTACTTCAACGAGCGCTCGGAATGCCTGGCCGGGTTCACTGGAAGAAAGCTCCGACAATGCCCGGCCTATACGGGTGTCACCAGTCTCGGAATGTGCCAGGAAAACGAAGATGTCGCAAGTATCGCCGAGGACTTAATGGAGACGGTCGGTTACCGGGGCATTGTCGACATCGATTTTCGGTACGACGCGCGTGACGGTCAATACAAGGTGCTGGACGTGAACCCGCGTATTGGCAGCACGTTCCGCCTGTTTGTTTCAGATGACGGGATGGACGTTGCGCGGGCGCTTTACCTCGACATGACAGGCCAGCCCGTTACTGCCGTCCGTGCGTGTCCAGGACGCAAATGGATAGTGGAAGACTTCGATCTTGTGGCGTTGTTTCGCTATCGCCGGGACGGAAAACTGACCTTCGGGGAATGGCTGAGATCTCTCCGTGGTGTTCGGGAATCCGCTTTCTTCGCGATGGACGATCTTGTTCCGATGCTGCTGATGTTGCGGGCCGATGTCGGTGAAATGTTGCGTCGATTTCGCCCGCGCTCTTTGAATACGAATACCGCGGCCGCGGTGCCTTCCGCGCCCGACGAAAGGAACGTGTGCTGCTAAAAGCCAGCTGGCGTTGAAGCTATGAATATTCTTGGACTTAGCGGGTTTGAAAACTCAATATCCTTCAAAAAGGCTCACTGGCCGGGGCTGGACGAGCGGGAGTACCGGATCTCACAGGGGCACGATGCCGCTGCGGCTCTGATCATTGACGGCCAAGTGGTGGCCGCAGCCGCCGAGGAGCGTTTCAATCGGCAAAAGCACAGCTCAAGATTCCCGGTTGGGGCGATTTGCTATTGCTTGACGAAAGCCGGGCTCTCGCTCGAGGATATCGATGAAATCGCGCACGGCTTCGACTACTCGCCCTACGAGAAAGCTTTCTCGATTGATTCGACGACGGCCCGGTTATATCGCGAAGTTTTCTCCCGAGAAGCGCTGCTTGGGCTGGTGAACCGGGACATACCCGGATTTCCACTGGAGCGCGTTCATCATGTAAACCATCATCTGGCGCATGCGGCAAGCGCTTATTACACGTCCGGCTGGGACGACTGCCTCGTTATTGTGGTCGATGCGATGGGCGAAGTGCAGAGCACATCGATTTTTCGTGGACACGACGGCCGGCTCGACAAGCTCCAGGAGATCCCGGCAAATGATTCCATCGGGATTCTGTATTCGCTGGTCACATTGCACCTGGGTTTCGACTTCAACTCGGACGAGTACAAAATCATGGGGCTCGCGCCCTACGGGGATCCCACCCGGTTTCGCTCTTTCTTCGACCAGGCGGTACAACTATGTCCAAGCGGCTCGGTCAAAATTCCCATTTTGCGATTGAACCGCACCCGAGACGAACGCGAGAACTATACCGCTACGCGACGTTACCTCGAGGACAATCTCGTGAAGGAACGCAAGCCGGATGATGAGATCACGGATGAACATCGCGATGTGGCAGCCGCATTGCAAGAGTGTCTCGATAGAGTGATGCTACATATCTGCGGACATTTCGGCGCCGCGACGGGGTCGCGGCGGCTGGCACTAGCCGGTGGCGTGGCCCTGAATTGCACAGCCAACGGCGCGCTCATGCGGTCGGGTTGTTTTGATGGTATATACATTCAACCGGCGGCCGGCGATGACGGCGCGGCGCTCGGCGCGGCCCTCTACCGTGCGTCACAGGCTGGAGAGGTTCGGAACTTCCGCTCACCAACACCGTTCTATGGGCCGTCGTATTCAATGGAGAAGATCGAAGCCGCGTTGAGGGAGTTCGACGGCCAGATCGATGCCCAACTCTACGACACTCTTGACGAGGCCTGCGCGCAAGCGGCGAAGCTGATCGCCGAGGGCCGGGTTATCGGGTGGTACCGGGGGGCGATGGAGTTCGGACCGCGCGCCCTGGGGCACCGCAGTATCCTCGCGGACCCCGGACGACCTGAAATGCGCGACCGCATCAACGCCATGGTGAAAATGCGCGAGGCGTTTCGCCCGTTTGCGCCGGCGGTCACGCTGGAGCAGGTGCATCTGTGGTTCGATGTAGCGCCGATGATGGAACTGCCTTACATGATCACGACTGTTGACGTCCGCAACGAATACCGCGCGCAGTTGCCGGCGATCACCCACGTCAACGGATCCGCCAGGGTGCAGACCGTTGCCGCCAAGGATAACCCGGAGTTTCACACTCTGCTCAGAGCAGTGGGGAAAACCACCGGGCGGGAGATGGTGCTTAACACGAGCTTCAACGTCAAGGGACAGCCGATTGTAAACACTCCGCGGGAGGCGCTTTACACCTTTCTCGGAACCGGCATCGAGTATTTGTTCCTGGAAAACGTCCTGGTCAGCCGCCGCAGGAGACGATGAGTATGCCCCAAAAGATGCGGAGGAATCATCAGATGAAAGGGACGTCAGGTTGCAGACGCTGGGTCCGGCCTCAGGGCTCGCTCGAATTGAAGCAGGGAGAAATCCATTTATGGCGGGCGGATTTGGATCGCCACATGGACAGTCTTCCGGTTCTCGAGCAGACGCTCGACGCAGGAGAGCGCGAGAAAGCCGGTGAGTTTCATTCGGAGGCCGATCGCAATCGCTTCATCCTGGCCCGCGCGATCTTGAGGACTATCCTGGCGAAGTACTTGAACACGCAGCCCGGCCAACTCACATTTTGTTACGGGCCTCAAGGAAAGCCGGAGCTCGCCGGAGGCTCGGTGCGGTTCAACGTCTCGCACTCGGACGGCTTGGCTCTATATGCGATCAGCGGTGTGCACGACGTGGGCGTCGATGTCGAGCGCGTCCGGCCCGGAGTCGAAGAAGATGTGGCCGGGTGGCTGTTTCCGCTGCGGGCGATTCGGTTTCTGGAAGCGCTTCCGCAGCCCGCGCGCCGGCACGCCTTCTTCCAGGGATGGGCTCGCATGGAAGCGTATCAGAAGGCTCGCGGTGAGGGACTTGCGCTCAGTTTTGAGAATTTCGAGACGTTCCTGCACCAGAGAGACCTCGTCTTGTTCGGTCCCCGGGAGGACTTAGGGGAGGCCGCGCAGTGGTGGCTCCATGGCTTTTTTCCGCGCAGAGGGTATGTCGCAGCGCTCGCTGCCAGAGGACACAAGTGCAGACTTAGGTATTGGAGATGGCACGCAAGCAATTGACGAAGAGATTTCGCGAGGCGGAGGTGGAGAATGACAACATCGGAGCAAGAAACCAGCGTTTGGACCGGCGCCCCCTATTCTGAATTTCACGGCGTCTCTATTCCCAAGGCCGTGGCGGCACAGGCGGCGAGGAGACCGGATGCTACCGCCGTGGCCGCCGGAACCGAGGTTCTGACTTATCACGATCTGGATTGCCGGGCGAACCGGCTGGCCCGCTATCTGCGCTCGGTCGGCGTGGGAGCGGATGTGGCGGTGGGGCTCTGTTTGCCGCGGTCTTTGGATCTGGTGGTTGGAGCACTGGGAATCATGAAAACGGGCGGCGCGTACGTGCCGATGGATCCGGCTTATCCACCGGACCGCTTGGCATTCATGTTGGACGACGCGCAGGCTCCAGTATTGGTGACCACCCCGGCGCTCGCCCAACGTCTGCCATCCGGCAACCGCCAAGTCGTTTACCTGGACGCGCCAGAGACCGCCGCGGAACCGGATCACCTGCCGCGCATCGACATCCTGCCCGGGGACCTCGCCTACGTGATTTACACGTCCGGCTCAACCGGCAAGCCGAAGGGCGTTGATATCACCCACGCCGGCCTCGCGAATCTCGTGTCGTGGCACCGGCAGGCTTTCTCGGTGACTGCGGAGGATAGAGCGAGTCATGTGGCGGGACTGGGCTTCGATGCGGCGGTCTGGGAATTGTGGCCCTACCTCGCATCCGGAGCGAGCGTTCATCTGGCCGATGATGTTGTGCGCACGTCGCCCGAGCTTTTGCGGGACTGGCTGGTGGCGCAAGGGATCACGATTGGTTTACGATTGGTTTCGTCCCGACTCCTCTGGCCGAGCGGATGCTCATGCTGGAATGGCCTGCGAAGCAGGCGTTGCGGATCATGCTGACGGGCGGCGATATGCTCCACCATTATCCGCCGGCCAACCTGCCTTTTCTGCTGGTGAATAATTACGGTCCGACCGAGTGCGCCGTCGTGGCTACGTCCGGGCCCGTGCTGCCCGACGCGCGCCCGGACGTGCTGCCACCAATTGGACGCGCCATCACGAACACACGGCTCCGCCTTCTCGATGAAACCCTCAATGAGGTGCCGCAGGGCACGCCCGGCGAACTTCACATTGGAGGGCCAAGCCTGGCGCGTGGTTATCACAACCGCCCCGACTTGACCGCGGAGAAATTCATTCCCGACCCATTCGGCGAACCGGGCGGCCGCCTTTACAAGACCGGAGATCTCGCTCGCATGCTGCCGGATGGCCAGATTGCGTTCATGGGGCGCATCGACGACCAGATTAAAATCCGCGGCTACCGGATCGAACCGAAAGAGATCGTCAGCGTTTTGAATCGCCACGCGGATGTCCGTGACAGTCTGGTGGCCGCACGCGAGGATGCCCCCGGCGAAAAGCGGCTGATCGCTTACGTCATGCTGAACCCCAATTCCGCTTCCACGCACACCGCGCTATGCGATTTTCTCCGCGAACATTTGCCGGAGTACATGATTCCGGCCGCGTTCGTGCGCGTGGACGCCTTCCCCATGACGCCGAACGGCAAGATAGATCATGCTGCGTTACCGGAGCCTGAGCGGGCAAATACTGTGGCGGATGATGTTTCGGCCTCCCCGGCTACGGACACCCAGCGGCGCATCGCGGAGATCGTCGCGGGTTTATTGGACCGCAAGGACATCGGGCTGGAGGACAACTTCTTCATGCTGGGCGGGCACTCGTTGTTGGGCGCACAGCTCATCGCCAGGCTGCGAAACACCTTCGGAGTGGAAATCGGTTTGCGCAGCCTGTTCACTGCTCCGACCGTCGCCGCTTTGTCGGTGGAAATCGAGCGCCTGGCGAGCAAGAAAGAAGCATTGAAGACACCGGAGCGGGCGCCAGTCTGTGGCGCGCCCCAGCCCTGCACGGAGGCAAACCCATCATGAGCATGCCAGCGAGTCTCCTACCGCCCGGCAGCACGCCCGATCCGACCTTGAGCCTCTATCATCGGCTCGACCCGGATGTTCTGGCCAACCCCTATCCTCTCTACGACCGGCTTCGGACGGAGGATCCAGTCCACTGGGACCCTTACCTGCACGCCTGGCTGGTAACCCGCTACGCGGATGTCGTAACGGTGCTGCAGCGCATGTCCTCGACGCGCATGCCGACACCCAAGCAACTCACCGCGCTTGGGCTTTCCGAGCTCAATCCCATTGCGCAGGTGATTGTGCGACAGATGATTTTCATGGACCCGCCTTCTCACACGAGGCTCCGGGCGTTATGCGCCGCGGCTTTTACGCCATCCCGGGCCGAGGCCCTGCGCAACCACATTCAGGAGATAACAGATGGTCTGATCGACGCCGTTCTCCCGAAGGGCCGGATGGATGTCATCGCCGATTTCGCGAATCTCCTGCCCGCCACGGTCACCGCCGAATTGATGGGCGTTCCGGTCGCCGACCGCGATCAGTTGAAAAAATGGTCGTGGGATTTCTCGGAGATGCTGGGGAATTTTCAGCATAATCCGGGACGGACCGCGCTGATGTTGAAGACGGTGGATGAGATGACCGCGTATTATCGGGACCGGATTCGCGAGCAGCGTACTCACCCGCGCGATGGCGTCGTGCATGCACTGATGACGGCCGAGATCGGCGGCGACCGGTTGAGTGAAGACGAAATCATCGCAAATTCCATCATCACGATGGTTGGGGGCCAGGAAACCACCACCAATCTGATCGGAAACGGTTTGCTGTCTCTTCTGCGAAATCCGGACGAACTGGCCAGGCTCCAGGCGGACCGATCGCTGGTGCCGTCGGCGGTCGAGGAGCTCCTGCGCTTCGAAAGCCCCATCCAACACACTGGCCGTCTCGCGCCGGACGATATGGAACTGGGTGGTAAACTAATCCGCAAGCGTCAGGCGGTGATGGCGGTGATCGGCGCAGCGAATCACGATCCGGCTCGCTTCCCAGATCCCGGCCGGCTGGATATCGCTCGCAAGGATAACCGGCACTTAGCCTTCGGCTGGGCCGCCCATTTTTGCTTTGGCGCTCCACTCGCGCGCGCCGAAGGACAGATTGCGTTTTCTACCATCTTGCGGCGGCTCCGGAATCTGGCGCTCGAACCCACCCCGCTGGTATGGCGGCACAACACGGGTTTCCGCGGGCTCGAATCGCTGCCGATTACCTTCGAGCCGGCGTGAGGTGAGCACGTGGCCGGCCCGGCAAAGGTCCTGCGAGGCCCCACGCTTCGCGAGGCTTCCTTCGAGGATTTCGAGCAGATTGCTTCGCTCGAGTCCCGCTATGGGCTTGAGGCGAAAAATTCCGAGGAATGGCGCCATCTCTGGCTTGCCAATCCGCTCTACCGTGAGCTTCAACCTGGCTGGAGCATCGGGTGGGTGATCGAGGACGAAAATAAGAACATCGTCGCCTCGATTGGAAACATCCCGCTGTTGTACGAATTCGAAGGAAAACGAATCGTGGCAGCCTCCGGCCGGTGCGAGGTCGCCGAACCCCCTTACCGCAGCGCCACGTTGTTGCTCCTGGATCGCTTGATCAATCAGCCGGGAGTTGATCTTTATTTGAACAATACGATAACGAGCGAGGCGGCGCCTTCTTTCAGCGCATTCGAGTGCCCGCGAGTGCCGGTAGGTGTGTGGGATGAATCGGCATTTTGGGTCACACATTACCAAGGCTTTTTCCAAAGCTTGATGGTGATGAAAAATTATCCGTGGGCCAGGCCGCTCAGCTATCTGCTTTCGGGTGTGGGCTTTGTCAAGGACAAGCTTAGGAAGACGGGGTTGCCGGCGAGCGACGTCGAAGTTAAGCCATGCGGCGGTTTCGATGACCGCTTTGACGATTTCTGGGAGCAATTGAAGAGCAACAATCCGCAGTGGTTGCTGGCGGCCCGCACGCGCCGGTGGCTGGAATGGCACTTCAAACACGCGCTGCTACGCAACGAGGTCTGGATCGTAACGGTAGTGGATGGTTCCCGACTGGCCGCCTACGCTGTTTTCGATAGAAAAGACAACCTCAAGTTCGGCCTGAAACGCGTGCGGCTGGTGGACTTTCAGTCGCTCGATCGAAGCCCGGCTTTGCTTGCTCCTATGCTCGCGTGGGCGCTGCGACGGTGCCGCGAAGAAGGCATCCATATGCTCGAG
>QHXU01000218.1:0-458 GCA_003223065.1 Acidobacteriota bacterium | reverse complement strand
ACCAGGAGAGTTCATCCAGAAAATCGCACCGTATCAGCGCAGGCTGGGGACATGGACATACTTCTACCGGGCAAACAATCCAGCTTTGGAGGAGAGCCTGAAGGACCCGGCCGCGTGGGTCCCGTCGCTATATGACGGGAATGCGAGTTTGTAGGCGCAAGCCAACGACGCTGTACCGTCCGCCAAACCTATCTACGGCTTGCTATCGGCGCTACCACCCGTGTCTGCGGTTTTCACCGTTGGATATTTGATCCCGAGCTGCTCGAGGTACGTGCTGTATTTCGAAGGATCGTAGTACATCGTCTTCATTCTCGGGCGGTATTCATCCATGGTTCTCTTGTTCAGCCAGATCGCCGGCTTATCGTCGGGGCGTAGAAAGCTTGTGTACTTCACGTCCTTCGTCTGGATGTTCCTAAAATAATCCCAGGCCTTCTCGACCAACTCGGGATGAAGCAGAA
>QHXU01000217.1:6272-12614 GCA_003223065.1 Acidobacteriota bacterium | reverse complement strand
GACACTTCGCGGAACGCGCTCTGGATCGCTTTCTCGTAGTTCGCCAGCGTCTCCCTTTTTTGCGCCTCGGTCATCCGGACGTTTGACCGTATGAGCCCCGCCGTGAAAACCGGCAGGGTCGTGGGCGATGAAAAGTTCCACTGCCGCGCCGGACCCGTGAACAGATTGGTCAGCGCCCGGCTCTGCCCGCCCAGGAACCCGGTGAGAGAGATCGCCGGAAAATACTGCGACTTGGCCACGCCGATGGCCGCGTTTGCGGCGACCAGCGCCTGTTCCGCCTGGCGGATGTCGGGACGCCGCTCGAGCAGCGCCGACGGAAGTCCCGGCGGCACCTGCGGCGGAGGCTTCAGGTCTTCGAGAGCCTTGCCTCTCGGGATATCGCCGGGGTTGTTGCCGAGCAGGATGCTGAGCGCATTCTCCGTCTGCCCGATTTCCCGCTCGATGGCGGCGATCTGCGACGTCGCGGTGTAGAGAAACTGCTCGGCCTGGTGGACGTCAAGACCGGTGGCTGCACCCCGGTTTCGGCGGACTGTCGTGATGCGCAGGCTGTTCCCCGCGATGTCGCGCGTCTTGTGGGCGATGTCGAGGGCCAGATCCAGCTCACGAAGCTCGAAATACAGCGTGGTCACATCGGCTACCAGCGTCGTGATCACGGCGCGCCGCGCCTCCTCGCTCGCCAGGTACTGCGCCCGCGCTGCTTCATTGATACGGCGCAGCCGCCCCCACACATCCAGTTCCCAATTGAGCGAGAAGCCCGCCTGGGTGTAACTCGAATCGAAGATTACGCCCGGAAAATTGAAATGGCTTTGCCCGATCAAGGAGCCTCTGACCGCATTGAAGGCCGCCGTGGCGTTGACGTTGGGAAGCATCCGGGCGCGCGCGAGCCCGACCTCGGCCCTCGCCTCGAGCACTCGTTCAGAGGCGATCTGCACATCGTGATTCTGTTCGAGCGCGGTCCTCGCGAGCTGCTTCAGAACATCGTCCTGAAACAGGTCGAACCATTTAATGTCGGCCAACGACTCTGGTGTGGCCGCCCGCTCGGCTCCGCGAAACTGCGGCGGAGTGGGAACGTCCGGCCGCTTGTAGTTCGGTCCGACGGTACAGCCGGTAAGAAAAGCGGCCGACGCCAGGACCGCGGCCCGCTTCAATCTCCACCCCCTGGTACCGTCTCCGGAGCCGGCGCGCGAGCCGCCCGCACCCGGCGCCGCTCGGCGATTCGCTCCACCACCACGAACAGCACCGGAACGATGAAGATCGCGAGCAGCGTCGCCGCGTTCATGCCACCGAACACCGTAGTCCCCAGCGCGCGACGCGAAGCAGCGCCGGCGCCACTGGCGATGAGCAGCGGCACCACACCCAGGATGAATGCGAAAGACGTCATCAGAATAGGCCGAAGCCGCAAGTGCGCGGCCTCAATGGCGGCTTTCTCGATGGTCATGCCTTCCTGCCGGCGCAAGCGCGCGTACTCGACGATCAGAATTGCGTTCTTGGCCGCCAGCCCGATCAGCGTTACGATGCCGATCTGCGTGTAGATGTCGTAGTCGTACTTTCGCAGATACACTGCCAGCAAAGCGCCAAACAGCCCGAGCGGAACGGCCAGCACCACGGCGAACGGAATGCTCCAACTTTCATACAGCGCGGCCAGGAATAGAAACACCAGAATGGCGGCAAATCCGAACAGGAATCCTTCCTTGCCTTCCGAGAGCTTCTGCTGGTATATCGTGCCGGTCCACTCATACGCGTAGCCGGTCGGCAGGCTGGTCTGCCCCACTTGATCCATGGCCGCCGCCGCTTGCCCGGAACTGTATCCGGGAGCGGGCTGCCCCACGATCTTCGACGTGCGGAATCGATTATACCGGTAGATCACCTCGGGGCCATTCATCCGCTTGATCGAAACCAGCGTGCTCAATGGCACCATGTCTCCGCTGGCTGTCCGCACATAGAAGCGGTTAATGTCTTCGGGCTTGTCTCGATACTCGGGCTCGGCCTGCAGCATGACCTTCCATGTCCGGCTGAAGCGGTTGAAATCGTTCACATACAGGCCGCCCAAGAACGTTTGCAGCGCGTTGTAGACATCAGTGACCGGAATGCCGAGCGTTTGTGCTTTGTCGTTGTCCAGATCGACCTTGTATTGAGGCACGCTGTTGCGGAAACTACTGACCACGTTGGTCAGGTCCGTCCTCTGGCGCGCGGCGTCCACTACCGCCTGCGCTGCCTCGGCTAATGAGTTCACGTCGCCGCCGGCGCGGTCCTCCAGCATGAACTCGAAACCACCCGCGGTGCTGAGCCCCAGAATCGGAGGCAGTCCGAACCCGAACGCCAGCGCCTCCTCCACCTGGCTGTACTGCCGTTGCGCCCTCGCCAGGATGCTGGCCAACTGAAGGTCCTTCGACGAACGCTCTTCCCAGGGAATGAGCGACGCGATGATCGTCGCAACGTTGGAGTTGTTTGTCTGCGTGGCAATGTCCAGCCCGCCGAACGTTGTCACGTCCGCGACGCCCGGCATCGCCATCGTCATCTTCTCTATATTCGAAACGACGCGCTGCGTGCGCCCGAGTGATGCGCCGTCCGGCAGCCTCACGGATACAAAGAAGACCCCTTGATCCTCGTCCGGCAAGAACCCGGAGGGCAGGATCTTAAACAAGCCACCCGCCGCCAGGAACAAGCAGGCCAGCGCCACGAGCGCCCACGCCGACTTGCGGATCAGTCCTTTCACACCAGAAAGATAACGGCCCATCGTCCAATCGAACCCGCGATTGAAAAGGCCGAACAGGCGTGCCACGATGCCCTTCGCTGCGCCTTTGGGGCGCAGGATGAGGGCGCTCATGGCCGGGCTCAGCGAAAGGGCGTTGAACGCCGATATCAGCACGGAGGAGGCGATCGTAAGCGCGAACTGCCGGTAGATTTGCCCTGAGATCCCGCCCAGGAACGCCACCGGAATGAACACCGCGCCCAAAATGAACGCAATCGCCACCACCGGGCCGGACACCTCGTGCATGGCGCGGATCGTCGCTTCGTGCGGCTTCATGCCGCGGTCGACATTGAGTTGCACAGCCTCCACAACCACGATCGCGTCATCCACCACGATCCCGATCGCCAGCACCAGACCGAACATGCTGGTCATGTTGATCGAGAACCCGAGCGCCGGAAACAGCGCGAACGTGCCGAGGATCGATACCGGCACCGTCAGCAGCGGAATGAGCGTGGCGCGCCAGTTTTGCAGGAACACAAACACAACGATGATCACCAGCCCTACGGCTGCGAACAGCGTCAGAACCACATCCCGGATCGCCGCACCGACAAATCGCGTGGAATCGTAGGAGAACTTGTATGCGATGCCCGCGGGGAAGTTCTTTTTCGCGTCCTCCATGAAGGCCTTCACCCGCGCCATCGTTTCCACCGCGTTGGCTCCCGGCGCAAGATAAACGATCAGGATCGCTGACGGTTTCCCGTTCACCCGGCTGAAGTTCTTGTAGTCCTGCGCGCCCAGCTCCACGCGCCCAATGTCGCGCACGCGAAGCAGGGAGCCGTCAGACTCTGCGCGCACCACGATGTCGCCGAACTGTTGCGGATCGAGCAGGCGGCCAGTTGCGTTGACGGGGTATTGAAAGTCCGTGCCGCCCGGCATCGGCGGCTGGCCGATCGAGCCCGCCGGATTCTGGCGATTTTGCGCTTGAATCGCATTATTGACGTCGGTGGCCGTCAACCCGAGCTTGGCCATCTTATCGGGATTGATCCAGATGCGCATTCCATAACTCTGCTGGGCCGCCAGGCGCGAATCGCCAACTCCGGGAATGCTCCCGACCTTGTCCATTAGGTTGATGGTCACGTAATTGTTCAGGAACAGAGAGTCGTAGCGGTCGTCGGTGGACGAAAATGCGATGGCGCCCAGGAAAGTCGTCGAAACTTTTTTCACCGTGACGCCCTCTCGCTGCACTTCCGGAGGCAACTGCGGCAACGCCAGCCCCACTTTGTTCTGCGTCTTCACGGTGGCCAAATCGACGTCCGTACCGAGCTCGTATGTCACCTCAATGCTCAGCAGACCGTCGTTGGAGGTTCGTGACAAGAAGTACATCATTCCATCGAGGCCCACCAATTGCTGCTCGATCGGCTGCGCGACGGTTTTTTCCAAATCCTGCGAGTTGCCGCCGCGGTAGTTGGCTGCGATCTGCACCACCGGCGGCACCACTTGCGGATAAGTCGCGATGGGCAGAGTCGGGATCGCAACCAGGCCCACCAGCACTATCACGATCGCGATGACCATCGCGAATACTGGGCGAGCGATGAAGAATTTCGCCACGGTTTACTTCCCGGGTGCCCCTCCGGAGGGAGCGTGATACGGCTGAGGATTCACGACCGCATTGGGCCGCGCTTTCTGAATACCCTCCACGATAACCCGGTCGCCGGGCTTCAGGCCTTGCAGGATAATCCATTGATCGCCCACGCGCTCGCCGGTGACCACACTGCGCAGCAGCACCTTATTGTCCGAGTCCACCGTGAACACGGACTGCATGCCTTGCATGTCCTGCACCGCCTTTTGCGGAACCAGAATCACGTTTTTCCGATGGTCCGCGGCAACACGGACACGGCCGAATTGCCCCGGCAAAATATTGCGCCGTGGATTGGGAAAAGTAGCCTGAATCTCCAGCGTTCCCGTTTTGGGATCCACCTGATTCACTGTATTTCGCACGTGCCCTGGGTAGGGATGCACAGAGTTGTCAGCAAGAATAAGCTCGAGCGGCGCTTCCCGGGCCTGATTCATGTCCGTGCGGCGCTGGAAAGCCAGGTGCTCCGCCTCGCTGACCTTGAATCGCACCCAGATCGGGTCGAGCGGCACGATCGTCGTAAGGGGTTGCGGCGACGTTTTCGTGACCAGACCCCCTACCTGGATCAGGCTGTCGCCGATCCGGCCGCTGACCGGCGCGCGGATCACCGCGTATTCCAGGTTCAGTTCCGCCATCCGCAGCGCCGCGCGAACCGCATCCACTTGCGCCTGCGTCACGTCGATCTGCGCCCGCGTGTTCAGGCGGGTTTGCTCAACATTGGCCTTCTTCGCATTAACATTCGCCTCGTTGGCCTGCAGGGCGGCGATCGCGTTGTCGAGGTCCTGTTGCGCGGCGGCGTCTTCTTTCACCAATGGACGAAGCCGGTCGACATCCTGCTTGGCCTTGAGCAGATTGGCTTGCGCTTGCGCCAGGTCCGCCTCGGCTTGCACCAGCGCCACTTGCTTTCTCGCAAATTCGAGATTCGCCTCGCTCTGCGCCACTTCACCCTTTGCCTTCGCCACGTCTGCCTGGTAGGGGCGAAGATCAAGTTCGTAAAGCACCTGCCCCGCGGTCACATCGGATCCGACCTGAAACAGCCGCTTTTCGATGTAACCGTCCACGCGTCCCCTTACCTCAACCATGTCGCGGGCGAACGTCTGCGCGGCGTATTCGCTGTAAATGGGAACATCCTGGGGAACAACCTCCGTCACCGCTACGGGCGGCGCCGGGATGGACGCCGCCCGCGTGGTCCTGGGCTCGGATTGACAGCCCAGGCTGCTCAGGCATATGGCAACTAGAACCGCTCCCGCGAAGAACTTCGGACGATCGACTATCATTCTCTTCCTTTGCGCCCAAAGGCCCATTCAAGATTGTCGCTTGTCAATTGAGATGCAAGCAATTCCCGTCCGGATGCGGCTGTCCGCGTGTAGCCTGCCTTGGGGGTCACTCATGCGAATGACCTGCGTGGTGATGGTGGCCGTGAGAATGGTGGCCTTCGCGGACAACACCGGATGCGGTCAGACCGCCGCTGATCTGCTCGCGGAGCCACTTCAATACGCGGTCCAGTCCCTCGCCGGACTTCAAATTGGTAAAGACGAACGGCCGGTCGCCGCGCATGCGACGCGAATCGCGATCCATGACTTCGAGGGAGGCGCCCACGTAAGGGGCGAGATCGATCTTGTTGATGACCAGCAAACCGCTCCGCTTGATGCCCGGTCCTCCTTTGCGGGGGATTTTGTCGCCGGCGGCGACGTCGATCACATAGATTGAGGCGTCCACCAGTTCCGGGCTAAACGCGGCGGCCAGGTTGTCACCACCGCTTTCGACAAAGATCAGTTCCAGTCCGGAGTGGGCCGCTTCCAAGTCTGCGATGGCTTCGAGGTTCATCGACGCGTCTTCTCGAATGGCCGCGTGCGGGCAGCCGCCCGTCTCCACGGCGCGCACCCGGTCCGCCGGCAGGGTGCCCTGACGGATCAGGAACTCCGCGTCTTCCTTGGTGTAAATATCGTTGGTGACCACCGCCAGATTCGTGGCCGGCCACAGCCGTTTACTCAGGCAGTCAACCAACGCCGTCTTG
>QHXU01000217.1:0-6237 GCA_003223065.1 Acidobacteriota bacterium | reverse complement strand
GTCCTCTCATCTCCACTAGAACAGAAAATACCGCTGCGCCAGCGGCAGCACTTCGGCGGGCGCGCAGGTCAACAGTTCGCCGTCTGCTCGAACTTCGTAGGTCTCCGGATCCACTTCGATCCGCGGCGTCGCGTGGTTGTGGATCATATCTTTCTTGCCGATGGCGCGGCAGTTGCGGACCGCCACCGCCGCCTTTTGGAATTGTTTGCCGATGCCCGCGGCCAGCGACGCTTGCGAAATGAACGTCAAGGCAGTCCGCGCCGTTGCCCCGCCGAAGCTCCCGAACATCGGACGGTACAGGACGGGCTGCGGAGTGGGAATCGAGGCGTTGGCGTCACCCATGACGCTCCACGCGATGAAGCCGCCTTTCACCACCATCTCCGGCTTCACGCCGAACATGGCCGGCTTCCACAGCACCAAATCGGCCAGCTTGTCCGGTTCTATCGAACCGACTTCATGAGCGATGCCGTGTGTAATTGCGGGATTGATGGTGTACTTGGCTACATAGCGCTTCACGCGGGAATTGTCGCTCCGTGCGGAATCTTCCTTGAGGCTGCCCCGTTGGGTCTTCATCTTGTGCGCCGTCTGCCAGGTGCGCGTGACAACTTCGCCGATGCGGCCCATGGCTTGGGAATCGCTCGAGATCATGCTGAAGACGCCTAGGTCGTGCAGAATATCTTCGGCGGCGATCGTCTCAGGACGGATACGGCTTTCGGCGAAGGCCACGTCCTCCGGCACGAGCGGGTTCAGATGATGACACACCATCAACATGTCCAGATGTTCGGCGATGGTGTTCACCGTATACGGCCGGGTTGGATTTGTCGATGACGGCAGGATGTGCGGTAGCGAGGCGATGCGGATGATGTCCGGCGCGTGGCCGCCTCCGGCGCCTTCAGTGTGATACGTGTGTATGGGGCGCCCCGCGATGGCCGCGATCGTGTCCTCGACGAATCCGGATTCGTTGATGGTATCGGTATGGATGGCCACCTGGATGTCAAAATCGTCCGCCACGCGCAGACAGGCATCGATGGCCGCTGGAGTTGTGCCCCAGTCTTCGTGCAGCTTGAGCCCGCAGGCTCCGGCGCGAATCTGTTCTGCCAGCGGCTCGCCCGTGGAGGCGTTGCCCTTGCCGAGGAACCCGAAGTTCATCGGCCACGCATCGGCAGCCTCGAGCATTCGCGCCAGGTTCCACGCGCCAGGCGTACACGTGGTCGCATTGGTGCCCGTCGCGGGACCTGTGCCGCCGCCGATCAGTGTCGTAATTCCGTTCGAGAGCGCTTCGTACACCTGCTGCGGCGAAATGAAATGGATGTGGCTGTCGACTCCGCCCGCCGTCACGATGAGATTTTCTCCCGCGATCACCTCCGTCGAAGCCCCCACTACCAGTTCGGGATCGACGCCCTCCATCGTATCCGGATTACCGGCTTTGCCCACTTTAACAATCCGGCCTTCCCGAATGCCGATGTCGCCTTTCACAATTCCCCAGTGATCAATGATCAGCGCATTCGTGATGACGAGATCGAGCGCACTCCCGGCACGCGTTGCGCGGGCGCTCTGTCCCATGCCATCGCGAATGACTTTTCCTCCGCCGAACGTAATCTCATCGCCATAAACGCAAAAATCCTTTTCGACTTCGATGACAAGATCCGTGTCGGCAAGGCGCACACGATCGCCCGTGGTCGGGCCGTAAAGGTCGGCGTAGGTGCGCCGCGGAATCGATGGCCCATGACCAGGCGCGCTCCGCCGAAGGCCACCAGTTCGACTTCCTTTTCCTCGCCCGGCTCGAAGCGCACAGACGTCCCGGCCGGGATGTTCAGACGCATGCACCGCGCCGCTGTGCGGTCGAACGCAAGGGCGTCGTTTACTTCGAAAAAATGATAGTGGCTACCCACCTGAATCGGGCGGTCGCCGGTGTGCTTTACCACCACACGCGCGGTCTTGCGGCCCTGGTTGGCGGTGATGGGTTGATCCAATAAGAAGTATTCTCCAGGTTGCACAGGGAACTCCGCTAGGGAATCGGGTCGTGAACGGTTACCAGTTTAGTGCCGTCGGGGAATGTTGCTTCCACCTGAACCTCGTGGATCATCTCGGCTACGCCGGGCATGACATCCTCGCATTTCAGAATCTGGGTGCCGAGCGTCATGATTTCCGCAACGGTTCTTCCATCACGCGCCCACTCCAGGATGTCTGCGGTCAGGACCGCGAGAGCCTCGGGATAGTTCAGCTTGAGGCCGCGCGTGCGGCGCCGGCGGGCCACCTCGGCGGCAACGAAGATAAGCAGGCGCTCCTGCTCGCGAGGCGTCAGATGCATTCCGAAGTCTCCTTCCTTCAATAAACCTTTCGCGGCGGCACGGCTTCTTCGCCGGTGACGCGAGATTTCGCGGTACGCCAGAGCTCGAACAGGGCTGCGCGAAAATTGCGGCCCGATCCGCCCAGGCCGCGAGCGATCACCCCGTCGGAGGCCAGCGTGCTGGTCCCCCAAATCGCGCCGGAGTGCGTGTTCCCGGCAGCGACCTGATTCAGGCTTTCCTCCAAATCGCGCCAAAGGGATTCCGATGCACCTGCGCAGAGAGCGCAGAAAGTCGCCAGGTGAGTGTGCGTACCCATCCGCGCGGTCACCGGGAGCGGCCGCCGCGACGGATCGAGCAGTATGTTTTCGCTCAGCGCGAGGCGCCCGTCCGCCCGCACGCAGCTTTCGATCCTCAAGCGGTCAAAGGCGAATTGCTCTCCCATCGCTTGCCGTCCGGGAGCGAGCGTCTCCCACCCAAAAAGCGTCGCCCCGGGGGCGAGCGAAATCTGGATTCGCTGCGTGTGGCGCGCGCCAGCGAATGGGATCAGCGGATCGGGCAAATATTCCAGCAGTCCGTCTTCGCCCACCTGAATCGTGATTGTCTGTTCGGATTCCTTCGCGCCGGGCTGATGGCGATAGAGCCGCGTCGCGCCCGTGGTTGTGAGCTGGACGCGCGCACGCGGCGCGACGTCGATATCGAGCGACAAGCAGTCGCCCGCAAGCACGCCGCCGGACACGTTGTGAAGGTGGACCAGGGCGCCTCCGCCGGCGCAAGGAAAGGCTCGCACAATCTTCCAGGGAGGATCCTGCTGCAACACACGCACCCGCGTGCGGCCGCCGGCGACCTCAAAGCGCAGCGCCAGCCGCGCCGTCAACTGATGAACAGACGCGTTTCGAGCGTGCCGTGCCGCATCGACGCCACTTCCAGCAACGGTGTGAAGCACGCCACCTCCTCAGCAACCGCGGCACGCGCGATCGCGGGTTTCAAATTCCACAAGATTTTGCTCGCCGCCACCTGGCCGAGTGGCAGCAGGCGCTGGCAGGCAGACAAAAGCCCCGCGACGGACTGATGCAGATATGCCAGCGTCACGGTGTCTTTGGGCACGCTCAACATCGCGCCCGCCAAACCGAATGCGACGCAGTAGTGGATATCGGCCGGTATGATCGCCGCGCCCGTCACCGCGTTGACCAGTTCCGCGAACCTGCGGCCCAACTTGAGGCTGCCCTCGCGCGGCTCGCGCGCCGGCTTCCTTGCACCCAACTCCTCGCTCAAGATGCGCGGATTGTCTCCACGCCAGGCGCGCTGCAGAAAGACCGCCTCCATGCTTCCGGCTTCCTCAAGGTAATCCCGAAGAAACGCCTCAAGAGTCTCCGGGTCGAGCAAATCCTCCGCAGCCAGAGTCTCCAGCCCGAACGAGTGCGCCGCCGCGCCGATGGGCACAGCCGAATCCGCCCATTGCAGCAGACGCAGAAGAGAGGTGCTGTCCACAGGCTTCCATCCTAACGCGCTAGCGCACGACGGTGAAGGCGCTTTGCCCCAAGCACCCCTCCCGAGATATACCTTATTGTCTATGGACAATGTGGTGTATAATAACCTCATGCCGGTGCGCTTCGGCCATCTCAGGGCCTTGGAAGCTGAAAGCATTCACATTTTTCGTGAGGTCGCCTCGGAGTTTCAGAACCCGGTAATGCTCTATTCCATCGGGAAGGATTCCTCGGTGCTCCTGAGGCTTGCCCAAAAAGCTTTCCACCCGGGGCCGATCCCCTTCCCCCTCCTGCATGTCGACACTGGCTACAAGTTCCGGGAAATGATCGAGTTCCGAGACTTCTACACGCGCCGGGTTGGGGTCAAGCTGATTGTCCACACGAACCGGAAAGCGCTTGATGACGGCACCCAGCCTTTCCTGCTTGGGACCCAGCGGTGCTGCGCTCTCCTCAAAACGCAGGCCCTCCTCGACGCCTTGAACGAGGGCGGTTTCGACGCCGCCATCGGTGGAGCGCGCCGTGACGAGGAGCGCTCCCGCGCCAAAGAACGGATCTATTCTCTTCGCGACGTCAAAGGCCAGTGGGATCCGAAGAATCAGCGCCCGGAACTGTGGAACCTCTTCAACAGCCGCATCAAGCCGGGGGAAAGCGTCCGCGTCTTTCCGCTTTCCAATTGGACCGAACTTGACGTCTGGCACTACATTCACGTCGAAAACATCCCCATCGTGCCGCTCTATTTCGCCAAAGAGCGCCCGATGCTCGTGCGCGGGAACACGCTCATTCCCGTGGAGCAACCGTTCGTTCCGAGGCTCAGCAGCGAACAGCCGCGGCTGGTGCGCTGCCGCATGCGATCGCTCGGGTGCAGCCCGTGCACCGGCGCGATTCGATCGGATGCAGACACGGTGCCCAGGATCATCGAGGAGCTCGTCGCTGCCCGCCGCTCCGAGCGCGAGAATCGCGTCATCGATTACGACCAGGACGGCTCCATGGAGATGAAAAAGCGTGAGGGATATTTCTAATGTCCGCTGCCGCTGACGCGCTCCCGGCGTTCGAACAATTCCTTGCCCAGGAGCACGGAAAAGACCTGCTCCGCTTTCTTACTTGCGGCAGCGTTGACGACGGTAAGAGCACGCTTATCGGCCGCCTGCTCTACGATTCGCGGAACGTGTTCGAGGATCAGGTCCAGGCCGCGGCCAAGGCATCCAGGAATCGCTCGGCAGGCGCGCTCGATCTTTCGCTGCTTACTGACGGTCTCCGTGCCGAGCGGGAGCAAGGCATCACCATTGACGTCGCCTACCGATACTTCGCCACCGCGTACCGCAAGTTCATTATCGCCGACGCTCCCGGTCATGAGCAGTACACGCGCAACATGGCTACGGGCGCGTCCACAGCCGACCTGGCGATCATCCTGATCGACGCCCGCCACGGCGTGCTCGCCCAGTCGCGCCGGCACGCCTATATCTGTTCGCTACTCGGAATTCCGCACTATGTGGTCGCGGTGAACAAGATGGATCTGGTGGGATACGACCGCGAAGTTTTCGACCGGATCCGCGAACAATTCTCAACGTTTCTTGAGAGCGTCGGCGTGCACGGCGCGTACTTCCTGCCGCTCAGTGCGCTCGCCGGTGACAACGTTGTACAGCGCAGCAGCAATCTGCCGTGGTTCCGCGGTCCGAGCCTGCTCGAACACCTCGAAAGCGTCGTGATCGATGCCCATGAGGCCGATACGGGTTTCCGCATGGCCGTCCAGCGCGTGGTGCGGCCAGACGATGGTTTCCGCGGGTATGCGGGCAGGATCGTCTCGGGCTCGGTCCGCCCGGGAGATGAGGTGATCGTGCTGCCGTCGGGCCTGAAGTCTCGCGTAAAGCGCATCCCCACCTTCGATGGTGATCTTCAAGCAGCCTTTGCGCCGATGGCGGTGACCATCGCGCTCGAAGATCAGTTAGACATCAGCCGGGGCGACTTGTTGTACTCGGGGCGGCCGAAGCCCCACGTCGCGGGGAGATTCGAAGCGCAGGTCGTCTGGATGGACGCCCGGCCGCTCGATCCCCGGCGCCGTTATCTGCTCAAACACACCACGCAGACCGTTGCCGCGGAAGTCACGGCCATTCGCCACCGCGTCAACATCCATACGCTGGAGCAGGAGCGGGCTGAGTTCCTGGACATGAACGCGATCGGAGTGGTGGAATTGCTGGCCGCGAAGCCGCTCTTCTTCGATCAGTACGCTCGCAATCGTGCCACCGGGAGCTTCATCCTTATCGATCCGGAGACCAACGCTACCAGCGGCGCGGGAATGATCCTTCAGCCCGTTGCTGCGGTGCAGCGGGCCGGCCCGGTGACAGCCGCGGAACGGATTGCCCGATGGGGTCACAGGGGCGCGATCGTGAGAGTCGGAATCCGGCCGGCGCTGGCGCATGCCGTTGAGCGCAAGTTGTTCGAGCGAGGATGCGCTGTCGTCGTTC
>QHXU01000216.1:5628-6104 GCA_003223065.1 Acidobacteriota bacterium | reverse complement strand
GGCTCCCCTACGCGACGGTACGTGCGCCGGAGGGAGCGGCGCCAGTCCACTGACTTCATTCCGCATTGGCGTGGACGGCAACGTAGCGCCTCTTCCTGCGGTAACTCAGACGTTGCCCCAGCCCTTCTTCCCGGGCGTTGTTCAAAACGGAGTGCTGAACGCGACGGCAGCGGATGGTTCGGGGCTCGATCCGAAGATGAGGCCCAATCATTCCGATGAGTTCACCTTCAGCATTCAGCGGTCACTCTCGAACAAGATGATCGTGGAGGCGGGTTACATCGGACGCAAGATTTCTCATGAGTTTCAAGAAATCAATCTTGATGCAGTGCCGTGGATGACGACTTTGAGCGGCCAGAGTTTCGCTCAGGCGTGGGCGGCGGTCTATAACCAACTGTGTCCCGGCAGTGGTCCGACCTGCGCGTCGTCGTCCGTGGCCGTGTCCCCCCAGCCGTTCTTTGAAGCTGCGCTGGGCGGAG
>QHXU01000216.1:0-5619 GCA_003223065.1 Acidobacteriota bacterium | reverse complement strand
TTTCGCGAACTGCACGGCAGCGGTTGCGAGTAAAGAGGGGGCCAATATCCGCACCACCAGGGCGTTTTCGGCATGGAGCAACTTGACCAGTGCGAATGGCTGGACGTTGGGCAGGACTTTGCTCCGGCCATCGACGCTTAGCGGCGCTTTCGATTTCATCAACTCCTATGGCTATGGCAACTACAACGCCGCGTTCGTGTCGGTCACGGCGAAGGACTGGCACGGATTGACCGCCCGGTCGAACTTCACCTGGGGCCGCGCTCTCGGCACCGGCAGCGTCGTTCAGGCCAGCAGCTCCATAACCGTGCCGAATCCGTATGATTTCGAGCACGGCTTCGGAACCTACGGCGTACAGCCTTTCGACGTGAAGTTCACCTACAGTTTGTTAATCCTGTACCAATCACCGTTCATGAAGAGCCAGAAGGGCGTCCTGGGCCGCGTCCTGGGCGGATGGACGATCGCACCGCTATTCGTCGCTCGCTCCGGTAATCCGCAGCGACTGTCGACCGCCACCAATGGCGAGTCTTTCGGAGAAGTTTACAACGGCCAAACCGCCAATTACGAAGCCGCCCCGGGATTTAAGCCCTTCACGGGTGGAAGTTCGCCGCAATACAACGTAAGTGTTCCCTCGACCTGTGCGACCCCGGGCGGAAACGTTAGTGTTGGCACAAGCGGAAGCACCGGCATGAACCTGTTCGCGGATCCCTGCGCCGTCTACAACGAATTCCGGCGCCCGATTCTGGGGCTGGATAGCAGTACTGGTAACTTCGGAATTCGCGGTTTCCCGTTCTGGAATCTCGACGCCACCATCTCGAAGGATTTCCGGGTGACTGAGAGCATTGGAGCAACCATCTCATTCCAGTTCGTCAACATTCTCAATCACTTCGTACCGGACGATCCGACCACCAATATCGACACGCCGACCACGTTTGGAGTCGTGAACAACCAGTACACCACTCCTAACGGCGCCCAGAACCGCTCGGTTGAATTCGGCCTGCGAGTTCGCTTTTAGAAACGGCTGCACCCGGCCGATCGAGACGCGTTCCACCGGAATCACGGCCGGTATGCGCAGTGCCGCCGGCACGACCCAACTTACTCGTGCCGCACGGCAGTCATCGGGTATATTCGAGACGCCTTCCGTGCAGGCATGTAGCCGGCCAGAAGTGCCGCACTCAACAGGATCATCACCGAAACCGTGAGCGCCAGGGGATCGTTCGCTTCTCCTCCACCATACTGAGGTTGCCCAGTTCGCGGCGCGCCGCCCGTCGGGTCTCTTGCTCCGCCAAGCCGTCTCCGTGACGCTCTTCCGCTTCCTCCGCCAGGTGAAACTGGAGCTCCTCGCGCAGTTCGGCTTCCTTCCAAGGACATTGCGTCAGCCAACGCAATTTGCGAAAGGAAGGAGTTCATTGTGCCTCCTGGTCGACTGGATTCAAGATCAATCCGACGGCGCGGGAGAACGCCTCCCATTTCGACCGTTCGGCTGCGAGCTGTTTGCGTTCGAGCGGCGTGAGGCGATAAAACCTGGCGCGCTTCCATTTCTCGGACAGCTCCCAGGAGGCCGCGATCCAGCCTTTCGCCTCCAGCCGGTGGAGCGCCGGATACAATGACCCGGTCTCGACCTGGAGCAGGTCTTCCGAAGTCCGCTGAATGTGTTTGGCGATGGCGTGCCCGTGAGTGGGTCCTGCAAGCAGGGTACGGAGGATGAGCAGGTCGAGCGTGCCTTGCAGCAGCTCCACACGGGATGGAAGATCGCGACGCATTGTGTAGGCATTCTACTAATTCTTAGTGCAGCGTGTCTACTCGCAATGAAGGAGCCGGTTCGAGCGCGGTGATGTATACTTCAGCTACCCAGGAGTCCAAAACAGAAGCCCGGCCGCATATCGCCCCGGGTGGCGAGAGGGCACCTGTCGTACGGGAGGATTCGCATGATCCCAAGTATCGTTCTTGCATTCGTTGCAGGTTTTGTGTTGTGCACTTCGTTGGCGGCCCAGGTCTCGACCGCTGAGCTGGCGGGGGTGGTGACCGATTCGAGCGGCGGCAGCATTGTGGGCGCCAAGGTTACGGTGGCTAATGCCGACACCGGCTTCTCCCGCGAGGCCAGTTCCGACGCTACGGGAAGTTACATCTTCACCCTGCTTCCGCCCGGCACCTACAACCTCTCCGTCGAGGCCCGGGGATTCCGCAAGCACGTGCAGAGCGGCATCTCGCTTGAGGTCAACCAGCGGGCGCGGCTCGACGTCAGCATGCAGGTCGGCCAGGTGAGCGAAACGGTGGAAGTGGCGGCGGCAGCGCCGCTGCTCGAGAGCCAGTCGTCCTCGCTCGGCAGCGTCATCAATGAGCGATTCGTCGGCGAGCTGCCGCTCAACGGCCGCAACTTCGTGCAACTGGCCATTCTCTCGCCCGGCGTCAACGGCACCAGCTACTCCACCTCAGGAACGATTCAGAGCGGCAGCCGCCCCGACGATCGCCGGCCGGGCACCGAGATCTTCTCCAACGGCAATCGCGAAGGTTCTAACAACTTTCTCTACGATGGCGTAGACAACAATGAGCGCCTGATCCAGTTGATCGTCTACCGGCCGGCGGTCGAGGCGATCCGCGAATTCAAAGTGCAGACCAACCTCTACAGCGCCGACCTGGGCCGCAACTCCGGCGCGGTCGTCGACGTGGTTTCCAAGTCCGGCACCAACGAGGTGCACGGCAGCGTATTCGAATTCCTCCGCAACTCCGCCATGGACTCTCGCAATTTCTTCAACGCCAAAGGTACGTCCTTCCCGCCGTTCCGCTACAACCAGTTCGGGTTCTCGCTGGGTGGGCCGGTGTGGCTGCCGAAGATTTACAACGGCAAGAACAAAACCTTTTTCTTCGTGGACTACGAAGGATACCGGCGAAACACCGTACAGAGCTCGGTACGCAGCGTGCCGACAACCAAGATCCGGCAGGGAGACTTCTCCGACGAAGATCCGATTTACGACCCGCTTTCCAACCAGACGACTCCCACCGGCGGGATCATCCGGACGCCTTTCGAGGGCAACAAGATTCCTCTGTCGACGTGGGATCCCGTGACGGCCAAACTCATGGCCGCCTATCCGCTGCCCCAGAACTCCGGCCGGCTCAACAACTATCTGGCGAACCTCAACCTGACCCAGGACTGGGACCAGGGCGACGTGCGCGTTGATCACCAATTCACGCCGAATGACAACTTTTTCGCGCGCTGGTCCATTCAACACACCACCACAACAGCGCCGTATACCTTTCCTGCTGTCGCGATTCCCGGCCTGCCGAAACCGATCGGCCTCGGAAATGAGGATTCCTTCGCTGGGCCGGCCTTCAACCCTGTGCAGCACGCCGTGGCCAGCTATGTCAAAGTAATCAACCCGCGCCTCATCAACGAACTGCGCGTCGGCTTCAATCGCTTCGTACTCGACTATACCGGGGAAGGCTTTGAGCCGGGCGGTCCGAACTACGGCAACCTGCTGGGAATCAAGAATGCCAACAGCCACCCGCTGCATACCCTGGTCCCGATTTTCAATCTCGGAAACTATACTGGAATCGGCCATTCCCGCTCGTTGCCCATTTTCCGGCGCAGCAACACCTTCCAATACACGGACAACGTCACCTGGACTCGCGGCGCGCACACGCTGAAGTTCGGCGGCAGCATCTTCCGGCGGCAGATTACGGAGTATCAGACCAACGCGGTAACGGGCGTTTCAACTTCACGCGCGGCTTTACCACTTCCAACGGCGGTGGTCCGACTGGTAATGAGGCCGCCAGCTTCCTGCTCGGCTATGCTCAGCTCGTCGAGCAGGACTTCACGCTGGCTTGGACCGGCGAGCGGGGCATCGAGACCGGCTTGTACTTCGCCGACGACTACCGCGTGAGCCGCAAGTTGACGTTGAACATCGGGCTGCGCTGGGAGTATTACAGCCCCTATAGCGAAGTGGCCAATCGCTGGGCCAACTTCGACGCCGATATCGCCACGGTGAAAATCGCCGGCCGCGACGGCGTTGACAGCCGCGCCGGCATCGAGCGCGACTTCAAAAACTTCGCGCCGCGCTTTGGCTTTGCATATCAGGTGATGCCGAGCACCGTGATCCGCGGCGGCTTCGGCCTGTTTTTCAACCCCAATGGCAATGGCGGCGCGCTGCTGCGCTTGCAGCGTCATGTGCCCTTCGGCCCGATCTACTCGCAATCGAACAACAACATCACCGTAGGAACAAAGGTGAGCGACGGTTTTCCAGCACCGCCGGTGGTCGATTTCAACTCGGCCAAGAACCCCACTGGCAGCGTCATCGGCGTCTTCCCCCGCTACACCAGCGCTTACGCCCAGCAGTTCAACCTGACCGTTCAGCATGAAGTCGCGTGGTGGAAGACGTTATTCAGCGCGGCGTACGTGGGCAATCTGGGCCGGCGCCTGGGCACGACCATCGACTTGAACCAGCCTTTTCCCGGACCAGGTGCGGTCGGGCCGCGCCGGCCTTTCTTCGCCAAAGATCCCAATCTGGCGACCATCACTTATGTTGTCTCCGACGGCCTCAGCAACTTCAACGCCTTCGAGGCCACCGTCAACAAGCGCATGAGCCAAGGTCTGTCGCTATTGTTCGGTTACACCTGGAGCCACGCCATAGACGACGTCGGCACGGAGTTCGGCGGAGGAACGGGGACGCTGCAGGATGTGCGCAACCGCCGTGCCGACCGCGGCAATTCCGTCTACGACATCCGGCATCGCGCCACCCTCAGCTATACCTACGAACTACCCTGGGGCAAGGGACAGCGCTGGATGAACCGGGGCGGAGCGATGAACTTGATCCTCGGCCGTTGGCAGACCAACGGCATCGTGATCGTTCAGACCGGACTGCCGTTCACACTGGCCTCGCAGAATGCCGACACGGGCGGTGCCGGCGGCAGCCGTCCGGACTTCATCCGCGACGGCACGCTCCCCTCCGATCAACGTTCACTGCAACGCTGGTTTGATCCCACCGCGTATGCCACGCCTCGCCAGTATACTTTCGGCAACACCGGCCGCGACACGTTGTTTGGACCGGGCCGCACCAACGTGGACATGTCCCTGTTCAAGGATTTTCCGATCAAGGAGCGGTTCATCGTACAATTTCGAGCGGAGGCGTTTGACGTCTTCAATCACCCGCAGTTCGGCCAGCCAAACTCCACGGTGGAAAGTGCTCAGGCGGGCCGGATCACCTCCACCGTCGGCAACCCACGACAGTTGCAGCTCGCTTTGAGGATGCAATGGTGAGACTGTCTGACTTCGAGGCAGCCGAAGCGGGATCGGAGATCGCGGCACATTGTGTAGACATTCTACAAATTCAAATGTAGGGTGTCTACTGGGAACCTCCGGAAGTGATTCTGAAAGAAAACTTAACAATCTTTCCGCCGTGGTTGACACAAGAGCCGGCTCCATGCCATGATGTATCTACAATGTATATACTGCGGAAAAAACGATGAGAGCGACGGTAAAGAAGTGGGGCAACAGCTCGGCCGTAAGAATTCCGTCGTCGGTAATGAAGGCTGCCCACCTTCATCTCGACGAGGTTGTGGAGGTGCACGAAGAAAAGGGCCGCATCATCATTGAGCCTGTGCGCCAGAAAACCTACAAGCTTGAGG
>QHXU01000215.1:12818-17328 GCA_003223065.1 Acidobacteriota bacterium | reverse complement strand
ATCGCTAACGTAATGAATGTGACCTGGAAGGCTTAGCCCGCGTGATGGAGCGTCGAAGCTTACACTGACGCCCGCGAGCGAAATCGGCAAGTAGGGGGTGCGGTAAACAGCCGTCGTTTCGCTTAATCCCGAGCCCTTGATAGTCAGATACGACCCGGGGGCCAAGCCCCGCCCGAACTCGAAGCTCGCCGCATTCAAAAGGCCGTTATTGTTAATGGACGGAGCCAGGCGCACGCGGCCATCGAATTCAAGTGTCATGCCGCCGGCACTGGCCGTAAAGCTCTGTTCCCCGGTCTGGGGGCCGGTATTGACGAGCGCTTCGCCGATTCCCAGGTTATCGGTAATGCGAGTCGCCTGCGAAACCGAACCCGAAGGGCTGAATTGCACGGGTACGTTGGCCACGGGGACGCCATAGCGATCAACCACTTTGAAATCGAGCTCCACCTGGGCCCCGGATTCCTGCACGAAATCGCTACCCTGCAAAGGAATCAAGTTAAATGGCACGCCATCGCCGACCAGGTACAAATACGGAATGCGCAGCGGCACGGGGCCACCGCTCACATTGATGATGCCTTCGTAGATTCCTGGCTGGGGAATACTGCCCGTCAAAGCGACAGTCACCTGCCTCGCCTGACCGGCGCCGAGCGCGAAACTCGCGGGATTGACTGACACCTGAGCGCGCGCGTCCTGGTCGCGCTGGTTGACTGTGAGCTGGATATTGGCGGAACTGGCTCCGGCGTTGGTAATGGTCACGGTACGCGAGACGAGCCCGCCCGACACTTCGCCGAATGAAACGGTCGCAGGTACGGCCGTGATGGTGGTGGCGATCGCATTCGCCACATTCAACTTGCCGGCCCCCACGGCGGTCACTCGCGCCGGAAAGGAGTTTCCGCTCGCGTCATAATCTATTAGCCCGCCCGTCGCGGTGTTCGTGACTGCGGATTTCAACTGCGCGGCGGTGAACTTGGGGTGCGCCTGCTTCGCCATGGCGGCTGCGGCGGCGACCATCGGGGCCGAAAGGCTGGTCCCATCGGCCGCAGAATAGCGGTTTCCACTGAACAGGTCGCCATTCGGGTCGTAGTTCTGGGTGGCGGTGTAGATGAAAGTGCCGGGCGCGGCCACTTCGGGCTTAAGGACCGAATCTGTGATGCCGGGGCCCTGCGAAGCAAAAAAGGCAGCCGACTCGGGGTCAGTCGACGGGATTTCGAATGCCGCCGGGTCGAAGGTGACCGAGCCGCCGGGATGAGCGGCGACACGACTTTTGAGCAACGCGCCCGCATCGGCGCCAATCATGCCGGAGGGGATGCCGGTATTTACGAGTCCCGTCATCGTGAACAGGCTGTTCGCCCCCTGCTCGCGGAAAATAATCGCGGCCACCGCTCCCGCTTGCTCGGCATTAATGACTTTGGTTGCGAATCCGCAATCGCCTCGCTGAATCAGAGCGATCATCCCGGCCAACGACCCATTGGGAAGCGGCGAGCAAGCCTTGCCGTTATTGTTCAAGTTTGAAACGTCAGCCAGCGGCGCCGAAAACACCGAGAGCGGTTGCGGCCCGTCGCTGAGCCGCATATCGAGCTCATCCCCGGACGGCGTCGCCACCGTGGAGAACAGGACGTGGGTATTCGTGCTGGCGCCCGCTGTAATGGCGGAAGGTGCGGAGCCGGGCGTATTGATGGTGTTCATGCCCAGATCGCCGTCATTCCCCGCTGGAACAACCACAGCCATTCCCCCCGCCGCGGCGTTTTCTACGGCCGCCGCCCAAGGGTCGCACGGCAAAGTACCGGAATTACCGCAGGCGGCTCCCTGTTCGTGCAGCGACCAGAGCGCTGGAAATCCGACCGAAACAGAGGCCACGTCCATACCGTCGTTGAAGGCGTCGTCTAGAGCCTGCAGCACCACATCGGAAAAAGTGAAGTCATTCACACCCGGCGATCCGAAGATCTTGTAGTTGCCGAGCCAGGCTTTGGGCGCTACGCCGGTGATCGTCGCGACCGGCCCCGTGTTCGTCACGCCGGCCGCAATCATTGCCACGGCAGTGCCGTGCCCGACCCGATCTCTTGCCGAGAGATCGTCGGGACGCGTGTTTACGGGATCTCCGTCGAACAGGGCGAGCGACTGTACGTAGCTGCGTACGGCGATGATCTTGTTGGTCGCGTGGGCAAGGTCGCCGGACGTGCCCTTCGGAAACCCGGCCGGGATCGAAAGCGACGGGTCTTGGAATGCCGGGTGTGTTTCGTCTATGCCGGTGTCGAGAATGGCGATTTTCATGCCGGCGCCCGCATTACTCGCACCGCCGAGCGCGCTCCACGCCTGGGGCGCGCTGATAAGATCGAGAGCCTTGTTCAGTTTGCGCCGCAGGGCAGGCATGCGAACGACGCCAGCCACGCCGGGCAGGGTCTGAAGCCGGGCGGCCTGGTTGGGCGCGGCTGCAACGAACACCGCATTAAGTAAGGTATGGATCGAACCGGTAACCGGAATCTGTTGCGCAGCGAGGCGTAGGTGCAAAGATTTCTGTTTTGAAAGCAGTGCCTTGCGGTATGGTTCCGCTTCCGGCGCAGCCAGAGCGCTGCGCCGGACTTGACGAACTAGCGGCGGGTCTTCGAGGATGAGCGCGTAGCGATCCGCCCGGCCGGCCAAAAGCGGCACGGTAACCAAAAGGAGGATTAAGCGGCGCACCAGCATCGTAGATGCGGGGTGGTGGAGATTAGTTTCCTGTTTTGTTACAATCAATTAACAATGGCTAACAAACCTGCCTTCGCGCAAGGCGCCCAAGTCGAGCATCCCAAGTTCGGCCTAGGGAGCGTACTTTCCTGCAACGACGAATACATTGTCATCAAATTCGACGATCACGGTGAGAAGAAGTTCGTGTTGTCGATTGTCCTTCCGAATCTGAAGAAGAGCGATCGCCAACCTCCTGTGGAAAAACGCCGCAGCTCGAAGAAGAAGGCCCCCGTAACAGCGAGCTAACTGCCGTAGCCATTGAAAACCACGCGCGATAGGGTCTATATTGTGATCGGTGAGGACGACGCTCAAGTTAGATGACGACGTGGCCGTTCTGCTCACGCGCGCCCGCAACTCACGGCAAGTGAGCTTGAAAGAAATCGTCAACGAGGCTTTGCGGCGAGGAATCGCCAGCATGATGACGCGTTCGGATCGGCATCCGCAGCTTCGGACGAAAGCAGCGCCTCTGGGATGCTATTATTCTCCCGGTATCGATGATGCCTCCGACGTACTTGCCTTCAGCGAAGGCGAACGGTTCAGGTGATCTCGACCGGTAAAGTCGCATAGGAGACCACCCGCGCGGCGACTGGATTGACAAGCCGCCTTGCGGTTCGGTATTCTCGTAAAAGTTTAGCGAGTTGATCTTCAGCTCCTGCGCTACCACTCTTTGTTTAAAGGGTCCGGCCAGGAGCCGGCCCCGCTGCTCTGACGGATTCGACGCCGTTGTGGGCATGGGCTAGTCCGAAGTCTGCTACCCTCGCACGTTTTGGGAATTGGCGACGCTGGCATCAAGCGGGCTGGTTTCCGGGTGGATTCAATAACCGGTAAAGCGCCCGTCGCACGTCGACGAGGTGCTTTTCTTTTGGAGAGTACAAATTCGTGCCGACGTTTAACCAACTTGTGCGCAAAGGACGGCGCGCCACACGCTACAAGACGGCTAGCCCGGCGCTGCAAGCCTGCCCGCAGCGGCGCGGGGTCTGCACGCGTGTCTATACCACGACGCCGAAGAAGCCGAATTCTGCGCTGCGGAAGGTTGCGCGCGTGCGGCTGACCAATGGGATCGAGGTCACGACCTATATCCCCGGCGTGGGACACAATCTGCAGGAACACTCGATTGTGCTCATCCGCGGTGGGCGCGTGAAGGATCTCCCGGGCGTGCGCTATCACGTAGTGCGCGGCACGCTCGATACGGCCGGCGTCACCGACCGCAAACAAGGGCGTTCGAAGTACGGAGCTAAGAGGCCGAAAGGGCCCGCGAAATAACTATGCCGCGCAGACGCAGACCTGAATCCCGGGAGATCATCCCCGATCCGGTATACAACTCGGCGCTGGCCGAGAAATTCGTGAACTCGATGATGTGGGATGGCAAGAAGGCGGTTTCGCAGAAGATCTTCTATGAGGCGATGGACAAGATCCGGGAGCGCTCCGGTGACGATCCGTTGAAGCTGTTCAAGAAGGCCGTGGAAAACTGCAAGCCGCTGCTCGAAGTGAAAACGAGGCGCGTCGGCGGTGCGAACTACCAGGTGCCGGTGGAGGTGCCGAACAACCGCCGCACCAGCCTCGCCATCCGCTGGATTTTGATTAATGCGCGTACCCGCCCTGAAAAGAGCATGCCGGAAAAGCTGGCGAACGAACTCTCCGACGCGGCCAATCTCCGCGGCGGAGCAATTAAGAAAAAGGATGACGTACACCGCATGGCGGAAGCGAACAAAGCCTTCGCTCACTATCGCTGGTAACTAATAAGTTTATGCCCCGCACCGTACCACTCGAGAAGATGTGCAACATCGGT
>QHXU01000215.1:11937-12760 GCA_003223065.1 Acidobacteriota bacterium | reverse complement strand
ATCCTCTATTACACCGGCCGCACCTACAAAATTGGCGAGGTCCACGAGGGCACTGCCGTCATGGATTGGATGGAGCAGGAGCAGGAACGGGGAATCACGATTACCTCGGCTGCCACCACCTGCCATTGGCAGGATTGCACCATCAACATCATCGACACACCCGGCCACGTCGATTTCACCGCCGAGGTGGAGCGCAGCCTGCGCGTGCTCGACGGCGCCGTGGCGGTGTTCGATGCGGTGGCGGGCGTGCAGCCGCAGTCGGAAACGGTGTGGCGGCAAGCCGATAAGTATCGCGTCCCGCGCATCTGTTTCATTAACAAAATGGATCGCGTCGGGGCGGATTTCTTCCACTCCGTCCAGACGATCGTCGATCGCCTCAAGTGCCGGCCCGTGCCGATCCAGCTTCCTATCGGAGCTGAGGATCAGTTCAAGGGTATCCTCGACCTGGTAAGGATGAAGGCGCGTGTGTGGCGCGATGAGACACTAGGCGCGCAGTTCGACGAGGTCGAGATCCCGGACGACCTGCTCGATCAGGCAGAGGAGTATCGCGAGAAACTGATCGAGGCCGTTTCGGAATACGACGACCATCTGTTTACCAAGTTCGTCGAAGGCAAAGCGGTCACCGAGGACGAGCTGAAACAGGGTATCCGCAAGGCAACCATCGCCCAGAAGATTTTCCCGGTGATCTGCGGTACGGCGTTCAAAAATAAGGGCGTGCAGAATCTTCTGGACGCCGTGGTCGAGTACCTGCCGTCACCGGTCGACATCCCTCCGGTCGAGGGAACCGAAGTCGACAATCCCGAAAAGGTGGTGGTTCGCAAGG
>QHXU01000215.1:7011-11911 GCA_003223065.1 Acidobacteriota bacterium | reverse complement strand
AGCTCGCCTTTATCCGCGTCTATTCGGGACGTCTGGCGGCCGGGGATTCGGTTTACAACGTGGCCAAGGGGCGCCGGGAACGCATCGGGCGTCTGGTGAAGATGCACGCCAACAAACGCGAGGAAGTACAGGAAGTTCTCGCTGGTGACATAGTGGCCGTGGTCGGCCTCAAATCGGTTTCAACCGGGGATACCGTGTGCGATGAGAAAGCACCGGTGATTCTCGAGTCGATCGATTTCCCCGCGCCGGTGATCCAGCTTGCGATCGAGCCCAAAACGAAGGCCGATCAGGAAAAGCTCGGCATGGCGATTGCCAAGCTGGTCCAGGAAGATCCGACCCTCAAGGTTTCGACCGATCCTGACACTGGACAAACCATTTTGGCCGGTATGGGAGAGCTGCACCTGGAAATCATCGTCGACCGGATGCAGCGTGAATTCAACGTGGGCGCGAACGTCGGGAAGCCGCAGGTGGCCTATCGCGAAACCATTCGCCAGATCGCCGAATACGATTACACGCACAAGAAGCAGACCGGCGGCGCCGGCCAGTACGCGCGTGTGAAATTGCGGATCGAGCCGCTTCCGGGCGGAGAGTTCGAGTTTGTGAACGAAGTCACCGGCGGAAATATCCCCAAGGAGTTCATTCCGGCCGTGGAAAAGGGCGCGGCCGAGGCCCTCGAACACGGGATTCTTGCGGGATATCCGATGTCTGATGTGCGCGTGGTGGTATACGACGGTGATTACCACGACGTCGACTCCTCGGAAATGGCCTTCAAGATCTGCAGCTCGATCTGCATCAAGGAAGCCGCGCGCAGAGCCAAACCGGTGCTGCTCGAGCCGGTGATGCGAATCGAGGTGGTGGTGCCGGACGAATACATGGGCTCGGTGAACGGCGATCTCATTTCACGCCGGGGGCGCCTGGAAGGCACCGAGATTCTGGGCAGCACTCACATCATCAAGGCGATGGTGCCGCTGTCGGAGATGTTTGGCTACGCCACCGAGCTGCGCTCCCGCACCCAGGGACGCGGCGCGTTCACCATGCATTTCGGACAGTACGAAGAGGTGCCGAAGAGCGTTTCGGAAGAAATCACTAGCAGAGCGCAGGGCAAAGTAGCGAGTTAAGATTTTCAGCAATCTCAGGAGAACGGACAGAACATGGCGAAGGAAAAATTCGATCGCAGTAAGCCGCACGTAAACGTGGGGACCATCGGGCACATCGATCATGGGAAGACAACGCTGACGGCGGCGATCACCAAGGTGCTGGCGAAGCACAATCCCAAGGTGAAGTTCCGTAGCTTCGATTCGATCGACAACGCGCCGGAGGAGAAGGCGCGCGGGATCACGATCGCGGTGGCGCACGTGGAATATGAGACGGCCAACCGGCACTATGCGCACGTGGATTGCCCGGGTCACGCCGACTACATCAAGAACATGATCACGGGGGCGGCGCAGATGGATGGCGCGATTCTGGTGGTCGCGGCGACCGATGGTCCGATGCCGCAGACGCGCGAGCACATTCTTTTGGCGCGCCAGGTGGGCGTGCCCTACATCGTGGTGGCGCTGAACAAAGTGGACGCTGTGGACGATCCGGAGCTGCTCGAACTGGTGGAGCTGGAAGTGCGCGAGCTGCTCAAAAGCTATGGATTCCCGGGCGACGATCTGCCGGTGGTGAAGGTGAGCGCGCTGGGGGCGTTGAACGGGGAAGCGAAGTGGGAAAAGACGGTGGACGAGCTGATGGAGGCGGTGGACAAGTATGTTCCGATGCCGCAGCGCGACATCGACAAGCCGTTCCTGATGCCGGTGGAAGACATTTTCTCGATTCAAGGGCGCGGCACGGTGGTGACCGGCAGGATCGAGAAGGGGATCTGCAAGGTGGGCGAGGAAATGGAGATCGTGGGGTTCACCGAGACGCGCAAGACGGTGGTGACCGGAGTCGAGATGTTCAAGAAGCTGCTGGATGAAGGGCGCGCCGGTGACAACGTGGGGCTGCTGTTGCGGGGAATTGAGAAGAATGAAGTGGAACGCGGGCAGGTGATCGCCAAGCCCGGCTCGATCACGCCGCACAAGAAGTTCCGCGGCGAAGTCTACGTGCTTTCCAAGGACGAAGGCGGGCGGCACACGCCGTTTTTCAAAGGCTACCGGCCGCAGTTCTATTTCCGGACCACGGACGTGACGGGAGTGGCGCAGTTGCCGGCGGGGATGGAGATGGTGATGCCGGGCGACAACGTGAACCTGGAAGTGGAGCTGATCACGCCGGTGGCCATGGACAAAGGCCTCCGTTTCGCGATCCGCGAGGGCGGACGCACGGTCGGGGCCGGAACGGTAACGGAAATATTGGAATAGGGAGCTTATGCCACGCGAACAGATTACATTGCAGTGCACCGAATGCAAGCGGAAGAACTACTCCAGCACGAAGAATAAAAAGACCATGACGGAGCGCGTAGAGCTCAAGAAGTTCTGTCCTTTCTGCCGCAAACATGTTCCGCACAAGGAGATCAAATAGCTGAAAGTGATACACTGGGCTTGACCGGCCACTGGCCATTGACCCCTGGCCACCGATTAGGGGCGTAGGTTTAACGGCAGACCAGCGGTCTCCAAAACCGCGAGTGGGGGTTCGAATCCCTCCGCCCCTGCCAGATTCCAAGGATATATGAACGAAGAAATGAGCATCGCGCAGAGAGCCGGCAGCTGGCCGGCTCGCGTGAAGAACTATTTTGAAGAACTGCACCTCGAGATGAAGCGTGTCACCTGGCCCGCCTGGAAACAGGTGCGTGCGACGACGGCCGTCGTCATCGTGGCCGTGTTCGCTTTTGCGGGCTATTTCTTTGTGGTCGACCAGGTGGTCGGCCGCTTAATTACAAAATTGTTCGACACATTTACGCGGTAAAGGCCGATGCCAGAAGAAATGCCTCCTGACGAACACACCCCGGTGGCCGAACACCAAACCCCGGAACCGGCCGAAGGGAAAACCACGGCTCCGGTGGAGCCGGCGGTTCCGCCCGAATCTTCGAATAAAAAGTGGTTCATTATCCATACTTATTCGGGATTCGAGCAAAAAGTGGCGGATTCATTGCGCAGCCGCGCGGAAGCTTTCGGGTTTTCCGGTCAGATCGGCCAGATTCTGATCCCAACCGAGGAAGTGGTTGAGCTTCGCGGCGGTAAGAAGGTCACCAGCAAGCGCCTGCTCTATCCTGGATACGTTCTGGTGGAAATGGACATGAACGACGAGTTGTGGCACGCCGTCAAGGCGACGCCGCGCGTCACCGGGTTCGTGGGCGGCGGTAACATGCCGGTTCCGCTCACAGCCGACGAAGTGAATTCGATTCTGTACCGGCAGGCGAGCTCGGCCGAGCGGCCTCGCCCCAAACTCAGTTTCGAGAAAAACGAGAGCGTGCGAATCATCGACGGGCCGTTCGCGAATTTCTCGGGCAAGGTTGACGAGGTAAATCCGGAGCGAAACACGCTGCGGGTGCTGGTCACGATTTTCGGGCGCGCTACGCCGGTGGAGCTGGATTTCTTGCAGGTGGAAAAAATATAGAAGTAGGTCTACAGCCTGACTATTCACCACTGACAAAGGTTTCTTATGGCTAAAAAAATTAACGCCCAGGTGAAGCTTCAGATTCCAGCCGGCAAGGCCACGCCGGCGCCGCCGGTGGGCACGGCGCTTGGCCCGCAAGGCGTGAACATCATGGAGTTCTGCAAGGCGTTCAATGCCAAGACGTCGGCCAAGGATCAGGAGGGGCTGATCATTCCGGTGGTAATCACCATCTACTCCGACCGGTCCTTCACCTTCATCACCAAGACGCCGCCGGTTCCCGTGCTGATCAAGCGCGCCTGCAACCTGGCCAAAGGCTCGGCGGAACCAAACAAGAATCGCGTCGGCAAGATCACGTTGAAGCAGGTCGAGGAGATCGCCAAGATCAAGATGCCGGACCTGAATTGCTTCACCCTCGAGTCGGCGATGAATTCGGTCAAGGGCACTGCCCGGTCAATGGGCGTTGACGTCGTCTAACGCCGCCTCTGATTTAGCCCTCCAGCAACCGGCTCGCAACAGCTTGCTAAAGTAGTTGGTCATGAGAATTTGCATGCTGCTTGCGGCCGCAGCCATTGCCGCGGCTCAGAATCATACTGTGACCGACGCCGAGGTGATGAAGGTCCACCGCTCCGCGCTACTCATCGACACCCACAACGACATCACCAGCAGAACTGTCGAAGGGTTCGACATCGGACCGCGCAACACCAGCGACAAGCCCACCCACACCGACCTGGTCCGGATGCGCGAGGGCGGCTTGGGCGCGGAGTTCTTCGCCGTCTACGTGGCGGCGGGCTACGTCGACGGCAACCACTCGGCCAATCGCACGCTGCAGATGATCGACACCGTGCGGCACGACATTATCTCGAAATACCCCAAGGACTTCATGCTTGCCACGACCGCGGCCGACATCGAGGCGGCGCACCGGCAGGGCAAGATCGCGGCGCTGCTGGGCATCGAAGGCGGGCACGCGATCGAGGACAGCCTGCGTCTGCTGCGCGATTATTACGCGCTCGGCGTGCGCTACATGACGCTGACCCATTCGAATACCAACAACTGGGCGGACTCTTCGGGCGATATCACCCGGCAAGAGGTCCAGCACCATAACGGGCTCACCGATTTCGGCAAGGAGGTCGTGCGCGAGATGAACCGTCTGGGGATGATGGTGGACATCTCGCACGTCGCCGATAAGACATTTTGGGACGCGCTCGAAGTCAGCAGGGCGCCGATCTTCGCATCGCATTCGTCCTGCCGCGCGCTGGCCAACGTGCCTCGCAATATGACGGATGAGATGATCGTCGCGCTCGCAAAGAAGGGCGGCGTTGTGCAGATCAACTTTAGCTGCGGATTCCTGACGCCCGAAGCCGGCGCA
>QHXU01000215.1:0-6927 GCA_003223065.1 Acidobacteriota bacterium | reverse complement strand
TGCGCGCGACCCTCGCCGACGTCGTCGCGCACATTGACCACATCAAGCAGATCGCCGGCGCCGGCGCGGTAGGCATCGGCAACGATTTCGATGGCATAGGCTGCACCCCTGAAGGACTCGACAACGTCTCGAAATTCCCCAACCTGACGCGTGCGTTGCTTGAGAAAGGTTATTCGGCGGAGGACATCCGAAAAATTTACGGCGGAAACCTCCTCCGCGTGATGCGTGGAGTCGAGGCCGCCGCCGCAAGTGACGCTGTCCGCTCTGCGCGCTAGGTCTGAGCCCGAGCCGGAATCTCCATCGGCTCATCCGCGCTGCCTCCGTAGATCCGCGGAATATTCGAGCCCATGGGACGCAGATACGTTGAGAGTTGACCCCGGTGGTGGATCGAGTGGTTGCACATTAGACCGGCGTAGAAGATCGCGGGAAACTTGAACACGCCGCGGAAATCGACCAGGCGCAACAGGCTTTCGCCTTCGAGGCCGGCAAGTGCGGCGGTCGCCTTGGCGAAATTTTCGCCTGGCACATCGCTGCCAGCGAGTGTTTCTTCATCAATGGCATGGACCCCCCAGAACCGAACTGCCCGTTGACGATGCCATTGATGAAGAAACACTCGCTGGCAGCGATGTGCCAGGCCAACTCAAGCGCGCTCTTCGCCTTGGGATCCGGCTTCCAATCGGCTTTGTCCGCGGGAATCGCCTGGATCACACGCCGCGTAGTCTTATGTTCGTTCTGCATTTGAGGGAGATAGATCTCGGTCAGGAGAAAGGTGGCTTGTTCTGGAGTCATAGGGAGAATCTATCATGTTGCCCCAATTCTCGGGCGAAGAAACGCGCGTCAAGCGCTCTGCATCGTATCCTGAAGATTCATGAGACGATTTCTGATTGGGGCGCTCCTTTTGCTCGCCGCCTGTGGGCAGAAAGCGGCCGTAGGAGTGAAGGTCGATCCGGCGCTCGCGGCGCTGGTCCCGCCGGATACCGTGCTCCTGGCAGGTACGCGAGTCGAGGCGTTGCTCAAGACCGTCGTATATCAGAAGTATTTCGCGCAGCGCAGTTTCCCCCAGATGGAGAAGTTCGCGCAGCAGACCGGCCTCGATGTGCGCAAAGACCTGTGGGAGCTGCTGTTCGTCTCGAACGGCCATCAAGGAGTTCTGCTCGGCCGCGGCAAGTTCGCGAACGAGATGGAGCCGAAACTGGAGAAACAAGGAGCGCAACGCTTCGTCTACAAGGGCCACAACCTGATCGGAAACGATCGTGCCGCGGTGATGTTCGTCAATTCGAGCACAGCCGCAGTGGGAGAGACGGCGGCGCTTGAGTCGCTGATCGATCATCGCCAGGAGTCGAACGGACCTCCGGCGCTGCTGGCGGCGCAGATGAAGGAGATTCCCGCCGAAGTTCAGTTCTGGGCAGCGTACGCCGGCGGTCCCATCCAGCTGCCCTTTCCCGAGAACAGCAACCTGGCGAACGTCAATAAGCTGCTCAGCTCGGTTCAAAGCGGCACGGTTTACTTCGACCTGCGGACAGGACTCAATGGAGTCGCAACAGGAGTATGTTCGAGCGAGCAGGGGGCCCAGGACGTACAGGGCGCGCTCAAGGCGCTGGTCGGGTTGGGGCGGCTTAGCACGCCCGCGGATCGGCCGGAGCTCTTGTCCGCCTATGACAGCATCCGTATTACGCAGGATTCCCGGCGCGTGAAAGTGTACATCGACGTCCCGCAGGAACTCGCCGACAAGTTTCTCGAAGTGTGGATCGGACGGCAGCGCTAGACCGCGCAGGTAGACGAAAACGTTTCCTCAGCCTGCCATACTGGTTTTTTCATGTTCCATCTCCTTGAAAAACGGATCGCGGAGACGTTCGCCTCGTGCATCGGATCGCTTTACGGCCTCACCGTGGAGGTCCAGACCGAGCAGCCCAAGCACTCGTCATTCGGTGAAGTGGCGGTGCCGGCGGCGTTCCAACTCGCGCGCCAGCTGAAGAAGGCCCCCAAAGCCATTGCGGCTGAACTTCTGAGCGCCGTCGGCCCCATCGAAGGCGTTGCGGCCGCCGAGGTCGCGGGTAACGGGTATCTGAATTTGCGTCTCGACCGAGGTTATTACGGCGCCGGCCTGCTCGCGGGAGAAAGCGCGGAATCGCGAATGTCCGCTGAGAAGATCATCGTTGAGCACACCAATATCAATCCGAATAAAGCCGCGCATATCGGACATTTGCGCAATGCAATCCTGGGCGACACCTTCGTCCGGATGATGCGCGCTGCCGGGGGCACTGTGGAGGTCCAGAACTACATCGACAATACCGGGGTGCAAGTGGCCGACGTCGTGGTTGCGTTTCGTCATCTGGAGAAAAGAACACCCGCCGAGGTCTGCGCCCTGGTGGCTGGTCCGGCGCGGTTCGATTACGTTTGTTGGGATCTGTATACAAAGATATCGTCCTACTACGAGGAGCATCCGGACGCCACGGCCTGGCGGCAGGAAACGTTGCACGCGATCGAGGCGGGCGAAGGCGTCGAAGCGGAGCTTGCCCACCTCATCTCCGATGCAATCGTGGTTGCGCACCTCAATACGATGTGGCGCCTCAATATCGTCTACGATGTGTTGCCGCGTGAGAGCGAAATTCTACATCTGAAATTTTGGGCGGCGGCGTTCGAGCTTTTGAAAGAACGCAACGCGATCTACCTGGAGACCGAAGGCAAGAACAAGGGATGCTGGGTCATGCCGGGCTCAGCGTTTCGAGAAAGCTCCGGAGACGACGAGAGCAAGGTGATCGTGCGCTCGAACGGTACGGTGACTTACGTTGGCAAGGATATAGCCTACCAACTCTGGAAATTCGGCCTGTTGGGCAAGGATTTTTATTACCGCAAGTGGCACACCTATCCGAATGGTCATGAAGTTTGGGCGTCGACCGGCCAACCCCGGAACAGTTCGCCGAGTTTCGGTCACGGCTCGCGCGTTTACAACGTGATCGATTCGCGGCAGTCGTATTTGCAGGATGTCGTCGTCGCCGGTCTGCGCGCGCTCGGCTATGAGGAGCAGGCCGCCAACAGCATCCATTTCAACTATGAGATGGTGGCGCTGTCGCCGGGCACGTGCGTCGAGCTCGGATTGGAGCTGTCGGAAGAGGACAAGAGCAGGCCCTATGTCGAGGTCTCCGGCCGCAAGGGCCTGGGCGTAAAAGCGGACGACCTGATCGACAAGCTGATCGAAAAGGCGCTCGAGGAGGTCACGTCGCGCCATCCCGAAGAGCCGGAAGATGCGCGGCGCCGCGTGGCCACTCAGATTGCTGTCGGCGCGTTGCGTTACTTCATGCTCAAGTACACGCGCAATTCGGTGATTGCGTTCGATTTTGCCGAGGCGCTCAGTTTCGAGGGCGAGACGGGACCCTACGTGCAGTATGCGGCGGTTCGGGCTCGCAATATTCTGCGCAAGCTCGAGGAACGCGGCGAGCGTCTGCCTGATTTTCGCGCCGAACTGGCACGCGAGGCGATGGCCCGCCAGCTCGCCGAAGAGGATTGCTGGCAGTTGCTCCTGGCGGCGTCCAAGGCAGGCTCGGCCGTTGAGCGCGCCGTTCGAAGCGGCGAGCCGTCGCACGTGGCGCGGTACGCGTTCCAGCTCGCGCAATCCTTCAGCAACTTTTACCACGAGTATCCGGTGCTCTCGGAAGCGAATCGCGAGAAGAAAACGTTCCTGCTGTGGATGACTGATTACTTCCGCGCCCAGCTCGAGCACACGTTAGCGGTGCTGGGAATCGAGGTGCCGGAGTATATGTAAGCGTGTCTGCGCCCGGCACACGATAAAATAGAAGCACACATGAAAAGTCAGAACTCTTTTGGCGCTGCGGGCGAGCTGCGCGTTGGCGGCCGTTCCTACGAAATCTTTCGCCTCGAGGCGCTCGAGCAGGCGGGCATCGCCAAGCTCTCGCGGATTCCGTTTTCAATCAAGATTCTGCTCGAGAATTTGCTGCGTTTTGAGGACGGCTCCACGGTGAAGCGTTCCGACATCGAATATGTGGCTGCATGCGACCCTGGGGCTCGGGCGCGCGAAATCAGCTTTCGCCCGGCTCGGGTACTGCTGCAAGACTTCACCGGCGTTCCCTGCGTAGTCGACCTCGCCGCGATGCGCGACGCCCTCGCCAGGATGGGCGCGGATCCACGCCGGGCGAATCCCCTGATCCCGGTGGACCTGGTGATCGATCATTCCGTGCAGGTTGACAAGTTTGGCAGCAAGGACTCGTTCGCCTTCAACGCGCTGCTGGAGTTCCAGCGCAATCAGGAACGATACGCGTTCCTGAAATGGGGTCAGTCGTCATTCGAGAATTTCCGGGTCGTGCCGCCCGACACGGGCATCGTGCACCAGGTGAACCTGGAATATCTCGCGCAGGTTGTATTTCACGAGAATGGCCGCGCCTATCCCGACACGGTTGTGGGTACCGATTCCCACACCACGATGATCAATGGCCTCGGCGTCGTCGGATGGGGTGTGGGCGGGATTGAGGCCGAGGCGTGCATGCTCGGCCAGCCGGCGTCCATGTTGCTGCCCGCGGTGGTCGGGTTCAAGCTCAGCGGAAAATTGCCCGCAGGCGCGACCGCGACGGACCTGGTGCTCACCGTCACTCAGATGCTCCGTAAGAAAGGCGTCGTTGGAAAATTCGTCGAGTTTTATGGCGACGGCGTCGGCGCGCTGAGCCTGGCCGACCGTGCCACCATCGGCAACATGGCCCCTGAGTACGGCGCCACGATCGGCGTTTTTCCGATCGACGACACAACGCTCGATTATCTGCGCATGACGAACCGCCCGGCGGACCAGATTGCCCTCGTGGAAGGATACGCCAAGGCGCAGGGATTGTTTCGAACGGCGGGCGCGCCTGATCCGGTCTTCTCCGATACGCTGGCGCTCGATCTCTCGACCGTCGTGCCGTCGATGGCCGGGCCAAAGCGGCCGCAAGACCGCATCAATCTGCCGGACGTCAAGCAAAACTTCCTGAGCGGCCTGGGTTCGGCGCCGAAGACCGCGGAGATTGGCACGAATGGGACACGTGCCACGATTCAGGATGGCAGCGTCGTCATCGCCGCGATTACAAGCTGCACCAATACATCGAACCCATCGGTGATGGTCGCGGCGGGACTACTTGCGAAAAAAGCGGTCGAGCGGGGACTCAAGGCGAAGCCGTGGGTGAAGACGAGCCTGGCGCCAGGGTCGAAGGTCGTCATGGATTACCTGAGTGACGCCGGCCTGGTTCCGTATCTCGAAACCCTCCACTTTGATCTCGTCGGATACGGCTGTACCACGTGCATCGGCAACAGTGGGCCGCTGCCCGAGGAAGTGGCCGCGGCCGTGAAGAGAGAAAAGCTGGTGGTCGCGAGTGTGCTCTCGGGCAACCGGAATTTTGAGGGCCGCATCAATCCTCTCGTGCGCGCCAACTACCTGGCGTCGCCTCCGCTCGTCGTGGCATATGCGCTCGCCGGCCGCGTGGACGTTGACCTAGTGAATGAGCCGATTGGGCAGGACTCCGCCGGCCGCGATGTGTTTCTGCGCGAGATCTGGCCGTCGCCGGACGAAGTACAGGCCGTGGTGCAGCAGTCCGTACGGCGCGAAATGTTCGCCAAACAGTATTCGGAAGTCTTCGCCGGCGATGCGCGCTGGAACTCGGTTCGTGTGCCCGCCGGCGATCGCTATGCTTGGGACGATTCCTCCACCTACATCAAACCCGCGCCGTATTTCGATCAATTAGCGGATCCAGCGAAGTTCGTGCGCGACATCAGCGGACTCCGCGCGCTGGCCGTTCTGGGTGACTCCGTGACTACGGATCATATATCGCCGGCCGGAAATATCGCGGTAGACAGCCCGGCCGGGAAATATCTCATCTCGCTCGGCGTGAAACCGGCGGACTTCAATTCCTACGGCTCGCGTCGGGGAAACCATGAGGTGATGGTCCGCGGCACGCTGGCCAACATCCGTTTGCGGAACCTGATGGCGCCGGGCACCGAAGGCGGTTGGACCACCCACATTCCTTCGAATCAACGCATGTTCATTTACGATGCGTCCGTTCTGTATCAGAAAGAAGGCGTGCCGCTCCTGATTATCGCGGGCAAGGAATATGGCGCCGGGTCGTCGCGCGACTGGGCGGCGAAGGGCGTGCTGCTGCTCGGCGTGCGCGCCGTCATTGCCGAAAGCTTCGAGCGCATCCACCGCTCGAACCTGGTGGGGATGGGAGTGCTGCCGCTGCAGTTTGCCGAAGGCCAGAACCGCGAATCGCTGGGCTTGACCGGCTTCGAATCATTTTCGATCAAAGGGATTCCGGAGGCGGTCGAATCGGGCGGCAAGACGCGCGCTCATGTGACCGCGGCCCTGGATGGCGACGCTAAAACGTTCGACGCCGTGGTGCGCATCGACACGCCGCAGGAAGCCGAATATTATCGCAATGGCGGCATTCTGCCGTACGTGCTGCGGCAGCTCGCCGGCAGTCGATGACCAATGCCGCGTGGCGTTGGTAAACAGCGTTCCGCGGACTGATTACCGCCCGGGCCGCGCGGCGGAAGTTGCCGGCGCGCGCGTCTCGATCTCCTTCAACACGCGATCGAGGTCGGATTCCACCAGCGGGCGCACCATCAGAAAGCCGCCGTTCTCCGCAAGCCTGGCCGCTAGATCCGCGTCGTAGCCGTCGCTTAAGAGCACAAACGCCGGGATGTAAGGGCGGGAGCGTTCCAGGAACTCGCTCCACTTTGTGCAGGCGGGGCGCATGGACCAAAACACTGCATCGAACCGGAGCCGCTGGGCAAGATCGGCCGCCTCTTCGAGCGGCACTGGAACCACGCGATGGCCGCGGGCGCTGACCACGATGCTTGTCGATCCCGATTCCACCGGCCAGCGCCAGCTTCTCGGCCTGGTGAGCGCCCGCGGCCATCGCGTGGTTCCAGTGCCGCTCGAAGAGGCGG
>QHXU01000260.1:12467-17267 GCA_003223065.1 Acidobacteriota bacterium | reverse complement strand
GGCGCGCTGGCGCTGACACGGCTGATCCGTGGGTTACTGTTCGGCGTCAGCTCGTTCGATCCGGCGACGTTCGTGGCGATGGCGGCGCTGTTGATGGCGGTGACGGCGGCGGCGTGCGCGATTCCGGCGAGGCGCGCGACTAGAGTGGATCCGCTGGTCGCGCTGCGGTATGAATGAGCCGCAGCGGCCAGATCAGTGCTTCTTCAGGCGGCTGCAAGCGGTCAGCGCGCCGGTCGGATCGATCGCATCGCGGCTTTCGGTGATGTTGACGATTTTGCCATCCATGTCAATCACGAACGTGGTCCGGCTGATGAGCTGCGACTGTTCATTCAGCACACCGTACTGCTTCGAAACCACGCGCTTATAGTCGGATAACATCGGGTACTCCGCGTTCAGCTCCTTCGACCAGTGATTCAGCGTCGCGATGAAATCCGTACTGATGGCCAATACCTGCGTATTGTTCTCATTGAATTTGCCAATACCAGACTGGTAGGCGTTGAGCTCGGTGGTTCAACCACCGGTGAATGCGGCGGTGAAGAACGCCAGCACGACATTCTTCTTGCCGCGGAAATCGGAGAGCTTCACGGGTTTGTTGGAGGTGTCGGGAAGCGTGAAATCAGGAGCTTCGTCGCCGACTTTGAGATGCGTGTGCACTGCCTGCTGCTGCGCCATCAACGCGGAGGCGCCGAGCGTTGCCGAAGCGACCAACAAAGCGATTTTTTTCATGGAAGACCTCCGAAATAGTATACTCCGAGAGCCGCCCCTTCGTATGCCTGAACGCCCCGCGGGGCTTGCCCGCCGACTGGGAGTCTTCGACGCCACCATGCTCGTAATGGGCGGGATTGTGGGCTCGGGTATTTTCATAAATCCATACGTTGTGGCGCAGCAGGTGCGCACGCCGTTCCTGATTCTGGGCGCGTGGGTGGTGGGCGGCGCGGTCGCGCTGGCGGGCGCGTTGGTCTATGCCGAACTGGCCGCGCGGCGGCCGGAGGTTGGAGGGCAATATGCTTACCTGCGCGACGCGTTTCACCCCGCGGTGGCGTTCGTCTACGGTTGGACGCTGCTGCTGGTCACGCAAACCGGAGGCATGGCCGCGGTGGCGGTGACGTTCGCACGCTATTTTCTCGAGATCACTCAGGCGCCGGTCTCGGACGCGTTGGTCGCGGCCATGGCGCTGGCGGTCCTGACGATTATCAACTGTTTCGGCGTACGCGCCGGTTCGAACGTGCAGAGCGCGCTGATGGTGATGAAGATCGTGGCGATCGCCGCACTGGTGTTGGCGGGCCTCCTGCTGGCGCGTCCCGCCGCGGCTTCGACCGCCGGATTCCTGGATCGCCCGCCGTCGATGGACCTGGTCACCGGGTTCGGGGCGGCGATGACTCCAGTGCTGTTCGCCTACGGAGGATGGCAGACCACGAGCTTTATGGCCGGTGAAATGAAGAATTCCGTTCGCGATCTGCCGCGCGCGTTATTGATCGGCGTCACCGGCGTCGTGGCGCTGTATGTTTCCGTGACGTACGTCTTCGTACATGCACTGGGAGCAAGCGGGCTTGCGGCAACCAGCACACCCGCCTCAGCCGTGATGCGCTCCGCGCTGGGAGAGCGCGGAGCGACGTTCATCGCCTTGGGCATCGCGATCTCCACGCTCGGGTTCCTGAGCCAGGGGATGCTGACGGCGCCGCGCGTCTACTTCGCCATGGCCGAAGACGGGGTGTTTTTCCGCGGCGTCGCCTGGATACATCCGCGCACGGCCGCGCCCGCAGTAGCAATCGCGCTGCAGGGTGTAGTTGCGATCATAATCACGGTCTCCGGCCGCTACGAGCAGATCCTGAACTACGTCGTGTCGGTGGATTTCATCCTGTTCGGCATGACCGGGCTTTCGCTCCTGGTGTTCCGGCGCCGCGAGCCGTTTTCAAAAGGGTTTCGCACGCCGGGGCATCCGTTCACCACGCTCTGTTTCGTGATCGCGTCGTTTCTGGTGGTGGCGAGCACGATCTACAAGTATCCGTCGAACAGCGTTATCGGGCTGGCAATCTTACTTACGGGCGTGCCAGTCTATTTTCTTTGGAGGGGAGACAAGCGTTGAGTTCGATGTATATGCCGTGGGCGAAGCTCCATTCGCACGCACGGTATAACCTGGCGACCAGCGGCGTGGCGCATTGGAAGCTGCGCGACCTCCCTATCCGGATGGAGGACCTGGAAATCAGCGGCCCGAGCTATTACGGGTACGAGCCTCTGCAGAAAGCGCTGGCCGCGCATTGCGGCGTTCCGGCGGAGCGCATCGTGGCCGCGACCGGCACTTCCATGGCGAACTACCTGGCGCTTGCGGCGACGTTGAAGCCCGGCGACGAGGTGCTGATCGAGCATCCGACATACGAGCTGATTGTGGCCGCGGCGCGGCATATTGGAGCCGGCATCCGGCGCTTCCCGCGCACGCACGAATCCGGGTTTGCGCTCGATCCGGCAGCCGTGGAACGGGAGATCACGGCGCGCACGCGGCTGGTCGTGATCACGAATCTTCACAATCCGTCGAGCGCGCTGGCCGATGAAGTTACAGTGCGCGCAGTCGGAGAAATTGCGCGCCGCGCGGGCGCCCGGGTGATGGTGGACGAGGTTTATCTCGACGCGGCGTTCGAGTGCGCCCCGCGCTCGGCTGCGCACCTGGGCGATCACTTTATCGTCACGTCGAGCTTGACGAAGGTGTACGGATTGAGCGGCCTGCGCTGCGGATGGATTATCGCCGAGCCGGGGCTGGCCACAGCGATGTGGCGGATGAACGACCTGTTCGGCAGCATCCCGGCGCACACCGCCGAACTGCTCAGCGTGATCGCGTTCGGGGAGTTGGAGCGGATCAGGCGGCACGTGCGCGCGCGCCTCGACACCAACCGCGCCACGCTGCACCGGTTTCTCGACAGCCGCGCGGATCTTGACGCGCCGAGACTGCCTTTCGGCACGATCGTTTTCCCGAAGCTGATGCGCGGCAGCGTGGATCAATTGTGCGAATTGCTGCGCGCGAAGTACGATACCACCGCGGTGCCGGGAAAATACTTCGAAATGCCGGACCATTTCCGCATCGGCATCGGGGGCGATCCCGAGCCGCTGGAGGAAGGATTACGGCGCTTGGGCGCCGCGCTGGACGATATGATGGAGGCTCAGTCATGAAACTCGCACTGCTTCTTGCGACTTGCGTTCTGACCGCGCCGGCCGCCGACCTCGTGTTGCGGAACGGAAAAATTGTGACGCTGGATCCGGCGGCTCCGCAGGCGCAGGCGATCGCCGTGACGGCCGGGAAGATCGCCGCGGTGGGAACCGACGCGCAGATTGCGCGGCAGATTCAGCCCTCGACGAAAGTAATCGACCTGGGCGGGCACCTGGCGATTCCCGGCTTTATCGAGGGGCACGGCCACTTCACCGGGGTGGGCGCGTTCAAGATGAGCCTGAACCTGCGCGAGGCGAAGAGCTGGGACCAGATCGTGGGGATGGTGGGAGCCGCGGCGCGCGAGGCGAAGCCCGGCGACTGGATCATCGGGCGCGGCTGGCATCAGGAGAAGTGGGACACGAAGCCCACGCCCAACGTTCATGGTTTCCCGGTGCACAATTCGCTGAGCCGCGTTTCTCCGAACAATCCGGTGCTGCTCACGCACGCGAGCGGCCACGCGAGCTTCGCGAACGCGGCGGCCATGGCGCGCGCCGGCATCACCCGGAACACGGCCGATCCGCCGGGCGGCGAGATCATGAAGGACGCGGAGGGCAATCCGATCGGATTGATGAACGAGCGGGCCCAGGGCCTGGTGCGCGATGCGATGAATCGCGATCTCGCCAAGCGCACCGCGGCGGAACGCGACACGCAGGCGGAGCGGGAGATCGATCTGGCGGCGGAAGAATGTTTATCGAAGGGGATCACCACATTTGAGGACGCCGGCTCGCCGCCCGACGTCATCGAGCGCTTCAAGCGCCGCGCCACCGAAGGACGCCTGCCGCTGCGGCTGTGGGTGATGCTCCGCGCGCCGAACGCGGCGATCGCGCCGAACATCAAACAGTACAGGATCATCGGCTTCGGCGACAATCATCTGACGGTGCGCGCAATCAAGCGTCAGATCGACGGCGCGCTCGGCTCGCGAGGGGCATGGCTCCTGCAGCCGTACGCGGATCTGCCCACCTCAAGCGGCATGAACACAGAGGATCCGGCCGATATCGAGAAGACCGCGAAGCTCGCGATCGAGAACGGATATCAGCTCTGCGTCCACGCGATCGGAGACCGCGGCAACCGCGAGGTGCTGAACATATTCGAGCGAACGTTTAAGGCACATCCGGATAAGAAAGACCTGCGCTGGCGCATCGAGCACGCGCAACACATCGATCCCGCCGACATTCCCCGATTCGCGCAATTGGGCGTCATCGCGTCCATGCAGGGCGTGCACTGCACCTCCGACGGTCCGATGGTGATTCCGCGCCTCGGCCCCAAGCGCGCCGAGGAGGGAGCTTACGTGTGGAAGAGTCTCATGAAAACGGGCGCGCACGTAACTAACGGCACCGACGCGCCGGTGGAAGACGTCAGCCCGATCGAGTCATACTACGCGACTGTGACGCGGCGCATGAAGAATGGCCAGACATTTTTCCCGGCGCAGCGGATGACGCGGATGGAGGCGCTCCGCTCGTATACGGTCGAGAACACGTACGCAGCGTTCGAAGAGAACATCAAGGGAATGCTCAAGCCGGGCATGCTAGCCGACATTACCGTGCTTTCGAGAGATATCCTGACGGTTCCGGAAGAAGAGATTCTCAAGGCCGACGTCGAAT
>QHXU01000260.1:0-12391 GCA_003223065.1 Acidobacteriota bacterium | reverse complement strand
GATCGGGACTATCTCTTCAGGACGCTTGCAGACCTGATTCGTATCAACTCCGTCAATCCCACGCTGGCGCCGGGAGGCAAGGGCGAAGGCGAGATCAGCGGTTACGTAGCGCGGGCACTCGGCGCGATGGGACTTGAGGTGCGGACGCTCGAACCGGAGCCGGGGCGCATCAGCGTGCTCGGAACGCTGCGCGGTACGGGCGGCGGAAAAAGCCTGATGCTGAACGCACACTACGACACCGTCGGAGTTGAAGGAATGGAGGAGGCGTTTTCCGCGGCGGTACGCGACGGAAAAATGTACGGCCGGGGAGCCTACGACATGAAGGGGAGCCTGGCGGCGCAGATGGCGGCAGTCAAGGCGCTTGTGGATGCCGGGGTGAAGACGCGCGGCGATGTCGTGGTCGCGGCGGTCGCCGATGAAGAATACGGCAGCATCGGCACGGCCGACGTGATCCGGAACATCAGGACCGACGGGGCGATCGTGACCGAGCCCACCGCAGTGCAGATTTGCCTGGCTCACAAGGGCTACTTATGGATCGAAGTCGAAACAAAGGGCCGCGCGGCGCATGGCAGCAGATTCGAGCTGGGGATCGATGCGAACATGCGCATGGGTTGGTTTCTGGCCGAGCTTGACAAGCTGGAGCGCGACCTTCGCGCTCGGCCTCCGCACCCGCTGGTGGGGCCGCCATCGTTACACGCCGCGATGATGCAGGGCGGCGATGGACTGAGTACATACGCGGCGTCCTCAAAGCTCCAGATCGAGCGCCGCACAGTGCCCGGCGAGACAGAGGCGCAGGCGGTGAGCGAACTGCAGCAGATTGTCGACCGGCTGGCAGCGCGCGATTCCAGCTTCAAGGCCACAGTGCGGCCGTTTTTCGTACGCGATCCGTTTGAGGTGTCGCGAGAGGCGCCGGTGGTGCGCGCGCTCGCGCGGGCGGCCGCCAAAGTCTTGGGGCGCACACCGAACTACATCGGCGACACGCCGTGGATGGATGCCGCGCTGCTCAAAGCGGCGGGCGTCGAGACCGTGGTGATGGGGCCGGGCGGCGGCGGCGCGCATGCGGCGGTGGAGTGGGTGGAACTGGAGTCGGTCGCACAGATGGCCGCAATCCTGATGGAGGCGGCGACGGATTATTGTGGATAACCTCACCGCCAGCCTTATCCTGGAAGCCGCCGCGTTTCTGCAGGGCCGAATCCGGCGCACGCCGGTCGAATTTTCGCCGGACCTGTCGCAGAGACTCGGGGCGCCGGTGTGGCTAAAGCTCGAATCGCTGCAGTTGACCGGATCGTTCAAGATCCGCGGGGCGCTGTTCCGGATCGCCCGCCTCACTGCCGGGGAGCGCCGCGACGGCGTGATCACCTGCTCGGCGGGAAATCACGGAAAAGCGGTGGCCTACGCGGCGCGCGAGGCGGGCGTTCGCGCAACCATCTGCGTGCCGCGCACGGTGGACCGGGCTAAGTACACAGGGATGGCGGCGATGGGGGCCGACGTGCGGGTCTCCGAGTTTGACGGATACGACGACACGCAGGACTGGGCGCTCCAGATGGCGGCAGAGCAAGGCCGCACATTTCTTTCCGCCTTCGACGATTACGCGATCATGGCGGCAAACGGCGGAACGCTGGCGATGGAAGTATTGGAAGAGGTCCCGGCGGCCCGCAATTTCCTGGTGCCGGTGGGTGGCGGAGGATTGTCGGCAGGATTCGCGTTCTGGACGAAGCTGCAACTGCGCGACGCCACGTTCATCGGATGCCAGCACGTGTTATCTCCCGCTCTCCGGCTGTCGCTCGATCGGGGCCGCGCCGTCACGAAACTACCGGCCGTCGAAACGATGGCCGGCGGCGTTGAAGGAGGCATCGGCGAACTCACGTTCAGCGTGCTCGGCCCACTGGCGGATGATGTGGCGCTGGTGGCGGAAGACGAGATCGTGGAAGGGGTGCGCTGGATGCTCGAGCATCATCAATACTTGATCGAACCTTCCGCGGCCGTGCCCATCGCGGCCTGCCTGGCGGGTAAGATCGAGAAATTGACGGAGCCGGCCGTGCTGATCATTTCCGGGCGCAACGTGAGCGCGGAAACCGTGAAGAAAATTTTGTGCGGATAATCGGCGGGCTGGAGGATGGCGATACTGACATGAAAATCGAAACCTTTGAAATGGAGCGGATGCAATCGACCTGGGAAAACCTGGTTGAGTACGATCTCAGCGAGAGCGGCGTCCGCCCGCTGACATTGCGCGAACTGATGGAGATGGGGTTCGATCTGGACAGCTTTCTCGACGTGCCGCTGGGCTACAGCCAGTCCAACGGCACCCTCGAGCTTCGCGAGGCGCTGACGCAAATCTATCCCGGCGCGACGGTGGACCACATCGAGGTCACCAACGGAACGTCGGAGGCAAATTATCTGGTGGCACTGAGCCAGATCCGGCCCGGCGACGGCTTCGCGCTGGAGACGCCGAATTACATGCAGCTTTGGGGCGTGCCGCGGAGCCTCGGCGCGAAAACGCGCACGTTCCGTCTCCGCGATCCTTTCCAAACCGGAAACGGGTGGGAGCCGGACTGGAACGAACTGGAGCGCGCCGTGACGCCGGAAACGCGGATGGTATACGTGTCGAATCCCAACAACCCCACGGGGTCGATTCTTTCCGAAGCGGCGATGAAGCGCATCGTGGAGCGCTGCGAAGCGGTGGGCGCGTACCTGCTCGCCGACGAGGTTTACCAGGGCGCGGAGATTTCGCGCGAGCGCACCAAGAGTTTCTGGGGCATGAGCGACCGCGTGATCGTGACCAGCGGCTTATCGAAGGCTTGGGGCATCCCCGGCGTGCGCATCGGCTGGATCGTGGGGCCGAAGGAGCTGATCGCCGAATGCTGGTCGCAGCACGATTATGTGACCATCGGCCCGAACAAGCTATCCGATCAGCTCGCACGTATCGCGGTGACGGCGGCGAACCGGGAGAAGTGCTACGCACGAACCCGCGCCGTGCTTTCGACCAATCTCGGGATTACGCGCGAATGGGTGCGCAGCTTCGATGGATTCCTTGAATGGCGCGAGCCCGACGCGGGCGCAATCGGATTGATGAAATACAACGCGAACATCCCGTCGGTAGAGCTATGCGAGCGTATTCGCGTGCGGCGGAACACGCTGATCGTGCCGGGCGCGCAGTTGGGCGTCGAGGGCTACGTCAGGATTTGGATCGGAGGGCGCGAAGAGTATTTACGGAAAGGACTGGGGCGAGTGGCCGAGGAGTTCGGGGTGGTGAGCGGAGCGGTGCTACCCGATTTGTACTAACTTTAGGGGGTGCACTCCTTCAAGGCTGTACCCGTGCTGGTGACTGGCGCGGGCCGCGGCGTTGGGAAACGTCTGGCGATTGGCTTTTCGGCGCGCGGCGCCCGTGTGGGCCTGCTGGCGCGCAGTAAAGCCGAGCTCGATCTGTGTCACCTGGAAATCGAGCACGCCGGCGGCTCCGCCCTGCGCATCCGGGCCGATGTCTGCGATTACGAGCAGGTGTGCGCCGGCGTGGAGCGCATACGCGTGCACTTCGGCAGCCCGGTGCAGGTGCTGGTCTGCGCGGCGGCGATCCAGGGCCCGATCGGACCATTCGTCGATACGGCGCCGAAATCGTGGAGTGAAATTGTGCGGACGAACCTGTGCGGGGTGATAAACGCCTGCCGCGCGGTGCTGCCGCACATGATCGAGCGGCGCTCAGGCAAGATCATCGTGCTCACCGGCGGCGGTGTCACCGACGCCCGGCCGAATTTCGCCGTTTATTCAGCCACCAAGACGGCGGTGGCCCGCTTCGTGGAGAGCGTGGCCGAAGAAGTGAGCGAGCACAATGTGCAAATCAATTGCATGTCGCCCGGCGGTACTTATACGCACATGACGGACCAGATCCTCGCCGCGGGCGACCGCGCGGGCTGGCGAGAGATCGAACAAGCCCGGCAGGTCCGCCTCACCGGCGGCATCGCTCCGGAGAAGCAGATCGAACTGGCGCTTTTTCTAGCCTCCGAGCAGTCCAACCACATCAGCGGCCGCCTGATCCACGTCCAGGACGATTGGAAGCGGTGGAAGGACAGGACCGTGAATCCGGAGCTTTACACACTTCGCAGGGTGCAGAAGGTGTAGTTAGTTTAAAGTGAAATAGGCATTACGACGCACCGTGCCTTACAGATAAATCATATGACGTATTTTTGTTTTATTAAAGATTTCTTAAACAACGCGGCGCGTCCATAACTCGCTCCGCTGCTATCTAATATCAACAGAAATTGAGGATAAGAGAGATCCGCTTTCACTAAGGCTTCATTGACACGACCGCCGATGTGCCGTACTATTGAGTGTCAAGTAAGAGTGGACGTTGAACTCTCCGGCCAGTCAGGCCGTTGAAGCACGCGCCATTTCTGTACACCGCGCTTCAACACAAATCGGAATCGCCCTGATGACGTAAACCGACCGCGAGGCCGGCTGCGGGAGCTAACCACGGATGAATTGATGAGCAGATATGCTCATGCTCGGGCGGTGATTCTGGCTGGTGGCGAGGGTAAGCGGCTCCGTTCGTTAACCCGGCTCATCTGCGGCGACAATCGTCCGAAGCAATTCTGTCCCATATTCGGAAGCGAGACACTCTTAGGTCACACGCGCCAGAGAGTCGCTCGCGCGGTTTCACCAGAGCGAACGTTGTTTGCGGTCTTGAAGGCGCACGAAGACCTCTATTCGGACGAACTGAAGGACGTCAGCCGGGGTCAGATTGTCGTCCAACCTGACAACAAAGGAACCGCGGCGGCGATCACGTACAGCCTTCTACGGATCCTCCAAACTGACGGGGATGCGCTGGCCGCATTCTTCCCCGCCGACCACTACTACGCGGACGAGAGTCCGTTCATTACGGCAGTCGATTCCGCGCTTGGTATCGCTCAGGACCACGCGGATTCGCTGGTCCTGCTGGGAGCCGAGCCCCAATCGCCTGAAGTCGAGTATGGATGGATCGAACCCGGCGATGCCGTCGAATGCAGCAACGGCGCGGAACTATCGCGCGTGAACCGGTTCTGGGAGAAGCCGGCGCTTCAGGCCGCCCGCGAGTTGTTGCGCCGGGGCTGCCTTTGGAACACCTTTGTAATGGTGGGGCGCGCGAAGACCTTCCTGGAGATTCTCAAATCCACGGTACCGAATCTATTACGGGCCTTTGACCCGATTGCGGACCTCTGTGAAAATGAGTCTGAAGCGCAGGCGGTGCGGCGTTTATACAAGACGCTTGTCCCGGTGGACTTTTCGCAGCAAGTGCTACCAGCGAGCACGAACCGGCTTATTGTTCTTCGCTTAAGAGATGCCGGCTGGAGCGATGCCACACTCGCGCGGGCTGGTATTGAGCCCCAATGGGCAGCTGCGCTCCAGTGAGGGTTTCTCAAACAGGGTCCCGGAGGCGGCGAGCAGGTTAAATACAGGATAGAGCGCACCGTTCGTCCATCCTTTCCTGCCATTCGCCGGTTTAGCCTGCGCTTGCCAAACGCTCCCGCTAAAATGAGACTCATGGATCTCAAAGGCAAGAAGATCGCTGTCCTGGTGGATACGCTCTATCAGGAAATGGAAGTCTGGTATCCGGTGTTCCGCTTTCAGGAAGCGGGCGCGGAAGTCGTGCTGGTGGCCGCCGAATCCGGCAAAACATACAGCAGCAAGCTGGGTTATCCGGCCAAGAGCGACCGCTCCTACGACGAAGTCGCAGTGCGCGAGTTCGACGGGGTGATCATTCCGGGCGGCTATGCGCCCGATCATATCCGCCGCTACGCCAAGGCCAACCAGTTCGTGCGCGACATGAACGCACGCGGGAAACTGGTCGCGTCGATCTGCCACGGACCATGGGTGCTGTGTTCGGCCGGCGTGCTGAAGGGACGCCGCGCCACATGCTTCTACGCCATCAAAGACGACGTGATCAACGCCGGCGCGCGCTATGAAGACGCCGAAGTGGTGGTGGACGGGAACCTGGTGACCTCGCGCAAGCCCGAGGACCTGCCCGCGTTCTGCCGCGCTTCTATCGGCGTCCTGACCTCGGCCGCGGTGTTGGCCTAAGTGGGGGCCGCCATCCAGGCAAGAGGCCTCCGTAAGTCCTACGGAGACTTCGAGGCGGTGCGCGGGATCGATTTCGAGGTCGCGCCCGGCGAGGTGTTCGCCCTGCTGGGCCCAAATGGCGCGGGCAAAACCACCACCGTAGAAATCCTGGAAGGGCTGCGCCCGCGCACGGCGGGAGACGTCAAGGTTCTGGGTTACGATCCGGGCACCGATGTGCGCGCGATCAAGGACCGCATCGGCGTCTGTCTGCAGTCGACGAATCTGCCGGACAAGATCACGGTGCGCGAAGCGCTGGCGCTGTTCGCAGCGTTTTATTCGCGCAACATCGACCGGGACCGGCTGATGCAGCGCCTGCAGCTCTGGGAAAAGCGCAACGAGTTCTACTCGCGCCTCTCCGGCGGGCAGAAGCAGCGCGTGGCGCTGGCGCTCGCCATGGTGAACGATCCGCAGATGATCTTTCTGGACGAACCGACCACCGGCCTCGATCCGCAAGTGCGCCTGGAGATCCACGGGTTGATCAGCGAGTTGCGCGACGCAAAGCGCACGATCCTGCTCACGACGCATTACATCGAGGAGGCGGAGCGTCTTTGCGATCGCGTCGCGATTCTCGATGAAGGCAAGATCATCGCGCTCGGCACGCCTCGCGAGATCCAGGCGCGCACGCTCGGCCAGTCCCGGATCGAGATTCGAACGGCGCAACCGCTGCCCGCGGACGTCCCGCCGTTCGAGGAATCGGAAAAGCACGCGCTGAGCGATGGCGGCACGCTGCTGACCGTATACTCGCCGCGGCCCGCGCGCACGTTGCCGGACCTGGTGAAGTGGATCGACCAGCAGGGCATCGATCTCGAAGATATCCACCTGAAGCGGCCGACGCTCGAAGACGTGTTCATCGAGCTGACGGGCAAACGGCTGAGAGAATAGATGAAAGCTTATATTGCTCAAATCCGGATGAACCTGCGGCTCACCATGCGCGACCGCACGGTGGTGTTCTTCAATTACCTGTTCCCCCTGATTTTCTTCTTCATCTTCGGCCAGTTGATGCACGCCGAGCAGGGCGGCGCCGTAACCCAGATCGTGAACATGGTGCTGACCATCGGCGTGCTCGGCTCTGGCTTCTTCGGCGCAGGGATGCGATCCGTGATGGACCGCGAAACACAACATCCTGCGGCAGTTCAAGGTGGCGCCGATCACCGCGGCGCCGATCCTTGTTTCGTCGATGGTCGTGGGCCTGGTTCACTACGTGCCGGTCACGGCGATGGTGCTTGTGCTGGCGCATTTTGTTTACGGGATGCAGGCGCCGCAGCAACTCTTGTCGCTGTTCCTGTTCGTGTCGCTTGGCGTACTGGCGTTCCGCGCGATCGGCGGCGTCATCGGCGCCGTGGCCAACTCGATGCAGGAGAGCCAGATCATCATCCAGCTCCTCTACTTTCCGATGTTGTTCCTGGGCGGCGCCACTTTCCCCATCGCATTGATGCCGAACTGGCTCCAGATCGTGGCGCAGTTTATCCCAACCACATATTTGTCCACGGGACTACAGGGCATTTTGAGGGGGCGCGAGACAATCCTCGACAACTTGTCCGCCGCGGGGGTGCTGGTGCTCACCGCGGTGGTGGGAACCTTCCTCGGCATCAAGCTGTTTCGCTGGGAGAAAGAAGAAAAAATGCGCGCCTCGGCCAAGCTGTGGCTTCTGGCGGTGATGACTCCTTTTTTCTTGATGGGTGTCTGGCAGGCGCACGCAAAGAACAATGTAGTCAAGGGCAAGGTGCTGGCGCGGGACCTGCGCCGCAGCCACACCCTGCTGATCAGGGACGCGCGGCTTTTTGTGGGCGACGGCGCGATAATCGATCGCGGCGCAGTATTGGTGAAGGACGGCAAGATCGCAGAAATTTATCCCGGGCCGGCACCGGATCCAAAGACTTTGAAGGCGGATCCCATTGAGGCGGCGGGCAAGACCCTGATGCCCGGCCTCATCGATGTCCACGTCCACCTGGGCGCGCCCGGCGGGTTCTATGGCAATGCCATAGATTATGGGACGCCCGACAAGAACTTTCCGCGTGAGCTGGCCGCATACCTTTACAGCGGCGTAACCGCGGTGAAGAGCGTGGGCGACACCATCGACGATGTGCTGAGAATTCGCGGGATGATCGCATCGGGCGAAAAGCTCGGAGCCGAGCTGTTCGCCGTCGGCCCGTTGTTCACCGCGCCGGGAGGGCATGGAACGGAATATTCGGCCAACCTGCCCGAGCAGATGCGCGCCGTGTTCGACGCGCAGTTCGTCCGGCTGCCGCAAACACCCGACGAAGCGCGACAGCAAGTGGCGGAGCTCAAGAAGCGCGGCGTGAACGGGATCAAGGCGGTTCTCGAAGCCGGGTCGGCTTCGCGGCCCTTTACGCGCATGGATCCGGCGATCTTGAGAGCCATCGCGGAGGCCGCGCGGTCGGAGGGATTGCCGATCCTGTGTCACACCGGAGAGTCGAAGGACATCGCCGATGCTCTCGATGCCGGAGTGGACGGCATCGAGCACGGCTCACACCGGGACCTGATCCCCGAAGTCCTGTTAGCCAGGATGAAGCAGAAGGGCGTCGCCTACGATCCGACGCTGGCGGTGGTCGAAGGCTTTTTGGCCGCGGGCCAGGGGAAGACGGATCTGCTGGACCGTTCGCTGGTACAGCAGGTCGGGCCGCCAAAGCTCCTCGAATCGACGAAGAAGATGCTGCCGTCACAGGCGCTCGATCCGATGCGGGCCATGTTTCGCGCCTATCCAATGAGCCTCGACTCAGGCAAGCAGAATCTCGCCGCGGCGACGCGGGCGGGCGTGATGCTGGTCACGGGAACGGATGCCGGGAATCCGCTGGTGATCCACGGTCCGGGAATCCATCGCGAGCTGCAGCTTTGGGTGGAGGCGGGCGTCGCTCCCGGGGTCGCGCTCCAGGCAGCGACGCACAATGCCGCGCGGCTTCTGCGCGCCGATGACCGAATCGGCCTCATTCGCAAAGGCTACGATGCGAGTCTTTTGCTCGTGGACGGCAATCCCCTGCAGGACATCGCGGCCACCGAACGCATTTCCATGGTGTTGTTTAAGGGCGAGCGTGTCGCGCGGTCGGAGCTGTTCGAAGAGCAATGAGGATCGGGGACGGGTTCCGGTAATCCGGGCGCATTTCCATTCAGCAGAGGAGGCGGAGATGGCAACGGGGAAGCTTCAGGGCAAGATCGCCGTGGTGGCGGGCGCGACCCGCGGCGCGGGCCGGGGTATCGCCTGCGCGCTCGGCGAGGAGGGCGCGACGGTTTACTGCACGGGGCGGAGCGTACGCGGAAAGAGCGCGATGACGGGACGTCCGGAGTCGATCGAGGAAACCGCCGAAATGGTAACGGCGCGCGGAGGCAAGGGAATCGCCGTGCAAGTGGACCACACGCAGAGCGAGCAGGTGAAAGAACTGTTCGAGCGCGTGAAGAGAGAAGCGGATGGGATGGATATCCTGGTCAACGATGTGTGGGGCGGCGACGAGTTGACGGAGTTCGGAAAGACGTTCTGGACGGTCACGCTGGAAAAAGGCTTTACAATGCTCGAGCGCGCGGTGCACACGCACATTATCACGGCGCATTTCGGGGCTCCACTTATGTTCGGCCGCGGGCAAGGACTGATCGTCGAAATCACGGATGGCGATTCGTGGAGTTATCGCGGCAATATTTTCTACGACCTGGTAAAGACGTCGGTGATCCGTCTGGCGTTCGCCATGTCCTACGAACTGCGCAAGCGGAACATAACAGCAGTAGCGGTTACGCCGGGTTTTCTTCGCTCCGAGAACATGCTCGAGCATTTCGGCGTGACGGAAGCGAACTGGCGTGACGCGGGGAAGCGAGAGCCAAACTTTCTCGCATCCGAAACGCCGCTTTTCGTGGGGCGCGCGGTGGCGGCGCTGGCGGCGGATCCTGATGCCGCGAAGAAGAGCGGACGAGTATTCAGCTCGTGGGACCTGTCCGATGAGTACGGATTCACGGACGCGGATGGCGCGCGGCCGCATTGGGGGCGGTTTGCGGAGGCGAAATACGGAAAAATTCTAAAATGCGACGAGGGATTTTACGCGTATGGGAAGGGGCTGATAGAGCGCATCTTTCCCGATTGGCCCGAATGAAGGCCCGATTGGCCCGAATGAAGGCTCTACGCGCGTTTCCAGACGGTCAGCATGCTGCGATCGCCCTGCGCCGACTGAAACCGCGTGGGGCGCGCGGCCCCAGGAGCGGAGACGCAGAGCTTCAGGATGTCCCCTTCGAATTCGTAGATGCCGTATTGCGTCTTGCCCTTGTTCGAGCCGGCAGTGTTGACGTAGTCGATGGCTTTAGGTGATTTCGAGGGGTCGCTTGTGAAGTCGACCTTCATCATTACCTGCGGTCCTGCGTACACCGTGGTGTGATTGCCCTGGGTCACTCGCTTGACCCACTTGACCAGGGACTCATCCATCGGATGGCCGTCGATGCTGGCGTAGATCATGCGCCATTCGCCCTCGAATTCAGTCGAGGCGCTGCTTGGGGTGGCCGGCGCGGGCTTCCTGGATGCGCGCGCCTTTGCTTTCGCAGGCGCGGGAGCGTCGCCGCGAGTCAGCGTTTCGAGCGCGAAGCCGCTGCCGGGAACCGAGGCGAAGCTGGACGGGCGCACGTCGCCTCGTGTGGCGAGGCAGATCCTCCAGCGATCGCCGTCGAGTTCGTAGATGCCGGGATTGGTGTTGCCCTTTTCGGGGCCGGCATCAAACTTCATGTTTAGCTGGCGCGGGCTTTTTGAGGCGTCGAGTTCTAGCGTACCTTTGTACACGGCGCCCATGCCGGTGCTGGTAAACCGGTTGCCTTTGACCACGATACGGGCTTCCGCCAGCGTGGCGGCGGGCATTTTCCGTCCTTCCACCTCAAGAGCGGTGACGCTCCAGGAGCCTTGGAGGAGGTCGAGATCTTGGCGCACCGTTTGCCCTTTCGGGTGATTATACGCTTGGTTTGACCCACCTGCCAGGGCTGCGATATCCTGAAATCTCGAATGGCAAATACAGTATCCGCCCTAAAGCGTGTGCGCGTTACGGCGCGCCGGACGGAAATCAACCGGGTTCGCAGGTCGCGGCTGCGCCATCAGATCCGCGCCATGCGCCGGTTGTTGGACTCCAAGAACGCCCAGGCTGCCGCGGCGATTGCGCCGAAGACTTTTTCCGTGATCGACCGCTCCGCGAAATGGGGCGTGATCAAGAGGAACACGGCGGCCCGCTACAAGAGCCGCCTCACGCTTCGCCTCCGCAAGCTGGCCTCTGCGGGCTAGCTACGGCGCCGTCAACGCCAGAATCATTTCCTCCATCACGATACGGTCGTCAGGACGCGCGTCTCGAAGGGACCGGTCCGCCTTAAAGAGTTTCGCGACAGCGCGCTCCAGGCGCTCCTTGGGGAACGCCGCAATGGTGTGTTCGATCTGCCGCGCGCGCTCCGGCCAAATCCTCGCGCCGAGCTTATTGAAATATCCCTGGATCTGCGCCGCGCTGCGCAGATTCGCCTCGCGCGCCACCAGAGCCATGCGAAACTGAGTCGCGAGGAAAGTGAGGGCGAGCGGCATGTACTCGCCTTCGCGCACGAGTATGTCGAGGATTTCGAGCGCGCGCGTGCGGTCGCCCCGCCCGAGAGCCGCGACCAGGGCGAAAATCGTGGCGCCCTGCGCGTCGGGCACCAGCGCGGCGATGTCCGCGGCGGTCACTTTGCGCGTTCTTTGCGCGTTGTGCCGGCGTACAGGCTTAATTTTTCGATCTCGAGCGCGATGCGCGACGCGTCGCCGCCGGTGGCTTCAAGCAACAGCGCCAGTTCCGCCAGCCCCATTTTCAATCCGGCCTGTTTGGACAGGTCCTGCGCCAGCGCGCGCGCGGCTTCGGGCGGGAACGGTCTGAATTCCACCTGCGCCGGAACGGCCGAATAGAATTTCTGAACGCGCTCCAACTTCGGCTTGTCCTCGCCGTCGAAGTCGTAGCGGCTGGCCTCGATGACCAGCACCGTTCCCGGCGTGGGCTCGCGCAGATACGCCGCCAGTTCCGCCGCATCGCCGTCGCCGGAAGCGTCTTCTTCCGATGCGGCCGCTTTCCCGCGGGGCAGCGCGGCTTCGCCGCTTCGAAGCCAGATCACCCGGCTCGAAGCGAACAGCGACAGTGAGCGCGCATCATCCAGCGCGGCGGCGAGCGGCACCTGTTCGAGATCGTGGCGCGTGAAGCCGCTCTCCCGCTCCTCTTGCGGCAGCACCGCATCCAAAAGCGCGCGGCGGCACTGCTCGCGCTGATACGCTTCGGGGCCGAGGAACAGGTACGCGGGTGCGGGATCGTTCTTC
>QHXU01000259.1 GCA_003223065.1 Acidobacteriota bacterium | reverse complement strand
TGCCCAAGCGGGAGGACTTGATGGTCGATATCGGGCGGCTTCCCTACCTGAACACCAAGATGAAGAAGGAGGTGGCGGAGAAGTACAACATGAAGGTGGCCGATCTGAAAACGCGGCTGCCGGAGCTGCTCCATCGCGTCGAGGAATTGCACGAATTCAACCCGATGCTCGGCCATCGAGGCTGCCGTTTGGGGATCACCTATCCGGAAATTACCGAGATGCAAGCGCGCGCGATTTTCGAGGCTGTGGTGCAGGTGGCGAAGAAGGGCGTCAAGGTGATCCCCGAAGTAATGATTCCGCTGGTGGGCAGCGCACGCGAACTGGAGCACCAGAAGGAAATCGTCGTTCGGGTCGCGGACGAGGTTCTGGAGAAGGCGGGGCGGAAAGACCTCGAGTATATGGTCGGAACGATGATCGAAATCCCTCGCGCTGCCGTTACGGCGGACAAGGTCGCCGAACACGCCGATTTCTTCAGCTTCGGCACCAACGATCTCACCCAGACCACGATGGGCCTTTCGCGCGATGACTACACCAAGTTCTCGAAGGAGTACGAGAATGTGAAGGTATTCAAGGCAGATCCGTTCATGTCGATCGATCAGGAGGGAGTCGGCAAAGTGATCGAGATGGCGATCGAATTGGGCCGCCAGACCCGGCCGGATCTTGAGATCGGGATCTGCGGCGAGCACGGCGGCGACCCGAGCTCGGTCGAGTACTGCTATCGCGTCGGGATGAACTACGTGTCCTGTTCGCCGTATCGGGTACCGATAGCGAGGCTGGCGGCGGCACAGGCGGCGATTGCCGGCGGGGACAAATCGGAGATGATGCGGACAGCGTAAGGGTCAAACCCGAACCCCGTTCCGACCTGAGCCATATAATGCGTACGTGGCGACCTGTCCAGGTTGCGGGCTGGAAACTCCCGGCGGAGAAGCCACGTGCCAGACGCTCTTTCACGAACTGACGGCGCGAGACGCCGGCGATTACCGTTATGCACGTTTCCATCGGATCGCCGTGGATGCATACAGCCTTCAGCATCCGGAGCAGTATTGCATCTCAGCCAAATCCCTGATGGCGCACCTGGGCGGTCTGTGCTGCGCGTTCGAATTCGACGGCGAGAGCGAAGTTTACCATGCATTGCTGCGCTCGCTGAATGGCGCGCCCGCTCTCGAGAAGCCGGCCCTCCCGGCGTTCCGGGGCCACGTCACCATCGCGGATGTACTGCGAGCGGCCGAGCCTGAATCGCATGGCCATGAGGTAAGGCGATGGGCTCGTTCGGTTTGGGAGGCCCACTCATCGCTCCATCCCTTTGCCCGCGGGTGGCTCGCGAAGGCATTGGCGGATCGTCAAGGGCCGGTTCGGCCGCGTCACGGCGGACGAAAGGAGGCTATTAAATGACCTTGCGGCTTGTGCGTTGGCTGCGCGCAGCGTCACTATGCCTGCCCGCACTGGCGCTGGCGCCCGGGCAGACGCAGCAGCCGGCATCCGAGACGATCGCCATCGATGCGCGCGCTCCAGGGCAGCCGTTTCCGCACTTCTGGGAGCAGATATTCGGATCGGGCCGCGCCATTCTTTCGCTGCGGGAAAGCTACCGGCGCGATCTTCGCGCAGTTAAGTCGATCACGAATTTCGAATACGTCCGCTTCCACGCCATTTTTCACGACGAGGTCGGCCTGTATGACGAGGACAAGCAAGGCCGGCCTATTTACAATTTTTCCTACGTCGACCAGATCTACGACGGGCTGCTGGAAAATAACGTGCGCCCCTTCGTCGAACTGAGCTTCATGCCCAGGAAACTGGCGGCCGCGGACCGCCCGCACGCATTCTGGTACAAGCCCATTGTCTCTCCGCCGAAGAACTACTCACGATGGCATGAGCTGATCTACCAATTCGCGAAGCACCTCGTAGATCGATACGGCGCCGACGAGGTTGCACAGTGGTATTTCGAGGTCTGGAACGAGCCGAATATCGATTTCTGGTCAGGTGAGCCGAAGGAGCGGACGTACCAGGCCCTTTACGATCAGGCTGCGCGAGCCATAAAGCGCGTAAGCCCCCGCCTGCGTGTGGGAGGGCCGGCCACCGCACAGGCGGCCTGGATCGACCGGTTCATACAGCACTGTGTGGAGGGACGAGTTCCGGTCGACTTTGTCTCTACACATGTCTACGCGAATGACAAAGCAGAAGACGTATTCGGCACGCATGAAACAATTCCTCGCTCGGAGATGGTCGCGAGGGCGGCGAAGAAAGTCTACGATCAGGTCAAGCGTTCCGCCCGGCCGGATCTTCCAATCTTTTTCAGCGAGTTCAACGCCAGTTACATGAACGAGGTCAGCGTCACTGATTCTCCCTACATGGGTCCGTGGCTCGCGAACACGATCCGCCAATGTGACAAATTGACTTCGAGTATGGCATACTGGAGCTTCTCGGACGTATTTGAAGAACAGGGAGTTGTAAAACAGCCCTTTTACGGTGGGTTCGGGCTCATCGCGGCAGGACACATCCCGAAGGCTGTTTTCAACGCCTTCCGGCTCTTTCACGAGCTGGGCAATGAAAGACTGTCTATGGACTCGAACGCTGTGATTGTCACACGCCGCGGGGACGGATCCCTTGCGATCGCCGTGTGGAATTACACCCCGCCGCAAGAGAGCGGCGCTGCCAAAGACGTCACCCTGGCGATCCGCGGAATCGACGGCCCGCGACGCATCCGGATCGAGCGCGTGGATCGGGATCACGGATCGGCTTTGACGGATTGGGAGAGCATGGGCCGGCCGGATTTCCCCACTCGCGAACAACAGGAGCGGCTACGCAAAGCGGCGGAACTTCCAGCCGCCGAAACTCGGAGGATCAGCGCAGATGAGCAGGTTAGAATCTCGCTTCCACCACACGGACTCGCACTGGTGGAGGTAACCCATTAGATGCTTCGGAGGACGGCGATCATGGTGCTCCTCGGAGCGCCGATTCCCAAAGCTTTACTCAAGAGGGACGACGACGGATTCCTCGAAGATCTCTCCGTGCGATCGTTTCAGTTCTTCTGGGAGCATGCCGATCCGGCCACGGGCCTGATTCTGGATCGTTCCCGGACGGACGGCGAGCGCGCGCAGCAGGCGTCGAGGGCGAACGTAGCGAGCATCGCCGCGACCGGATTCGGCCTCACGGGCCTGGCAATCGCGGCGGAGCGGGGGTGGATTCGGGAAGCCGACGCCGCCGACAGAGTACGGAGGACGCTCCGCTTTTTCGCAAACGACGCCCATCATCAGCACGGCTGGTTCTATCATTTCGTGGACGCATCCACCGGAGAACGAGCCTGGAAATGCGAGCTTTCTTCCATTGATACGGCGTTGCTGCTGGCAGGCGTGCTCACGGCGCGCGGGCGTTTCCGTGATCCGGAAATCTCTCGATTGACGGCCGCCATTTACGAACGCGTCGATTTCCCGTGGATGTTGGGCGGACACACAAATCTGCTTTCGCATGGGTGGACGCCGGAAACAGGATTCCTAAAACACCGCTGGGATCGCTTTTCCGAATTGCCGCTGCTGTATCTGCTCGCCATCGGCTCGCGCACGCAACCTATCTCGCCCAAAACATGGTACGCGTGGCAGAGGCCCAAAGTCACCTACGGGCGGTATAAGTACGTGAACGGTCCTCCGCCGCTCTTCGCGCAGCAGTACCCACAGGCGTGGATCGACATGCGCGGGATGCGCGACGCTGCGCCGTCGGGCATCGATTACTTCCAGAATTCTGTTATCGCAACCCGAGCGCATCGCGCTTTCTGTCTGGATCTGGCCAAGGAGTTTCCGCGAAGCTATTCGGAGAACGTGTGGGGTATCACGGCTTCGGACAGCCCCAGAGGATACGTGGCCTGGGGTGCTTCTCATGGCCGCCGCTCGATTGATGGAACCGTGGTTCCGTGCGCCGCGGGCGGGTCCTTGATGTTCGCGCCTGACATTTGTGTTCCTGCCCTCAAGACGATGCAGGAGCGTTGGGGCGACCTGATTTGGGGACGTTACGGATTCTGCGACGCTTTCAATCCCACCACGGGATGGATCGATTCCGATGTTCTGGGAATCGATCTTGGCATCACTCTGCTCAGCGCCGATAACCTTCGCGGCGGCAACGTGTGGCGATGGTTCATGCGCAACCCGGAAATCCCACAGGCGCTCAAGCTGTGCGAATTCCAGCGGGCGTAGAGACAGCGTCATTTCCGCGCCGCACTAATACACGCCCTCGACTACGGTCGTCTGGAACTTGCGGTACGGGCGTACGTTCCGTACCCCGTCCCAAGGATAAATCGAGCAAGGAGGCTCGCGCTCGCATTCGTCACGCTCGAGGAAGCGCGGCATGAAAAACTCTTTTGTGAGCGTCGTCAACCGAACGCGACCGGTTTCTCCGTATTCGACTACGCGCGCCGGCTCGTCGGGGTCCACCACCTCGATCATGGCGCGGGGGTTGGGCGGATAGTAAATGACCGCGTAGTTGTCGGCCGGATCGAAAGGTTTGTGGGTCGCCAGGCCCATCAGCGTGTTCCCATAGGTGGGAGCGAAGTAGATGCCATCGAGCAGTTCCTCTTTCGCGAAGCGATGGAACTGCGGTGTCATTTCGGTGCCCCCGCAGAAGACGCCGGTGATACCCGCCTTCTTCAGATTGATCCTCTCGCAGATGGCCTCCAACAGCTTGGGCGTGGCGAACATGCATTTGATCTCGTGCGCCTTTAGCAGGGTCAGGGCCTGCTCCACCACGTGCTGCTTATAGAGCTCCGCTTGTTGCACGTCGCCGCGCTTGAGCAGCTTGATCACCCAGCGCGGGTCGAGATCGAGACCAAAACAGATGCCGCCGCGAACTTGCGCCAGATGCTCCACAGCGAGGCGCAGGCGCCGGGGGCCGCTGGGCCCGACCATGATCCAATCGGCGCCGCGCGGGAAAAACTCGTCGGGAAGAGTGTTCGAAAACTGCTCGTAATCGATGCGGAAGTCCTGGTAGTTGATCCGCGATTTCGGCACACCCGTGCTGCCGCCCGTTTCAAATGTGCAGATCGGCTTGCCGGCGTAGGCCTTCGGCACCCAGCGGCGCACCGGCCCGCCTCGCAGCCACTCATCCTGGAAAAACCCAAAACGATCGAGATCGTCATACGTCTGTATCTCGCGGCGAGGATCGAAATCGAGCGTCTTGGCGCGCTCGAGCCAGAACGGGGTGCCGGTCTCAGGATCAAAGTGCCACTGGACGACTTCACGAGTCCAGGCGTCGAGGACGGTGCGCGGTGATTTCGTGTCGATTCGGTCTTGTATAGTAGGAGTCACTGCATCATGTTCCTGCCGGGAGATTATGAAAAATAGTTTACAAGTTTTTCTCGCCGTGATCGCGCTTACGGTGTCTGGCTTGGCGACGGACTGGCCACGTTTCCGTGGACCAAACGGAGCCGGCGTGAGCGAGACGAGCAGTCTGCCCACCGAGTTCGGTCCGGAGAAGAACCTGATCTGGAGGGTCGCGTTGCCGCCCGGCCATTCGTCGCCGATTCTGGCCGGCGGCCGGATCTTTCTCACCGCATACCAGGGTGATCGCCTGCTGACTTTCTCTCTCGATCGCTCGAGCGGCCAGATTCTGTGGCGGCGCGAAGCCCCCCGCGACCGGAAGGAGCCGCTTGATACCCGCAACAGCCCGGCCTCGCCCACGCCTGTTTCCGATGGCAAGAACATCTACGCATTTTTCGGCGACTACGGGCTGGTCTCGTATGGACTCGACGGGAATGAGCGCTGGCGCACTCCGGTCGGACCGTTCACGAATGTTTACGGCATGGGCGTTTCGCCGGTGCTTGTCGATGACAAAGTAGTTCTGGTATGCGACCAATCGAAGGGCTCCTTCATCGCGGCGTTCGGACAGAAGGACGGTAAGCTGCGATGGAAGACTCCGCGGCCTGAAGCGCTGAGCGGCCACTCGACGCCCGGCGTGATTCGCGATGCAAGCGGCAGGTCGCTGATACTCGCACCATCGTCCTTCCGAATGGACGCGTACTCTGCCGAGACGGGCGAGAGCGTGTGGTTCCTGCACGGGCTGGCATCGGAGATGAAGAGCCTGCCGATCGTCGATGGAGAAACGATCTACATCAACGGATACAACACGCCCGAGAACGATCCCGGAAAACAAGTGGCCATCGCGCCTTTCGAAGACGTGTTAAAGCAGAACGACGCCAACAAAGATGGGAAAATCTCGAAGGAAGAAGCGCCCGACCAGCGGACGAAGACCTTATTCAAATTCCTCGCCCTGAACAACGACGGTGTCCTGGACGCAGACGAATGGAAGACTTACGCGGCCGCAATGCGCCGAGAATTCGTTGATGGCCATTAAGGCGGGTGGCCGCGGCGAGGTCACCACCACAAACGTCAAGTGGAAATATCAGCGCGCAATTCCACAATTGCCGTCGCTGGTGCTTTATCGAGGCGTGCTGTACATGATCAACGACGGAGGCGTGCTGACCACGCTCAATCCGGCGACCGGCGAGGTCTACAAGCAGGCGCGGCTGCGCGCGAGCTCGGATCGTTACTTCGCCTCGCCCGTGGCGGCGGACGGCAAAGTGTTCATCGCCGCTAACAGCGGAGTGGTGGCGGTGCTTAAGGCCGGAGGGGATCAAGAACTGCTGGCCGCTAACAGCCTGGACGAGGAGATTTACGCGACTCCGGCCATCGCCGACGGGCGGATCTACATCCGCACCGCCGCGGCGCTTTATTGCTTCGGGGAGAAATGAAACAAACACTAGCTTTGTTATTGCAATGCTTCTGTGTGCCCGTTTGCGCCACGTG
>QHXU01000258.1:8657-9128 GCA_003223065.1 Acidobacteriota bacterium | reverse complement strand
CTACAGCGGCCGGTCTGTTTCGCCTCGGTGAGATGCCCTTGAATCGGGGCGCTAAGCGGCAGCCTGGGACTTCCCAGTCCCGGCCGATGTTCTAGTTACCGGCGTCCAAATGGATGGCGGGTGCCAGAGAAGCAGCGACGAACAAGCTGAATGCGTCCAACAAGCATGCCGCTCCATGTGTTCGTGCAAGTTCGTACGGGCTTTCGCTCCGTCCGCTGTAGCGCCCTCTATCCATTTCTGTGTCTCGTTCGATTCCATACAGATTGAACCCCGCGACGCGAAGACCAAGGTCGTAAGGTTCTCGATCGCCGATCGAAAGTCTTCCAAAAGCCGTTCCCGTTCGTCGCACATGTCTCAACTCCAGGTGGCCGGAGTCCAGGTGGCCGGAGTCCTTACCCTTGCGGGGGACCAAGACTTCCCAGTTAGTGGTATTGTATGAAAATTCGCCGTTCGATTCCAATCGAAACTTTC
>QHXU01000258.1:0-8519 GCA_003223065.1 Acidobacteriota bacterium | reverse complement strand
ACGCTCGCCGTCCACTAAATCACTGCCTTGACCCTTCGTAGTCGGACTTTTCTGCCGCCCTCCGCCGGGTGCCGGTCTCAATCAGCGTATTGCCAACTGCTGCCGCCTTGGATTTAGGGGTTGCATCCAAGGCATGTAGGATCGATTTGGGCAAGATTCTCCCTCGCGTGCGCTTTCCGAGAACGGGCAACGGTCCGTTGTACTCATGGGCGGGCTCAGATGCGCGCCATTAAGGACCAGCGACCTCTTGTCCGCAGCGCCTTTCCTCACCATACCGGACACGCGTTCGTCTTCGTTCGCCGTTGTAGCGCGCGCGCCATGACTACTCATAGAAGGGACAAGATTCTAAGGGCTGCAGTCTCCGTGGCATGATAGGCTCATGCGAGTCCTTCCGCTCTGGTGTTCTTTCTTGCTGGCCGCGGGGGTCGCACCGCTGCCTGTCTTCGAAGATATTTCAAAGACGGCGGGAATCACTTTCCGGCATTCGAAGAGCGGCACTTCGCGGAAGTATCTCATTGAGTCGGTGACAGGTGGCGTTGCGATGCTTGACTACGACGGAGACGGGTGGCTCGATTTGTATTTCGTCAACGGTGCCGAGCTCAAGGACCCGATGAAGGCGGGCCAGGTCCCCGACAAGTCGGATCCGCGATTCTGGAATCGCCTCTATCACAACCGCCGGGACGGCACCTTCGAGGACGTGTCTGAAAGGGCAGGCGTGCGTGGGTACGGGTACGGCATGGGCGTGGCCGTAGGCGACTTTGACAACGACGGCAGACCGGACATGTACGTCACGAATTTCGGCCGCAACATCCTCTACCACAACAAGGGCGACGGTACGTTCGAAGACGTGACCGACCGGGCTGGCGTCGCCGGTGGCGGCTGGTCGACCAGCGCCGCCTGGGTCGACTTCGACGGAGACGGCTGGCTCGACCTGATCGTCGTCCGCTACGTCCAATGGGATTTCGAACCAGACATCTGGTGCGGCAGCCGGAGCGAAGGTTATCGCTCGTATTGCCACCCAGACCAGTTCCGGCCCAACACGCACCTGGTTTACCGCAACCTGGGCAACGGCACCTTCGAGGATGTCACGCGCAAGGCCGGATGGACCGAATCCCCGGGTAAGGGCCTTGGGATAGCGTTCCACGATTTCGACCGTGACGGCCGCATCGACGTCCTCATCGCCAATGATTCTTATCCGCAGCAACTCTTCCGCAATTTGGGAAATGGGAGGTTCCGGGAGATGGCCCCGGAGGCAGGCATTGCCTACGACGATGACGCGCGAACCTACGGCGGGATGGGGGTCGATTTCGCCGACTACGATAATGACGGCTGGCCGGATGTCTTCATTAATGCGCTTGCGACCCAGCGCTATGCGCTCTACCGCAACGAGAAGGGCATGTTCGACTACGCATCCCCGAAAACCGGCGTTGCCACGATCACGAAAATGCGCTCCGGTTGGGGCGCGAAGTTCTTCGACTACGACAACGATGGCTGGAAGGACCTTCTGGTGGCGCAGGGCCACGTCATGGACAACATCCAGCTTACCCAACCGGCCCTCCGCTACTTTGAGCCGATGCTATTGATGCGGAACGTGCAAGGGAAGTTCGTAGACGTGTCGGCGCAGAGTGGCCTGCCTTTCCAGGTCGCGCAGGCGGCCCGCGGCGCGGCCTTTGGCGACCTCAACAACGACGGCTGGGTCGACGTCGCGGTAAACGTGAACGACGGGCCTGCCTTGGTGTTGCGCAATTGTGGCGGTAACGGCAATCACTGGCTGATCGTAGACACGACCGGCACGAGCAGCAACCGGGACGGCATGGGCGTGCGAATCCACGCAGTGCCGGAGTGGGGCCCGGAGCAATATGGGATCGTGAGTAGCGCCGGAAGCTATCTCTCGGCGAATGACAAGCGCGTCCACTTCGGGTTGGGCACCGCCACGCGCATAAAACTACTCGAAATCGTCTGGCCCAGCGGCATCGTGCAGCACCTTGAGAACATCCAGGCTGACCGCATCCTCAGCGTGAGGGAACCAGCACGGTAGCCACGATTCTCACCGACGGTTCAGGGGCGTTTTGGCGAGCTTACGGAACGTCGCGAACTCTCGATCAGCATCCTGTCCTCGACCGAGCTTCTGATAGGTGTGCGCGAGCAGGTAGTGCGCTTCCAGATAGCTCGGGTCTAGCTCCACGGCGCGCTCCAGCCACCGCAGACTAAGTTCCTCCTTGTTGAGGTTGACCAAGGCTTTCCCGGTCAGGAAGAGATTCCGGGCTGAGGTCGGGTTTCGATGTGCGGCTTCGCTGGCAAGCTGAAATGCCTTTTCATACTCGTCGCGCTTCAGGAAGAAGTCGGCAAGGTTCGCGTGTGCCCAGTCGTACTCTTGATGGTCTCTCTGGACCAGATCGAGCGCCTTGAAGAAGTGCAGCAGCGCGTCGGAGTCGCGATACATCGAGTCGAAGCACAGTCCCAGGTTGTCGTGCGCTCGATAGTTGTTTGGATCCAGCTCGATCACCTTTTGAAACTGCTCGACCGCCTCGGGGAAGCGGCTCTGCTGATAATAGATGCGGCCCAGAGCGTACAAGGCCGGCTCGAACCTGGCATCCAGGGCCAGGGCTGCCTTGAGCGACTGCTCGGCCTCGACCTCTTTCCCGGCGAGATAGAGCGCATCGCCGAGCAGCTTGCGCGCCATTGTATTCTTGGGGTCCAGCTTCGTGACCTGCCGGAAAGACTCGATGCTTGCCTCGAAGCGCTGAGCCATGAACTGTGCCTGGCCCAGCGCTAGTAAGACTTGCGTGCGCTCGGGGCACGCCTCCAGCGCGCGCTCGAACTCGGCGATGGAAACTTCGAACTTTCGGGCTTCGTAGGCCTGGCGACCTTGCTCGACGATACTCGCGCACTCCTGACTCTGAAGGAAAAACGCCCACGCTACCGTCAGTACGCCAACCACTGTGTCAGAACGTGATCCGCGTTGACAACTCGAGGTTGCGCCCGCCGGTCTGCTGCCCGGTGATCTGGCCGAAGAACGGGTTACTCAGGTCGGTCACTGGATCGCCGCGGCCGTGCCGGTTGATGATGTTGGTGAAGGTCCCCCGCAGCTCCCAGCTTACGCGCTCCCGAAACCGGTATTGCTTCTGGATTCCGACGTCGTGGCTGTGCCGCATCGGCCCGCGAATGTTGGGAAGATAATACCCGAGCGTGCCAAGCCGCGTAATGTAGTTGCGTCCACCGGGCTGCACCGTCGGATTGGAGAACGCCGCACGGTTCAGATACGTTTCGCCGCCGGCGACGCGGCGGAATTGAATCGGCGCATCGCTATTCGTGACGATCGGCTGGCCCAGCACGAGGTCCGGCCGGGCCGCCGTGCCTAGCGGGTTGGAGATGGACCCGGACGTGATGGCGAGTGGATTGCCCGACCGCACGTTATGGTTGCCGGTCAAGCTCCAGCCACCAAGGATCTTGCCCCACATACCCGATACTTTCAGTGCCTTGTCAGGTCCGACTGGAAGCTCGTAGATCCAAGTTAGCTTTACATTTTGCGGGTAGTTGAAACTGGCGATCGTACGTTCCAGCTTGCGGTTGTAGACATCCTGGATCCCCGGCTCTGTATCGAGCGCGCTGTCGGAGTACCCGATCGTCTTCGACCAGGTATACGCCGCCAGGATCGCCAGCCCCTTGGTCAGGTGGCGCGTGGCCTGGATTTGTAGTGCGTTGTAACTGGAGGTGCCCAGATTCGGGAACGCTTGGCTGACGCCGGTGAACTGCGGGAAGGGCTTCAACGCCTGGGCCACGGTTCCCACGAAACCGGGATAGGGCTGCGGGAGGCCCGAGGCCGGCGTCCACGGGTCGCCGAGAATGTTACCGAGCGCTAGATAGCTCACTGGTAACTGGTTCAAGTCACCGAGGCCATACTCGATCAGGCGCGTACCCTTGTTGCCGATGTAGTTGACTTCCAGCACGACCGACGACGGCAACTCGTACTGGAACCCGAAGCTCCAGTTCTGCACGTAGGGCAGGCGGCTGGAATCCCGCGCCGTGTACTGAATGCCCAGACCATTCGACAGCGAGGGATTCTTGTTCGGCAACGTCGCTGTGAAGTCCGGGTAGCGATCATGCAGGTACAGGACCGGGTCCTCCGCGAACTGCAACTGCGTGTTCGACGAGGTCCGCGAGATCGATCCGTTGTAGCCCAGCGTGCCGCCGAACCCGAAGCCATTACTGATCGGCGGCGTGTTGTTGATCCCGTATCCGCCGCGCAGGACGAGCTTTTCGGTCAGCGCATACGCGAAGCCGAATTTCGGCGAAAACTGCTTCCAGTATCGATCCATAAAACCCTTGCGGCCTAGGTCATCGACGAAGACCAGCGCGCCAAAGCGCCCGCCCGCGCCCGGATTTGGGGTGTCGAGGCCGAGCCCGGACATCCGGCCGGCTACCTCATAGAGGCCGCCAATAGTCTCCCACCGCAGGCCGATGTTGAGCGTCAGCTTGCGTGTCGTTTTCCAATCGTCAGCAACATAGAAGCCTGTCGATCTCCAGCGATGACCGAAGTTCGAAGCCGCCACGCCGCGGCTCGTACTCTGCACTGCGCCCAAAAGGAAGCTGGCAAACGAATGGCCCGTCGGGTTCCGGAAGCCGGGCAGCTCCGTCTGGATCGGCGAAAACGCGAAGGTTCCGGAGCCAGACATGTTGCGCGTATTGTAATAGTAATCGCGCTGCTCAAAGCCCGCCTTCAGGTTGTGCTTGCCGCGGATTATCGTTGTATCGTTCTGAACGATGGTGCTGCCGTTGTAGCTCCCTCCGGAATTCCCGGATCCGAGTCTGCCGCCCGCGCCAATGCCGCCGCCCTGGAATGGCTGCCCGCCGAAGGTCAGCGTAGGGAAATGCGTTGGCGGTACGTTCTGCAACCCGATTTTTTGCGGCCAGCCCTGGTCCACGTAAACGCTCTCATTATTATTGCCAAACCGGTTGTAGCCGATCGCAAAATGGTTCAGCACCGTGGGGCGGACGGTCCAGTCGTAGGCGAACCGCCCCAGCAGGCCCGGGGTGTTCTGTAGTTGGTAAACGTCGGTCGGTGTGCCGGGGGGAATGCCCCAGCGGCCGTTCGGCGAGTTGTTCCGTTGCCGGAAGTTGCGGTTGAACATCGCTGTGAGCCGGTGGCTGCTGGAGATGTAATGGTCGGCCTTGAGCGTGAGCATGGTCTCATCGAAGAACGGGCAGCAGGTGCCGATTGCCGGGATGTTGTTCAACATCTGGTCGAAGAGTGGATCGGTGATCGGCGCAAGCTGCAAAATATTCTTGCTGACTGGATCCCAACGGGACTGCGGAATGATGTTGCCGGGAAACGGATCGCGGACGGTCGTGCCGCTTTCGCTTCGAGTCGTCGAAGGATCATAGAGTGCCCCGAAGACAACCGGACGCCCGAGCGAGTCCGTTCCCACCACCGTGCCAGACTGGTTGTTCAGCGTGAACTTCGGATCAAGAAGGCGCGAGAAGTCGCCGCGCTTAAAGTCCACTACCGGCAACGTCGAGAAGCTGGTCGAGCTGAAGTCCCGCACGCGAGTGTGTTCCAGGTCACTGCTGTCTAAAACGTCCTGACTTTCGAAAATCCTTGTTGTAACGAAAGGGCACAGCTCCGCGGAAGCGCCACTGGGCGGGGCAAGTTGGGGGTGAGCACTTGGCGCAGGTGCTCAAGTGCTGTCCAAGACGTTGCCGGGAATAATGTGAATATTGGCCTCTGATGAGATCTACCCGCAAACAAGCTCGCGCCTGCTGTCCAAAACGCGCTCAGGTCAGCCCGAGCGCCAACTGCGCTGAATCGATCTCGAGGGGTGGGCGGAACGGCTGATTCATCCAGATCCAGAGGTCGCGATAGACAAACAACTGCTGTCGCAGGAGCGCTAACAGATTCGAGAAACTCCAATTCCAGGTGCTGCGCAGTTGGAGGTAGCGAACCAGCAGCATGGCGATCAGCGCCGTCCAGATCTGGATGTGGACAGCATTCTCGCTGGTGCCGATGAAGGTCTTGATGCGCAACGACTGCTTGATCGCCTTGAAGAACAACTCAATCTGCCAGCGGTCCTTGTAAATCGCCGCAATGGTCGAGGCGGCGAGCTTGGGATGATTGGTGACGAACACTAACGTATCCTGCTTTTCCTCCACCCATACTTCGATGCGCCGCAGCCGCATTGGATCGGCGTGGTTCTTCTCGCTCAGCAACACAATCTCTTCATCGCGTAGGATCGTGCCGTCCGGAACCGCTCGCTCGGCCAGGATGGCGTATCCGGTGCTGTCCTTCAAGCGGGTCACGAAGTATACGCCCGCTAAGGTCAGCCGGCGCCACCAGCCGTGGTCCTCATAGCCGCGGTCCATCACCAGCATTGTGCCGGGCGAGAACTCCATTTGCTGAGCCACTTTTACGTCCGCTGTCTTGCCATCGCTGATCACTGCGTACTGGGGCAGATATCCCTGGTGATTCAGCACCAAGTGCAACTTCACCGCTCCCTTGGTCTGCACATACTTTGCCCAATCGAACATCGACAAGCACACCGATATCAAGGTCGAGTCCAGGCTCAGCAGGGGGTGCTGGAACCGAAACCTTCGCTTCAGACTCTTGGCGTCCGCCTGGCACACGGTCAGCAGTTGCCGGAATACCTCTGGATAGATCTGCCAGGGCCGGTGCTTGTTGGCGTAGGCGAGAGTCGACCGCGTGGGTGCTCGATCGATTCCCAAGTGGCGCAATTTTCCTTCACTGGCGGCCAACCCGCCGATAATCTCTCGTAGCGAGCGCGCTCCTCCGAGATGGCAAAACAGAAGTGCGACAAACTGGCTCCAGCAGGTCATCCCCTTGGCGTGCTTCTCGCCATGATGATGAGCCACTGCCGCCTCAAATATGGCCTTGGGAAAGAACTTCAAAATCTGACTGAAAATGCTGGATACTCGTTCCATGGGTGGGTGTCTCCTTTGAGTTGGTTGATTCGCAAACTCCAACTTTACTCGGATTCACTCACCCTGCTTTGTATCGACGCTCAGCTGTGCCGGTATTCACCTGGGTCGGGTGGCTAGGTCAACGTCTTGGACAGGATTGGTTCCAGGTCGTGGAAGAAGAAGGTCTTGTTCCTGCCGTGATAAATCTTCGGTAGATAGACGGGACCGCCCACGGAGTAACCGTAGTTGTGTTGCTTGTACGGTTGCCGCCTGATTCCAGCCGCGTTGTTGTTCCAGCCATTTGCGCGGAAGGCGTCGTTTTGCACGTAGTAGTAGGCGCTGCCGTGCAACTCGTTGGTGCCGCTCTTCGTTGCGAAGTTGGCAATGGCGGTCTGGCCACCGCCATACTGCGCCCCGACTAGTCCAGTCTGCAGCTTGAACTCGCTGATGGCCTCGGCGCTCGGACTGAATTCGTTGTTGCTGCCACCCTGCAGGTCGAATCTGCCAAGGGCGATGCCGTCGATGAGGATCTCGTGCGAGTAACTCTGGCCGCCGTTGATCGACCCCTGGAAGGTTCCACCGACGGTTCCCGGCAGGCTCGTGAAGATGAACTGCTGGATCTGCCGACGGCCGTCGCCGACCGTGATCGGCCAGGTGTCGAATTCTCGCTTGGTGACGTACTGGCCAATTTCGGCGCTACCGGTCTCGAGCAGTGGCGGCTCGCTCGACACGATCACTCGTTCGGAAACCTGCCCGACCTCCAGTTTGAAATCGATCGTGAGTGTCTGCGCGACTGCCAAGATCACATTCTCGCGGACCTCAGTCTTAAACCCGGGCGCGGAGACGGTGAGCCTATACGTACCCGGCTGCAGGTACGGAATGCGAAAGACGCCGGCGTCAGTCGTGAGGACTGCCGTCTCGACATTCGTTGCGGTGTTGACCGCCTGGACGTTCGCCGCCGAAACAGCGGCTCCCGTTGGATCAACGATGGTGCCGTTGAATGTGCCTCTTTCGCCCTGGCCACACAGCAACCCCATCGCAACAGCAAGCAGAACGATGATTCCCGATTTCATCGTTTCCCCTTTCCCAGATGACGACTGGTTTATAACAAAGTGGGGCTGGTGTCAAGCTACTAGCTCCTACTATGTCGGTCACTTGTCCGTGCCGGCCTTGTCATCCTCGAGGGCCGAGATGAAGATGAACTCCAAGTAGCGCCGGTTGGCAGCCCCGCAATAGCTCTACAATCATCGGCGCGTTGCAGTGTGGGCAATGCCAGATCGAGGTTTCCTCTGCGGACGCAGGTCTGCTGTAGGGAACCGGGCGCGGGACCGATTCGCCAGGAATCCGAAGTGACGGATGCGAACGAACCCTTTCGGAAGTACGTGCAGGAAGAACCGGCGCAGAAACTCCGTTCCCTGAGGCGTCATCCTGCGCTGTTTTCCGCCATGCGCGTAGTCTTTCCAGCGGAACGTGACGGGCTCTCCATCGAAGGACAGCAGCCGGTGATTGGAGATGGCCACGCGATGCGTGTAGCGGCCCAGATAGCAGAGCACCTGCACGGGGCCGCCCCGTTGACACCAAGTTAGCGTCGCCGTATGATCGCA
>QHXU01000257.1 GCA_003223065.1 Acidobacteriota bacterium | reverse complement strand
GTTGGGACTGGTCGTGCGCCAGAACTCCCGGAAGCCGAGCGTGTCAATGAAGAGTTTCCCCGTCTCCGGTTTGCTCACCGGTATCCCGAGGTGCAACAGACGCCTGGCAACACGCTCGTCTGAGAGGTACTTCCCCACGCTCTGTACGCTCAGGCTTTCCGGTGTGTACTGCATCACCTCGAAGGCCGTGTCCTCCGGATCGGCCATATGAAACGCCAGATCGTAAGTCGGCCCTTTGCCTGCCGGCTGGCCTGGAACCTTGTAGCCCTGCGACTTCAGGTACAGCCGTAGTGCTTCCGCATTATCGGTCTCGATGGCGTAGTCGGCAAACCGCTGTTCCTCTGGTTTGGACTCCGGGATCAGGACGATATATTGGCGGTCGTTCACCTTGAAGTAGACCGCCGAAACCTGGTCCTGGGCGAGGCCTCCCTGCATCACAGCAGTGTGTTTTGTATCGATCGAGAACGCTTCCTGGAAACCCAGCAGGTCGCCGTAGAAGTGCCGCGAGGTATTCAAATCGTGTACACGGACGGCAATGTGCGTCAGGCCAACGATGCGCGGCCGATTCACCTCCGGCGCCGCGGCCCAGAACACCGCAGCCGCGGTGGTCGCAAGGATCATCCCAAGAGCAAGTTTCTTCATAGTCCAACTCAGCGGTCCGGACATAACTTCCTTTATGCTACACAGTGAGGCCGTTCAGTATTTCGCAGCCGGATGCCCGGGAATCAAAAATCGTTTTTCATTCGCGCCGGCTTGGGATGCGCCATCCTGGCTTCGGCGCAGTGGATCGAATCTGCGGACCCTCCGTCCCAGGAAACCTGGATCTTCGATCGCATCGATCGGATCGGAGGTCATCCCACCACGGTTTTGGGTCACCCCCATGTGATCGATGCGCCCGTCGGTAAAGCGGTCGAATTCAATGGCGTGGACGATGCCCTCTTTATCGGCGTCCATCCGCTGTCCGGCGCTGCAACGTTCACGTGGGAAGCGATCTTCCGCCCTGACGGCGGCAATGCCGAGCAACGATGGTTTCATCTGGAAGAGGATCCGGCGACTGGCTCGGACACAAACAACCGTATGCTCTTCGAGATTCGCGTGATCGAGGGCCGCTGGTGTCTCGACGCGTTCAACCGGTCAGGACCGGTCGAGAAAGCGCTGCTCAATCGCCGCAGTCTGCATGCCCTGGGCGCCTGGTATCATGTGGCCGCCGTTTATGACGGCACGGAGTTCAGAAACTACGTGGATGGCGTACAGGAAGGCGCCGCCCAGGTGCGCCTGATGCCGCAGGGGCCCGGCCGCACCTCTGTCGGAGTCCGAATCAACCAGCTTTATTATTTTAAAGGCGCCGTTCGCCTGGCCCGTTTCACACGCCGCGCTCTCTCACCGCCGGAGTTCCTGAAACCGCCCGAAAAACACTAAAAAAGTCGTATACTTGTCCCGCGATTCTTTTGAGAAGAGGCTCTAAATGTCCATGGAGATTCGATTCGCGCACACGATCCGGCTGGCCCTGTGTCTGGCCGTTTGCATTGCGATGACAGCGCCATCGTTTGGCCAGGTTCGCAAGTTGCATACTCGCGATTTCACCCGACTCAGCCAGGTCCAGGTTGCGGATTACCTCAAGCGAAGCGACATCATCTTCATACCCGTCGGCGCGGTAGAGACCAACGGAATCATGCCGAGCGATCGCGATTATGTCTCGCCGCTCGCTTACGCGATGGCCATGGCTGACGAGTTGGACGCGCTGTATATGCCGGGACTCATCTGGTCTTACCCTGGCACGACCCTGATTGCCCCGGCAACCGTCAATATTTCGCCTTCGCAAGGACTCAGTTTTTTGAACGCCGTGGCGCGATCTCTCCTCCGGCAGGGCTTCCGCCGGCAAGTGTATCTTTCATCGGGCCAGGGGCCTGCGCCCCTGACGGCCGGCACGCTCGTCCGTGAATTCTTTGACGAGCACCACGTCCCGCTCCTGTACATTGACATGGACACTTATCTGCCGAAACTGAAGCTCGCCCCGGACGCACGGAGTAAGCTGCTGTACGGCGCGCACTACATCACCGGCAGGATCATCGATCTTCCGCTCAAGGGCGATTACGGCGAGGCCGAATCGAAGCCGGCGGGACCGATCCCCGAGAACACAGGACTCGCCGGGCTCTCCAAATTAGGATTTTCCGGCAGCCTCGCTCTGGGATCGTGGGTGTCCGACGTAATGGCGCACGGAGGTGGAAGGGAGCCGGTCTTGCCCGCTACGGCGGCTGAGCGCGAAGAATGGGGCCAACAAGGAGCGGCCCAGATCCGCGCCATCGTCAAGCAGATGAACCTCCGCGAGGCGATGGATGATCTGAAAAAGCACGACGAGTTCACCAACCAGGTGCTGGTCCCGAAGTTCGGTAAGATATTGCCGGGATCGCATTAAAGGCATCGATGCAAGCAATGGACAACACCGCCTTTAACGCACTTGAGCAAACGTTTCGGTCCGATGGACCCGAAGCCGTATTCGATCTGCTCATCGGCACCGCCCGCCGCGAGAAGAATTACCGGATGCTGTTCGGGGCCCGGCTGATGCAGGTCCGCCACCGGCTGGGACTGCCGCTCATCGATACCGATCCGGTTCCCGGCCTCACCGATGAACAACGGCCGGTCTATGAAAAAGAGGTTAAACAAATCGCGCGCGAGGCCGGCGAGCTGTTTCTGGCCTCCGGCGACATCGCCGCCGCATGGCCTTATTTCAAGGCCATTGGCGAGCCCGCACCGGTGGCCGCCGCCATCGAAAACGTGACCAGCGGAGAAAATCTCGACCGCGTCATCGAGATCGCCTTCCAGGAAGGCGTCAACCCGCGCAAAGGTTTCGAGCTGATCCTCGAGCATCGTGGAATCTGCAGCGCGATCACCTGGTTCGGGGCCAACATGAATTACGACAGCCGCCAGGAGTGTCTCAAGCTGCTGGTCCGGACCCTCTACAGCCAGGTCGCGGCGGCTCTTAAGGAGACCATCGCCGGGACGGAAGGCGCCGCACCCGAGACCAACAGCGTGGCGCAACTGATGGCCGGCCGCCCCTGGTTGTTTGAGGGGATGAGCTATTACGTCGACAGCACACATTTGGCTTCGGTCCTTCGATTTACCCCCGAACTCGAGGATGCCGCGACGCTGCGGATGGCCGTGGAACTGGCGGATTATGGCAAGTGTCTGAATCCCATGTTCCATTTCCGCGGCGATCCGCCCTTCGAAGACACGTACAGCGATACAGCCGCGTATCTGCGGGCGCTGCTCGGCGAAGAAGTCGATGCCGCTATTGCCCGTTTCCGCCAAAAAGTCGATGCCGTGGGGAACACCACTCCTGCCGAGGTCCTGATCGAACTGCTGGTGCGGTTACGCCGCTACGACGAAGCCATCCAGGCCTCTCTCGAATGCCTGCCCGGTACGAACAGTGCCCCGATGATCTGCCCGTCCGTGCTGCAATTGTGCCAGATGGCGGGAGATTACACGGCGTTGCGCCGGCTCGCGCAGGAGCGAGGCGATCTGCTGGGGTTCGCGGCCGGCGTGATCCAGGGCTGAGGACTCATTCGCGCGCTATGCGAACCATGCCCACTGCGCATGAAGTGTCTAGGCCTTTACCTCCCAGTATCGCGTCCCAGTCCGGCTGTGATTCGAACCCTGTATAAAACAACGTGTACTCGTTCCCGCGTTCGTGAACCAGGCCAAGCGGAGTCCGTACGTCGCGCGCCCACGATTCCCGCTCAGGCTGAATAACCAGCGCGTGTCCGGGATTCCAGTGGACGCCGTCCGCCGAAAAGGCATACCCGATCGCATCCGGGACATTCGAATCGTATACGCACAGATACCCGCCGCCGGGCAACGGCTCGACGATCGGATTCTCGATGAACACGTTTTCGATCCGCACTGGATTCAGAGCCGAGACGCGCTTCCAAGGGCCGCCGATCGCCGGCGCGGCAGCTAGGCCCACCCACCAGTACGCGATCGGTGTGACCTGGCTTTTCGCGCTGCCGTACAGCGCGCGCCACTCCCGCCCGACGCGATACGGGAAAAAAGAATCCGTACCCTGCAGACCCTCCCACGCATCCGAGTCGGGACCGGGCTTCAGGATCACCCCGAGATCCAGGTACGGCCCGCCGATGCCCTCCATGCCAGGCGTCCGTGACACGGCCCTCCAGATCTCGCCGCTATGATTCAGCATGAAACGGCCGCCGCTGCTGGGCGCGGCGCGATAGGCTACGTAGAAAAGATTCCAGCGGCCCTCGGTTTCATCGAACACGGGAACGGGAGACCACAACGACGCGCGCGGATCCTTCGCTTCGAACTCGCCGCTTGAAGTGAACAGCGTCGCCGTGCGCTTCCAGTGCAACCCGTCGCCGCTGCACCAATACGCGAGCCGCATGCTGACCCAGATCGGGTCAGCCGCCATCTCGGAGGTGAACAGGTGATATGTCGAACCAAGCTTAATGACACGGCCACCCTCGAAGCCGTATTTGTTGTCCGCGGCATCGGAATGGCGCTTGGTCAGCACCGGCGTCTCGTGCTGCCGTATCAGCCGCAAGCGTGGTTCGCCGTGGCCGCCCCCGCGGCTTTCAGCTCCGGAAAGCCACGCAGCCGCGGCAGCGCCGCCCAGTTGAAGAACTGTTCGTCTTCGCATCATCGTGTTGCCCCGCGTGGGCGAACCGGTTCAGAACTCGAGTTTAAGCGAAAACTGAATCATGCGGCTCGCAAAAGAAGTCGCCGTCGAGCCGAAGTTGGTGGAGTTGCGGGTATGCGTGATTCTGCCGAATGACGGATCGCTCATCTTTCGCGTTGGCAAGGCGAAATGCGGGGTGTTCGACAGATTGAACACCTCGGTGCGGAAGTGGAGGCGGAGTCTCTCGGTCAAAGTGAAGGACTTCAGCGCGCCCATGTCGAAATTCACGTACCGGGGGCCTCGGATGATATTGCGCCCGGCATTGCCTGGGAGGTCTCCGCTTGCATCGTGGTTCACTACGAAGGCTGTCGTGTCGAACCAGTGATCGGGGCTTCGCTGGGACGACGGCAAGTTGGGATCGCGCAGGACATTCGGTCGGGCGTCTCCGCCGGGTATGCCGGAACCCACGAAGACCGTGCCCGGCACGCCCGAACTGGCAACGCTTATGCCAGTTATCTGCCAGTCGCCGAGCAATCCCTTCACTGCCGGATGGGCTGAGTTCAGAAAGCGCTTACCCGTTCCGAACGGCAAATCGTAGACGTAGCTCGCGGCGATCCTGTGGGGCACATCCCAGTCGGATACCGCGCGGTTCTGGCGCGGATCGAAGATGTTCTGCACCCCGGCGGTTATGGCTGCATCGAACGCGGCCGAGCTGACATTGTCGATCGATTTCGACCACGTGTAAGACGTCAGCAAGTACAGCCCGGATGCAAACCGTCTCTCCAGCTTGAACTGGCCCGAGTGGTAGCTCATGTTGCCGACATTCGTCACTGTGTTGATCGTGCCCAGATCGGGGAATGGCTTCGCAATGCCGCCCGGACGGTTCTGGTTATAGTTCACGACGAAGGGGAGTTTGTGAGCCTGCGAGCCGACGTAGGCAGCTTCGAACAAAAATCCCCGTGGCAGTTCCCGTTGGACGGCCAGGCTGTATTGCTCCGAGTACCCGGTCCGCAGCTGCCGGTCAACATTATGGATGTCGTAACCTTTCGGGAAACTTCCGGGATCCGTGAACGCAGGAGGCGCCGGAGACCAAAAGTTCCAGGTCAGCCAGGTGCTGTACTGCCGATAGAAAGGTGGATTGAACTTGATATCGTCACGCTTGGCATTTTCCGGGTCGTAGAGAATGCCGAAGCCCGTGCGAAGCGTGGTCTTTTGATTGAGCTTGTACGCCAGGCCAACGCGCGGCGCCCAATTGTTCTTGTCCGGTTCGACAATGTACTGCGAAACACCATCCTTTCCCGCAACCAGCAATTTCTGCTGATTCATGTCAAACATCGCGATTTCATTGTTCGGGCTGAAGAACGGCGTGGCATACTCGTAGCGCAGGCCCAGGTTCAGCG
>QHXU01000256.1:4338-11377 GCA_003223065.1 Acidobacteriota bacterium | reverse complement strand
CTCCGCTCCGCTTAAAATAGCTCGTCCCTTATAGATCGGACCTTCCCGGAGAGATCTTTACGGGCCTGGCGGCGTCTTAGTACCAGTGGTCTTGTAAGGGCGAAATGCAGTGACGATCACCGCAATGTAATCTCGGACCCGATTTCTGCCGAATCTCTAAATGTGACGCCATCATGGTCAGACGACTTTTCGGGACGCAGCTTGGAAGAAATCTTGAGGATTGAAACCGAGAACCGGGCGTGGAATAAGAGACTTCGATTGGATGTCACGGCTCTGGTGGAAAGCAGGCTGGCGAAACATATCAGCCAGGAAGAGTATGCAGCGCGCCGCCTATATGCGAACGAGGCTGCGGCTGAGTGCAGGCGGCGTGCAACAATTCTCGTTCACCAAATCCGCAACCGCAACGGCGTTCGTAACGAGAATCCTGCCTTCGAACGGCAGCGTCTTTCGCTTACAAACCTACGCCCATGAAAAAGGAAGGAACCTGGCGATTCCTGGCCTATAAAGGTGGGGCAATTGCAGCTTTGGCGGTGAAAACCGGGAAGTTCTCGGTGAGCCAGCGCTCGATAGCGGCCTTTTGCGGAGCGGCAGCGAGCCTCTGCCACCGTACTGCGCCGGTATTCTGGCTGTACTCCACCATAAGATACTCGTCCGCATTGAAAACCTTGATGAGTCCCGGCTGCTTCGCTTTTTCGCAATAGAAATCTGCGTTGATGTTCTTGCGGACTTGATGCATTAGTACCAGAATAGCATGCCCAACGGGACAACGTGTCTCGCCCCCAGCGAGTCACTTGTGATGATCCCAGTAATCCCCGCCGCACACTCGTCGGCCGTCGACGGTCGCGGCGGGCATCGCCGGGGATGAATCGCAAGTCTTGCGTAATTCCCTAGCTGAAGAGAGCCCCGTTCCGCTCTTGTCCGATCTGGGCGAAGTCGGTCACGCTTGTCGCCGGGTTCGCAGTGAATTGGAAGCCATGTTGCGCCGCCGGCGTAAACGGGGGCGCCGTGGATGGGGTCGTCACCGTCACGGCAATTGTGGCGGAACCCTCTTTGAAATCCGCGGCGAAGCGGCTCGCTGCGCTGCTGAAGTGCCGGGGATTCGTGCAGTTCCAGTCAATACGAAGTGAGTTCACAACAGCGCTCACAAAGCCCAGGGCGTGGGCAGGGTCGAAGCTGTTCGGAACCGTAAAGGCGTCGAATACGCTACAGATGTCTTTCAACCGAAGAGTCGCCACGCCGTGATCCAAATCGATACTTACACTATTCTCTGGTATCTCGATCGTCCAAAGAAGCAACGAAGGGGAAATGCCAGGATCGTACGAATGCGGGCCCAACGGGCTCGCTGTAATGCTGTCGATTCATATGAACGCGAAGGCGCCCTCGTATCTCCGCTGATCCGAAGCGATAAACGCGCCCTTCATGAATCGCGTGTCCGTGTGGAACTGATACGTGGCCTGACCACCGGTATTGGTGTCTGTCGCGGTACCGCTGAAAGTGAGGTCGGCTTGGCCCACAAACCCGTTGAAGTTCGTGACCGTCGAGGGATCGCGGCCTTCGGGGTGAGCGCCGGTGCCATCTGTCGCCACGATTGAGCCGTCAATTGGCCCAGGGAAATAGACGTGCAAAACGCCATTGGTCAGATGAGGTATGGGCAGAGCGACCGCGCAGCGGACTTCCTCTTCATTCTCGTCCTCCTCACCTTTACCTTTACCCTTACCGTCATCTTTGTCTTTGTCTTTGTCTTTGTCTTTATCTGCGAACGCTGGCGTCGACAATCCGGCGCCGAGCACGGCCCCGGTACCGGCAGTGCCCAGAAATCCGCGGCGCGACAAGACAGACTCGCGGGACGGCGAGCCGCTTGAACCTTGCAAGAATCTACTCCAGGGACGAATCAGTTTTGGGTCCATGGTCTCCTCCTTCTCGTGTGTTGCCTTCAGGAGATGAGTCGTCAAAGACTCGTCGACACAGGCTTACCGGCCGGGAGTATATCACAAATTTGCGTCGCTCAAGTTGCGGCTTCCAATTTCTGATGAGCAGGAGCATACTGATCCCAGAAGCCAGTATTAGTGGAGGTGCCTTATGCCAAGGATGGGCTTTTTCGGCCTGACCGGTATAGAGAAGCCGCTGACCTGGGAAGAAGGGCAGCGCATTCTCCAGCGCGATGGATTTCGTTGCCAGTATTGCGGACTGGACGGCGCGGCCCACTTCGAGAACTCTCTGGTGATGTCAGTGGACTTCGTCATCCCGCGGGCACACAAGGGCAAGAAGGATCCGCATAACCTCGTGGCTGCTTGCCGGCCCTGCAATCTATTGAAGGGCCAGCGCCTCTTTGCAAGTTTCCAGGAGGCCAAAACGTACGTGCTAAACCGCCGCGCGGAGCTACGCAAAGAGTGGGAGTCCAAGACGGCTCGATTGCGTGCCCGGGCCACTGCATAGCGAGTTGTCGCATTAATTTGCGCTGCGGCCGGCCGGAAGATCCGCCATTTTCAGGGTCACATTGATGCAGCCCTGCCCCGGAAAGTTGGCGCGATAATCCCTTTGCCTGCAACGAGTTCCCTCTACTACATCCCGCCACCTTTGGACGTTTTCTTGGCGAACACAAAGTCTGCGACCGTCTGCTGGAACACGGACCTCAATTTTGAGACTTTGGTTCTTTGCTCTCGCCAACGCCGGAAGGCAGCGGCATCATCGTTGCTCCTTTGCCATTCATCGAAGAGTTGGCCCTCGACTTGAAGGGCGTCAAATAGTTCCTTTTTTTGGGCGACCATCTTGCGCCGCACGTTCTCCAGGTTTTCACGTAGCATGAGTATCGCGATTCCTCCGCTCGCGTTGGGCGTGTTGCCCGTGAAAGGAATATACCACTGACCTGCTTCCGTGAGACCAACATTTTTGCGCGCTTTGTACTGAATTTCACGAACGGGTACAACGGTTTACGATCGTAAACGGTTTTTGGGCGGATTCGCCCCCCTTGACTTCCCGGGAAACCGCCCGTATTATAAAGGCACTTTACCGCTAACGTAAACTTGAAAGGGGGATCAGGGGATGTCCAAGTCCAGACATTCCAGCCCACTGAGCCGCCTGTTGTTCCTGCTGCTATCCGGTCCGGCGGCATTCGCACAAATGACCGTTACCGGCACTGTTGTGGGAACCGTCACGGACCCTTCCGGCCAAGTGGTACCGGCGGCCAAAGTGACATTAACCAGCGAGAAGACCGGTGACAGCCGAGCCACTACTAGCAACGAAATCGGCGCGTTTAACTTCGTGGCGGTGCCCCCGGACACCTACTCGCTCCGGGTGGAGCACGGTGGATTCAAGACGTTCCAGCGAACCGGCGTGGTGGTGAGCGCCAACGAGCGGGTGGCGGTAGGCGATATCCAGCTTCAAATCGGCGCCGTAACAGACACCGTCACCGTCGAAGCCCAGGGCGCTATGGTGCAAACCGACAGCGCGGAGCATTCCGCCCAGCTCACCTCTTCCCAGCTCGGTAACCTGACCGCGCGCGGGCGTGACGTTGTCTCGCTCTTGAGGACCATTCCCGGCGTGCAGTATCAGGCCGACCAGGATTCCGTGGGCGGCAGCTTCGGTACTTCCACGCCGAATATCGGCGGTGTTTCCAACAGCAACAATATCCTCGCTGTGGACGGAGTCGTGAGCAACGATCTGGGAACGCCCGCCACGTTTTCGAGCGTCACGACCCTGGATGCCATCGGCGAGGTCAAGGTGATCCTCAACAGTTACCAGGCGGAATACGCAGGCAACGGAGGAGCGGTAGTGGAAGTGGTGACCAAGTCCGGCGGCAAGGATTACCACGGCAGCGGCTACTGGTACGTGCGCAATGAGGATCTCAACGCCAACGACTTCTTCAACAACCGCACCAATGTTCCGCGGCCCGAGTACCGCTACAACACGTTCGGCGCGACGCTCGGCGGGCCCATCTACATCCCCGGAAAATTCAACACCCAGAAAAACCTGTTGTTCGGCTTTTACGCCCTCGAAAATTGGTCGATCCGCGTTCCCGGCGCGCTCACGCAATACACCATGCCCACCGCGTCCGAGCGCATCGGAGATTTTTCGCAGACCCTCGACACGAACGGAAAACAGATTGTCATCACGGATCCGGTCACCAGAGCCCCCGTCCCGGGAAACGCCATCCAGAAGAGCCGTCTCGATCCCGTGGCCCTTCTCAACACGTTGCCGCTCCCGAACTTTACAAGCCGAGCCATCACCGGCGGCAACTACAATTACCAGATCCAGGAAGTCCTGAACGATCCCAAGCGAAGCCAACTGTTCAAGTTCGATATCGTGCCGTCGGATAAGGACCGTTTTTTTGTGCGCGGCAAGACCTGGCTGGCGCAGCAGAACGGTTACGCCGTTGCCGCGGGCGCCAAGCCCACGGGGTTCTTCGCGCAATGCTATTGCTTCACCGAGTCCGGACTCAGCATAGGCTGGACGCACATTTTCACGCCGACGATCGTGATGGAGGCGACCGCCGGCATCCGGCACAACCACGAAGCATGGTACCCGGTTGGAGGACAAGCCGACCTGGACAAGGTCCTCAGGTCCGCCGTCGGCTTCACTGCGGGACAGTGGTATCCGCAGTCGAATCCGCAGGGCATTATTCCGCGCTTCTCGTTCGGCACGTCTCTCCCCAATTCGCCGGACGTTACTTTCGATGACCGGTTCCTTACAGGCGGGACAGATTTTACGTTCAGCTTTAACGACAACGTGACTATCACGCGCGCCGCCCACACCTTCAAACTGGGCGTCGCAGTATACCGGCTGAGAGAGTACGAAGGCGAGCGAAGCAAGTTTGACGGGACCTTCAACTTCCAGAAAGACACCAACAATCCCTTCGACACCAATTTCGCGTTCGCGAACGCGGCGTTTGGAATTTTCGATTCCTATACGGAATCGAACGCACGCTTCGGCGCCAACGAGCGGGAAAGCATCGCGGAGTGGTTCGCTCAGGACACCTGGAAAGTCAATCGCAGGCTGACGCTCGATTACGGCATGCGCTTCAGTTGGTACAACCAGATGTATCCGCGTTACGACGGGCAGCAATCGGTGCTCACTCTCGATCTGTACAAAACCAGCCAGGTGCCGCTGTTCTATCAACCTGCAATCGGTCCGAACAACGTCAGAAGCGCGAAGGACCCGGTAACCGGCCAGTTCCTTCCGGCTGCCTACATCGGCGCGTTCGTTCCCGGCACTGGAAATCCAGCGCCCGGCGGAGTTTTGTCGGGAGACAAGAATTATCCGCGGGGCTTTGTCGACCAGCAGCCGGTCTTGTACGGTCCGCGCTTCGGGTTTGCCTACGACCCATTCGGCAAAGGCAAGACGGCCATTCGGGCAGGCGCCTCGATTCTCTATAACATGCGCCTTACCAAATGGAGCCAAACCACGGAGAATCCTCCGGCGATTTTCACGCCGATCACTTTTTACGGAAACTTGAACTCATTTCTGCAGAGCACCGGCGTGCTCGCGCCGAGCGATACCAATGCTTACAACCGTCAGAACAAGACGCCGAACAATTACAACATCACGTTCGGAGTCCAGCAGGACCTCGGATTCTCGACCTTGCTGGATGTCTCTTATCTCGGCGTTTTCGCCCGCCACATGCCTCAGACCCTGGCGCTGAACACCGTTCCTTACGGCGCCCGTTTCCTCGCGCAGAACCAGGACCCAACCAGCCCGGGCAAGCCGCTGATCGACAACTTTTTCCGGCCGTTCCCCGGCTACAACAACATCACGTTGACCGATAACGCTTACAGCTCGAACTACCATGCTCTGCTGTTATCGCTGAACCGGCGCTTCGCCAAGGGCCTGCAACTTGGCCTCGCGTATACGTACTCGAAGTACTTGGACTACGCTGCGATCAGTTGCACGAGCTGTACGACGAACATCCCGGTCTACCGGCCGCTGCGCTCATGGATCTACGGCCTGGACGGCTCCGACCAGACGCACAACGTGGTGGTCAATTTCACCTACCAGGCGCCGAACGTAAGCCGTCTGTTGCCGAACCCGGTGGTTCACCACTTGCTCGACGACTGGCAGTTGAGCGGCATTGCCCAATTCGTCAGCGGCACGCCCATGCCTATCGGCTTCACCACCACCGACGGCGCCGATCTCACCGGCGGCGGCGACGGTCAACGGGTGAACATTGTTGGCGATGCGAACGCCGGCTCGTCGACCTTTTACCATTGGTTCAACCCGGCGGCTTTCGCGCGGCCGGGCAAGGGAGATCCCGGCAACGCGGGCAAAACCAGCGTCCGGAATCCCGGCGTCAACAATTGGGATCTCGCGCTCTCAAAGAGTTTCCCGGTGAGCGGCGAGAAGCGCTTTTTCCAATTCCGCTGGGAAGCGTACAACGCCTTCAACCACACCCAGTATTCGGGCTTGAACACAACAGCGCGGTTCGATCCGGCCGGCACCCAGGTGAATCCGCTGTTCGGGCAGGTGACCACGACTCGCGCGCCTCGCGTGATGCAGGGTTCCTTACGCTTCACGTTTTAAAACGCCTCGGCCTCAAAACTCGAATCGCAGCGCCAGCTGAATGATCCGCGGATCGCCGGCCGAGGTGATCTTGCCGAAGGTGTTCGTGCTGCTCAGGTTTGAACCCGGAGGATTCAGGTGGACGTTGTTGAACAAGTTGAAGAAGTCAGCCCTCAGTTGAAGCCGCCGGAGCTCGACGATCGGAAAAGCTTTCTGGAGCGTCAGGTCCAAATTGAAAAATGCCGGGTTGCGCAGCAGGTTGCGTGGAGCCGTTCCAAAAGTTCCCGGGGCGTTCAACGCAAATGCGTTCACGTTGAAGTACTGACTGATGACCTGGTTGCGCGATCGGTCTCCGCTTAAAGATGGGTTCCCGCTCAAGTCCGCGCGGTCAAGCCCTACTCCGCTCAGCGAGCGATCCTGCCCGGATGTGACCGAGAACGGAGTACCGGTTCGCCAAGCCCAGATTCCCGCGATTTCCCAGCCTCCGAACGGACCCTTGATCAGCCACGGCGAGGATGACAAACGCGGCAGGTCCCACAGTCCCCAC
>QHXU01000256.1:0-4330 GCA_003223065.1 Acidobacteriota bacterium | reverse complement strand
CGGCGTGTCGAAATCGGACAGCGCGTAATTGAAGCTCCGGTTGAGCGGATTGGGATTCGACAGCGTGAACTGATTGTCCACCGACTGGTTGTCCAGCGACTTGGAGAAGCTGTAACTGGTAACGAACGCGAATTGGCGGCTCAGCCGCTTTTCGAGCGTAACCTGCAAGGCCTCGTAGTTAGACAGCCCGCCGTTCGTCATCGCGATCAGCGATGCGTAATTCGGCGCGAGCGGCCGCCGCGCATTGGTGTTGCTGACCGTGGCGCCGGCGCCGTAGACCGCCGCGTTCTGCTCTTCGAAATACTGCAAGTCGCGGCCTTGCGTGCCGACGTAGGCGAGCCGCACCACCAGGTTCGGCCGCAATTGCTGCTCGATGGTGAAGTTCCACGCATTCACGTGGCCGAGATACCAGTTCGGATTGAAATACTGATATTGAATCGGCAGGACAAACTGCGTGCCGGCGTTAGGATGTACGGGCGCAAAAGGAGGGAAGGGATTGGTGACGCCGGTCGATCCGTACGGATCGCTCAAGTCCGCGCCGAACAGAGTGACAGACGGGCTGAACGGCGCGTTCTGCACAAAGTTGTTATAGAGGCGCACAAACGGCAGGATGTAGAAGCGCCCCCAGCCTCCTCGAACGGTGGTCGAATGGGACCCTTGAATCGCGGTCCAGGAGAATCCGACGCGAGGAGCGAAATTCGAAAGACTGGAATTCATTCCGGCCGAAGGAAATCCGGGATCACCCGCAAAGGCCAGCCCCACGGGGGCGTTCGGGAACCGCTGCGAACGAAATCCGGGTATATAGCCGCCCACTTGCTGGGCGACAGGGTCGGAGTAGGGGCGGAACGGGTCCCAGCGGAGCCCGAGGTCGACGGCAAATCGCGATGTGACGCGCCAATTGTCCTGGAAGAACGCGCTCACCTGGTTGCCGCGCGTGAACTTCGCCTTGCCGGCGGTTTGCGTGACGGTATTGATCTTGCCGACCATAAAATCGGCGAGAGCATTGCCCGTGAACGTTCCGTTGAAGTTAAAAACCGGTTCCTCCTGAAAGCCGGTGGACGAATCGAAGCGTACGTAAGGTGTGATCTCTGCGCCCATGTGCATGGAATGGCTGCCGCGCACCCAAGTCAGCATGTCGGTGATCTCGAAGTTATCGCGGATCCACTCGCCCGGCGGCTGCGCTCCGCCCGAACCCCACCCGGAGTACCCGGTCACCGTGATCCCTGTTTCCTGGAACCGCGGATCCGGCTTGGTCACCTTGATGTCTCCAAAGTCGAAGATCGAGAATGGCGCCGTCCGCGTTTGAATCGAATCCAGAATCAGGCCGCTGGCCGTCAAAGAATTGATCAGGTGCGGCGTAATCGTGTAAGTATCGCTGAGCTTGAATTCCTTGGTCGTCTGTAGTTGTCCGATTTTGTAGTTCAGCAGCGTGCCTCCGCCGTTCCAGCCCGGATCGGTGTAGTGAATGTAGAAGGCGCTTCCGGAGATCTGGTGGGCGCCCGCGTTGTAATCGGCCTTCACCAGTCCCTGGTGATTGCGGCTGGCGCCAGGCACGGCGTAGAGCAGCTTGCCGGCCGGGTCCGTGCTCGCCGGCACTTTCTGAAGAATCGCGGCGCTTACCGGAGAAATCAGGCTGGAAGGAATTTGATTTCCGTCAAACTGCTTGCCCGTCGCGGGATTGGTTATCGGCTTCATTCCGCTGAAGTCGCCTTGCCTCTGTGCGGCCGTGGGAACGAATGCGGTATTTCCGAAAGTGGTGTTGTTGATGGTGGTTCCTTGATAGGAGCCGAAGTAGAACAGCTTGTCCCGCAGGACCGGCCCGCCCACGGAGCCTCCGAACTGGTTGCGTTTGAGGGCGTCCTGCTGGGGAGCGAAGAAGTTGCGCGCGTTGAGATCGCCATTCCTGAGGTATTCGAACAGCGAGCCATGCATCGTATTCGAGCCGGACTTGGTCACGATGTTCACGACAGCGCCGCCCGCGCCGCCGTAGCGCGCGTCGAAATTGTTCGTTTCCACGCTGAATTCGGCCAGGGCGTCAGGATTCGGAAACGCCGCGTTCAGATTCGTGATGCTGTCCTGGTGCGTGGCGCCGTCCAGCTTGTAACTCACCTGGTCGCCGTAGGTCCCGTTCACCGAAACCGCAATCGTGTCGCTGGTGCTGGCGTAAGTCGCCGTGTCCTGCCCTTTGCCTGTCACGGTGCCGGGCGCCATGTAGACGAGCGCCGCCGCGTTCCGGCCGTTCAGCGGAAGATCCTGAATGTATTTTTGAGATACGACCTGGCGCAGGGTGCCGGATTCGGTGTCGATCATCGGCGCGTTGGCGTGAACCGTGACCTGCTCGGTGGTCCCGCTGACCGCGAGCGTCACGCGCACGCTCGCCGGAACGTTCACATCCAGGGTGATGCCGCGCTGGTTATAGGTGGAAAACCCCTTGGCGGTCACCGTGAGATCGTATGCGCCCGGCGGCACAAGGTTGAACAGAAATCGGCCCTGTGTGTCGGTCTCAGTTCGTTTCGTGAAGTGCGTATCCGTGTTGGTCAACTCGATTGCCGCGGACGGAACCGAAGCCCCGGTGGCATCCACGACGGTTCCGGACAACGTCGTGGTGGGCGTTACTTGGGCGAGCGCCGCGAACCGCGCCAGAGAGAACACAGCGATGACAAACGCGTACCTCATGTCCGCAGTCTACAACCGTGGCACCGCGGACTCAACGCGGCCCTAGGACAAATCGACTGCGTTTGTCAGGACTTATGGTCTGGCTGGCGAACGCCAAGTCTTTAACGCACGCGGTCTGACGAAATGTTCAGTACATTAAAGCGAGAGGTCCAAGATCACATGATCCCCAAAATGCTTCGCATATTGTCCGCCTTGCTGCTCGTGGCAGGTGGCTACGGACTGGCTCAGGTGACCGTTCCCGATACTCCTGCCGGACACACGCTCCAGGCATGGCTGGATGCCTTCAATAGCGGCGACCGCGCCAGGATCGAGACGTATGTTAAAACCGTGGACCAGTCGCAGTCCGTCGATGGGATGATCTCATTCCGCAACCAAACGGGCGGATTCGAGCTGCTGTCGATCGAGAGCAGCGACCCGCTGCATATTCGCTTTCGTGTGAAAGAGAAAGGCGGACCCACCACAGCGCTCGGAAACCTGCTGGTGAAGGATGGCCAGCCACCGACGGTAGGGACCTTTGGGCTGCGCGCCCTTCCTCCAGGAGCGGTGGTCGAGAATGTGACGATGGATGCCGCCGAGCGGAAGAAGGTGATCGACGGCGTGGATAGCGATCTGAAGGAGTACTACGTGGAACCCGCAAAAGCGCAGCAGATGGCCGATGCGCTGAAAATGCACGAGAACAAGGGCGACTATGATGCGATCTCGGACGGGGATCGGACGGGGATGCGTTTGCGGCGCGACTGACCAAAGACCTGCAGGATGTGAGCCACGACAAGCATCTGCGTGTGGACTTCAGTCCCTTCAAAATGCCGCCGCGGACCGAGCCTTCCCCAGAAGACGAGGCGCGATTTCACCGCCAGATGGAACACAACAATTGCGCGTTCGACAAGGTTGAGATCCTGCCGAATAACATCGGCTACGTAAAGTTCAACGGGTTTATGGATGCATCATTCTGTGGGCCGACAGTAGTTGCGGCGATGGGCTTTGTGGCGCACACCGATGCGATCATCTTCGATCTGCGCCAGAACGGTGGCGGCCAACCGGCAATGGTCACGCTGATCGCGAGCTACCTGTTCGACAAGCCGACGCACCTGATCGACATATATAACCGCAAGGACGACACGACGACGCAGAACTGGACGCTGTCGTACTTGCCGGGACCGAGGCTGACGAAGCAGCCGGTGTTTGTGCTGACGTCGAAGCGGACGTTCTCCGGCGCCGAGGAGTTCGCCTTTGATCTGAAGAATCAGAAGCGTGCCATGATCGTCGGTGAGACGACTGGCGGCGGCGCCCATCCGGTGTCGGGGCACAGGGTTGCCGACTACTTCATGGTCGGCGTCCCATTTGCAAAATCGCTCGATCCGATGACGAAGACGAACTGGGAAGGAACCGGCGTGGAGCCGGACGTCAAGGTGCCGGCGGCCGATGCTCTGGCAACCGCAGAGAAGCTGGCGGCGGAGAAGATTCAAGCGAAAAAAGCCAGCAAATAGCCGATTCGAAAACATTGCGGACAAGAGAACAAGTCGTCGGCTCTAGGAGCGGCCCGCCCGAGTACAACCAGTACAATAAGAGCGTCGCCAGCACTCGCCGCGACAATCCACCCGAAACGCCGATTCTGGCGTTCACCATCGGCACCGCACACTTTCGCTCCCTCTCA
>QHXU01000150.1:26298-26680 GCA_003223065.1 Acidobacteriota bacterium | reverse complement strand
CCCGCGCAAAGGAGCGTTATGAGCGCATGCTTAGTCCATCTTACGTATTAAGCCGTTTCAGGGCCGCGGATCGAGTTGCAAGCTGACTGCGTCGATCCACACCGTGCCTCGTATTTTGTAATCAAACTTAAGCGAAGGCCGGCGCACGACTTGAATCGTAAGTCCCCTGGTGTCCCGGGGGATGACGAAGGCGGTTTCAATCTTACGCCAGTCCGAGGTACCTGTAAGCGGCTCGGTGAATATATCCAAGCGCGCTGGTGATTCGGCATCGAAGATATGAAAGCCAACGCCCTGATCGGTCGAGAGCTCGGCGGCCTTCATGAAAACCTTAAAATGAGCCAGGCCGGGTTTGACATACGCCGTCTGCGAAACGTGGCTGAAA
>QHXU01000150.1:25192-26102 GCA_003223065.1 Acidobacteriota bacterium | reverse complement strand
TTCGCGGCCCCTGAAATTCAGCCCAGGTGCGTGCAGCCTTCTCATACGCGCGGTTGTTCAGCAGAAAATCGGCATAATCACAAGCCAGACGTTGATCCGCGAAAGAGTGGGATGCCATCCAGTGCCACACTTTATCGGCGTCCGGCAGACGATCGGGCTGAAGCATATATCGGAAATACGACTGGGCAGCGCGGCGGTCTACCGGCAGACCGTGATCCAGAATGTCTCGAATGTCCACGCCCATGCGATCGTAGTAGCTGAAGATGACCGCATCGTAGTCGGGGACCTGGGCCAGGACCTGGGCCATAGCCTCAAACATTTGGGTCTTCTCGCCCAAGCGGAAGTGAAAGTTCGCGATCCGCATGAGCACCGGCACGACATGTGGGCCGAACTCATAGGCGCGGGAAAAACAATATCGCGCCTGTTCGACCTCGCCGGATTCCAACAGTGCCTCGCCAAGATCGCACCACCGATAGGGTGAGGCGGGGTTCCGCGTCAGCAACGCACTGAACCTGTTGATTGCTTCCTTCGCCGAATTCCCTTCCCCCGCCTGCTCGTACGCCCGCCGAAGTTGTGATTCCTCATCGTCCAGGAGCCAAGAGGCCTTCGCTTTGAGCACTCTTGCAGCCGCTTCCGAGAATGTGGACATGAGCACCGCGACTGAATAGAGTGCCAGCAGACATCCAAATGCCACACTCATTCTCATCGAGAGCAGATTTCGATTCATGGGACCAGGAGCTCTAACTTAGCACACCCAATTCCGAGGTTGCCCCGAACTCTATCCGGAACCAAATCTAGAAGGATGTTTTCGGCGTGGAATACAACGACTGACCGCAGCTACCGTGCTTCTGTTGACAAACTGGACAATCCAGAAGTGCCCGATGTCGATTGGTGCAGGGATTTCGGCTCG
>QHXU01000150.1:0-25166 GCA_003223065.1 Acidobacteriota bacterium | reverse complement strand
AAAGCGGCAGCCATGCAAAGCAACGCAGATAATGCAAGGATTGCGGAGTATTCGATCGCTGTGTGGATTGACGGCACGCTGTGAGTCAAGTATATGAATGTCCTTACTTGCTAGCGGATGCGGCCAGCCATCGAGCCAGCCGCTCCAGGTGTTCTTCCCAATCCACCAGGCTGCAAACAGGCAAGCCCGTAGACTCCTCCGCCTGTTTCGCTGTTGCGCCGTCACTCGCGCGCCAGAGCAGCAGCCCGCACCGCTCGCCCAAATCAGCGGAGCGCAGCCACTCCGCCTTTTCGCGCGTGAGCTCGAGCGAAGCCCAATCCGCGCTCCCCACCAAAAACACGGCATCGGACGCCCGCAGCACCTCAAGTTCACGGGCTTCCTCAGCGCCGGAAAGATCGGCGCAAATAACCGAATAACGTTCGCGTGCGTTTTCAAACACCGGCCCAATCTGGCTCGGATGTAGTTCGCGCGCATCGAGTACATTATGACGGCCTGATTCAAGAACCCCACCTTCGCGCTGCGCAAAATTGGCCAGCAACACGGAGCGTCCAAAGCCCTCCGCCAGTGTGCGGCTCAAATGCTCTGCAACCGCACCTGCTCTGGATGCACCGTGTGCTGGCACGAAGGAGTATATCGGACCCTGCCTGGATTGGTCCGTCCCTGAAATGGCTTCAACTTCTCGCAGCGTATTCACGACTGCTAGAGGAGCAAGCTGATGACCACACTGCATGTGTTGAATTTGAAAGGGAAAAACGCGGGCGTTTCCTGTGCACCCGTTGCCGCCCGCGACAGTTTGTCCCGTCACGCGAAGACAGACTGTCTCACCTTCAGCGCGCTTTTTGTGTGATGCTGATTTAGCGCGTTTAGCGCCGCACTACCGGCGCGCCGAGCTCCTGCTTCATCGCCATCGAGTTCCGAAACGCCTGCTGCTGCATCGGTCCCGGGATCTTCGAGGACTGCTCGCTGTATTGCTGCGCCGCGTGTATCTTCGTGCGGTCGTTGGTCATCTTGCCGAGCTGATAGTTCGACAGGCCCAGGTAGAAATACGCAGTACCCAAGAGCGCCTGGTCCTTACTGATGAACGGCAACGCGGCCCTCAGGTTGCGATCACAATCGACGCCCTCAATCACACCGGCGTAATAGTAACCGTGGCCGAGCATCATGGACTTCTTGCGTTCCCAATCGGCTTCCGGAACACCTTCCGGCTTCGGCTTTGCTTTCATCACGCTCGTTAACTTGTTGGCATAGCCAAGCGCCCGGTCAGGGCTCTTGTTGGCGTACCCCTCAACCAGCGTTAGCAGCGCTTCTTCCTGATCCGGTCTTCCCGCAACGATTTTTGCCGCGCCTTCCAACTGCTTAGCCAAGCCGCCCTGTTTGCCGAGCGTGGCAATATACACGCCCGAGCACAAATCAAGATACTTGCTCTTCGGGTTCTGTGCAATCAGCGAGTCCACAACGTGGATCACCTTTGCTGGCTCGAGGCCCTGGGTCGCCATGAACCCCAGCGAGTACTCCGAATAAGCGTCCACCTCTTTGGCAAATTCAAGGCGCTCCTTGTAAGCTTTTGCGTCGGCGTCGGCAGGCTGCGGCGCGGCCACGAATGCCCGCGCGAGCTTCGACGTCTCCGCCGACCATTTCTGCACCTGCTCGAGATCCTTTTTCGTCGTGGCTTCCTTCAAATTTGAGTAAGCGTCATCCAGTTCGTCCGGTGCAGCCCACGCCAATCCCGCAAACGACAGTAACCCGATGGTGGCAATCCAACTCTTGACGACTTTCACAACTATCCTCCCGGATGGTGATTATACAACTGCGGGAAGGGGTGGGGGGCAGCCGGGGAGTGTATAATCCGGTCATGCCCGTCATCGACCGCCACCCTTCCGGCTCGTTCTGCTGGATCGAACTCGCAACGACGGACCAGAACGCCGCAAAGAGTTTCTACAGCTCCTTGTTTGGATGGACCGTGAACGACGTCCCGATGGGGCCGAACGATTCCTACTCGATGTTCCAGCTCCAGGGACGCGACGCAGGCGCAGCCTATACCTTGCGCCCCGATCAGCGTTCACAAGGAGTGCCGCCCCATTGGCTGGTCTACGTCGCGGTCGAGAATGCCGACGACGCCGCGAACCGGGTCTCACAGCTTGGCGGGAAGGTACTCGCGCCCGCCTTCGACGTTTTCGACGTGGGAAGAATGTCCGTATTGCAGGACCCGACCGGCGCCGTATTTGCTGTATGGCAGGCGAAGAAACACAGGGGCACAGGAATAACTGGCGAAAATGGCACGCTCTGCTGGGCGGATCTGAACACCCCCGATCCCGCCCGAGCAAAGCAGTTTTACGAAGGCCTGTTCGGTTGGAAGCTCGTGACAGGCGAGAAGGATCCGTCCGGCTATCTGCACATTATGAATGGTGAGGAATTTATAGGCGGCATTCCACCGGCGCATAACGGCCACATGCCTCCCCACTGGCTGGCTTACTTTATAGTCTCGGAGGTTGACGCAACAGCGGATAAGGCGAAGCAAATGGGAGCGAAGGTCCACTTGCCACCGACGACCATGGAGAACGTGGGAAGGTTCGCAGTGCTCGCCGATCCTCAGGGCGCGGCCTTCGCGATTTTCAAGGAAGCCCGCCGGTGAGCGCCCGCGAATACGAATCCGAGTCGCCAACACGATGTCCACGCACTGCGACGTCAGTCTGCCCGTCCCGTTAGATCAGCCTTTCACCTACGTTCTGCCTGAGACGCTGCGTCATCGCGTGCGGGCAGGCTGCCGCCTGCTGGTCCCCTTCGGCACGCGCAAGCTGACCGGCGTGGTCCTGCGCACCCACGACGAGCCGCCCGCTTCCGCCGCGCGCGAAGCCCTCCGGCTCCTGGATGAAGAGCCCGTGCTCGACGAGGATCTGCTGAAGTTGGGCCGCTGGATCGCGTCCTACTATTGCGCGCCGCTCGGGGAAACACTGCGAGCGATGACACCGCTCGGCGGCGAGCTTCGCCGCGGCAAAATCTATTCACTCACCCCATCGGGGCGCGACGCCGCGCGGCAGTTGCACTTCGGAGCAAGGGATGACGAGGATGCGCCGCTCCGAGTGTTGCGGCTGCTCGACGAACGGCCGCGGTCGGCATCCTATCTCGCACAGAAGGTTGCAAACGTCACGGCGGTGTTGCGGTCACTGGACAAGAAAGGATTCGTCGAAGCCGAGGACACCGCCGTCCAACGCGACCCGCTTCGTGCCTCCGCCGCACGTCTCCGCGTCGAATTTCTCCAGCGTCCGGCCGATCTCAAGCTGGTCAAGTCCGAACGCGAGCTGATTTCGTACCTGGAACTCCATCCTGGCACGCACAACCTGGCCGAGCTGGAATCGTCCGTCCCGAAGGCCGGCACCGCGGCCCGCGCGCTCGCCCGCCGCGATCTGCTGAAACTAACGCTCGAGCCGGTGGGGACCGGCGCCGCTCCCCTCCGGCCCCCGCATACGCTGAACCGCCATCAGCAGGACGCATTCCAACAGATCGCCATGGCCCTCGAATCCAAACGGTTTCACACCTTCCTGTTGCAAGGCGTCACCGGCTCCGGCAAAACCGAAGTTTACATGAAGGCCATCGAAGCGACGCTCGCGCTTGGGCGGAGCGCGCTAATGCTGGTCCCCGAGATCGGCCTCACGCCCGCTGTAGCCGGCCAGTTCTATCATCGATTCGGAAAGCGCGTGGCCATCCTGCACTCGGCGTTTCACGATGCCGAGCGGGCGCAGGAATGGAGGCGCATCCGCTCGGGGGAGGCAGCCGTTGTGGTGGCCACCCGTTCAGGCGTCTTCGCGCCCGTGCGCGGCCTCGGCCTGGTCATCGTGGACGAAGAGCACGATCAGAGCTACAAGCAGCAGGAGACGCCGCGCTATCACGGCCGCGATGTGGCGATCGTACGCGCGCGCGACGCTGGCGCCGTAGTCGTTCTTGGCTCCGCCACCCCAAGCCTCGAGAGCCGGTACAACGTAGAACGCGGCAAATACACGCGCCTCAGTCTTCCCGAGCGCATCGAGCGCCGGCCTCTGCCCAGCGTCGAGTTGATCGACATGCGCCAGGAATTCCTCGACACCCGCAAGAACGCGACTTTCTCGCGCGCGCTGATCGCCGCCGTTACGGAGCGCCTGGAAAACGGCGAGCAGACGATGCTGCTGCTCAACCGCCGCGGATTTTCCAGCTTCGCCGCCTGCCGCGCCTGCGGCGAACGCGTCGAGTGCGTCCAGTGCTCCGTTACGCTGACCTATCACCGGCGCGACCGGCGCATGCTCTGCCACTACTGCAACTATTCCGAGCCGGTTCCCAAGCGCTGCCCGAAATGCGAGAGCGAGTATATGCAATTCATCGGCCTCGGGTCGGAGCGCGTCGAAGACGAGCTCCATCAAGCTTTCCCCCGTGCTCGCATCGCGCGCCTCGACCGCGACACCGTCGGCGGCAAGCGCGACTACGAAACCATCCTTTCCGGCTTCCGCGAAGGCGACTACGATGTCCTGGTCGGCACGCAGATGATCGCCAAGGGCCACGACATCCCAAACGTCACGCTGGTGGGCGTCGTCAACGCAGATATCGGGCTTGGCTTGCCCGACTTCCGTGCGGCCGAACGGACCTTTCAGCTCCTGACGCAAGCCGCGGGCCGCGCCGGCCGGGGCCAGACACCCGGTATCGTGCTCATCCAGACCATCAATCCTGAGCATTATGCGGTGCGTTGCGCCGCAGCTCAGGATTACGAAAAATTCTATGCAAAGGAGATCGAATTCCGCCGCCAGTTGTACTATCCTCCTTTCGGCGCGCTCGCGAACGTGCTGGTGCGGGGAGCGCGCGAAGAGGAAGCCCTGGCGCGAAGCGCCGCGCTTGGCCGGCTGTTCATGCCCGCGCCGGAAGGCGTGAAAGTGCTCGGTCCTGCCGCGGCTGCGGTGGCGCGACTCAAGAACGAGTATCGTTATCAGATGGTCCTCAAGACGGCGAACCGCCAGCGGCTGGGCGAGGTCCTGTGCGAGTTGCGGCAATTCGTCTCGGCCGAGAAATGGAACCCCGCGTCACTGGTGATCGATGTCGACCCCGTGACGTTGCTTTGACCATGAGCGAGTTTCAGATCATCGAAGAAAACCTGCGCTCCGCGATGCGCTTCTTCGGGCAGGCGACCGGTTCGGGCGAGGTGCGTTCGCTCGAAGGCGCGATCGCGATGTTCTCCGGCCTTGAATACGGCGTGTTCAACATCGCGCTGCTGACCCGCGGCATTACCAGTGACAACGGCTCACTCGAAGCGCGCCTCGCCGCGGCCGCGCGCTACTTCAAGACACGCACTCTCCGCTGGTCGTTCTGGCTCTGCGAGGACTTGCTTGATCCGCCGGTGCGCCGCCGGGCTCGCCAGGCGTTCTTCGATTTTGGACTGCGCGCGATCTCCCATCCTCCCGGAATGTTTGCGCCGGCCTTGCTGCCGAGCGTGCGGCCTTTGCCGGCTATCGAATGCCGGCGTGTGGCGGATGAAGCGACACGCAAGGCTTTCGCCGAGATTACCACCGTCGCATTCGAGATCCCGTATACGGTGGCATACGCTGTATACACGCCGGAGCGCGCGTGGAAAGGCGACTACCAGGGCTTTGTCGGCCTGGTGGACGGCCGCCCGGTGGCGATCGTGGCGTTGGTAGCCGCGGCGGGCGCGTTGGGCGTGTACTCGCTCGGCACGCTCCCCGCGTATCGCCGCCAGGGTTATGGCGAAGGACTGTTGCGCGCGGCCGTAGCGGAAATGCAACAGCGCCCCGGGCCGCTGATCCTCCAGTCTACGGAAATCGGCTATTCCCTCTATCGGCGCATGGGCTTCCGCGATGCCACCAAATTCACAGTGTATTTGACGAAATAGCTGATTGCTAGAATCAAGATAAGAGTATGTGGATCGTGCTGGTCGCGTTGCTGGCGCAGTCGGCCGATTTCCAAGCCGACGGAATCAAGGCGCTTGACGCGCAGAAGTACGACGAGGCAGTCGAGTTATTCACCAAGGCTGTTGCCGCCGACCCGAAGGATTATGGCGCGCACTTCCATCTCGCACTCGCTTACAGCCTGCTCGGCAAGGATGCTAATGCGATTCCCGAATATAAAACGGTTCTCGAGCTGAAGCCCGGCCTCTATGAGGCGGAACTGAACCTGGGCATTTCCTTGCTCCGCTCGAAGGACGCCAGCGCCGCGATTCCTTACCTGAAGAGCGCCGTTGAACAAAAATCCAAAGAATTCCGCCCTGCCTTGTATCTTGCGCAAGCGCTGTTCGAAAAATCGGAGTTTGCCGAAGCAGCGGCGGCGTACACCAACGCAATTTCGCTCAACGCCGGCTCGGCCGCAGCCGAAGCCGGGCTCGGACGCGCGTTCGCCCGCCAGAAGCGGCTCGCGGACGCCGAACCGCATTTCCGAAAGGCCGCCGAACTCGATCCGGCGTACAAAGACACGCTGCTCGAACTGGCATCGCTCTATGAAGCCGATCACCAGCCCGCCGCGGCCATCGCGATTTATCGCGATTTTCCTGAGAATCCCGGCGCACAAGAGCGCATGGGCGCCCTGCTGACCGAAACCGGCCACGCTGCGGACGCAATCCCCGCGCTGGAGGCAGCGGTGGCGAAGTCACCTACCTCAGCCAATCGGGTTGCGCTGGCCCAGGCCTATGTAAAGAGCAAGCAGCCGGACAAAGCCGTGCCGCTGGTTGCTCAGGCCATCCTCGCTGAGCCCGGCGATTACGAATTGCGCCTGTTCTATGGCCGCCTTCTCCGCGATCAGCACAAGTTCGGCGAAGCGGCTTCGCAGTTCCTGGCCGCCGCGAAACTCAAGCCAGACGCTGCCGAGCCTTGGAACGAGCTGGCTAGTGTTCTGATCGTCACCGAGCAATACCCGCAGGCCATCGCTGCTCTCGATCGCGTGCGCGCGCTGGGGGCTGAAACCAGCGCGCATTATTATTTCCGGGCTATCGCATTTGACCATATGCGTCAACTCAAACCCGCCCTGGAGGCCTACAATAAGTTTCTGGAAATCAGCAACGGCAAGAGTCCCGATGAAGAATTCAAGGCGCGGCAGCGCGCTCGCATCATCGAAAAGGAGCTGAGCAAGAGGTAAACATGCAGTGGCTGCTCATCCTTTTCCTGGCGTTGGATCTCAGCTCCATCAAAACGGATCCGAATCTCGAACGCCGCAGCGACCGCGCGCTCGACAACGCCAACTCAGCTCTCGACGCCGCGCGCGACGCATACACCGCCGGGGATGCCGCCAAAACGCAGGCCGAACTCGATGAAGTCGGAGAGTCGGTCGATCTCGCATATCAGTCCCTCGTCGAGACGGGCAAGGACGCGCGCCGCAGCTCGAAGTTCAAGCACGCCGAGCTCAAGACCCGCGAGCTCATGCGGCGCCTGGATGGATTGCGGCAGACTTTCAACTTCGATGACCGTGGGCTGGTGGATAAGGTGCGCGACCGCGTGGCCCAGGTCCATGACGATCTTCTCAAGCGCATCATGAGTAAGAAAAAGAGATAAGGAAATAGGGAGGTCCACATGCGATTTTTCGGAGCAGCGATCTTGACCCTCTGTACGGCGCCGCTTGTGGCAGCGCAAGCGCAGCAGCGAGACTTCCTCACCACGGACGAAGCGGACCAGGTGCGCGAGGTGCAGGAACCGAATGAGCGCATGAAGCTGTATCTGCACTTCGCCAGGCAGCGGCTGGATCAGGTCCAGCAGCTCCTCGCCAAGGACAAGGCCGGCCGGAGCGCGATGATCCACGATTTGCTGGACGATTACGCGAGGATTATCGAGGCCATCGACACCGTCGCCGATGATGCCCTGCGCCGCAAGCTCAATATCGATTCTGGGATGGCCCTCGTGGCCCAGGCGGAAAAAGAAATGCTGTCGCGCTTGCAGATGATCGACGAAGCCAAACCCAAAGACCTGGCGCGCTACGAGTTCGTTCTCCGCCAAGCCATCGAGACCACCTCCGATAGCGCCGACCTCTCGCAGGAGGATCTGAAGCAGCGCGCCGGGGAAGTTGCCCTCAAGGAGCAAAAGCAGAAAACCGAGCGCGAGGCCGCCATGACCCCGAAAGAGCTCGACGAAAAGAAGGCTGCGGAGAAGAAGAACACAGCACAGAAGAAGAAGGCGCCGACACTGCGCCGCCCCACCGATCCACCGGTGAAGCAGCCGTAGACCAGGTTGCTTCGGATGCCTCGTGTCTCACTCTTCGTCACCTGCATCGTGGACCAGGTCTTCCCGCAGGTGGGTCTGGCCATGGCCGGCGTGCTCGATCGTGCCGGATGCGAGATCGAGTTCCGCGAGGCCCAAACCTGCTGTGGCCAGCCCGCATTTAACAGCGGTTATCGACGGGAGGCCCGCACAGTCGCGGAATATTTCCTCCAGGTATTCGAAGACGCGGATTACATCGTCGTGCCTTCGGGTTCCTGCGCGTCGATGATTGCACACCACTACGCGGAGCTGTTCGACGCCGGCGACACCCGCATCGCCGGTCTGGCCTCTCGCGTCTGGGAATTCTCGCGTTTTCTGGTGGATGTGCTGCACGTTGAGGACGTCGGCGCACGCCTGGAGCGCGTGGCCACCTATCACGACGGTTGTCACGCCCTCCGCGAAATGCGGACGAAAGAGGCTCCCCGGCGCCTGCTCGAACACGTACGCGGGCTGCGCCTGGCCGAAATGGACGCCGCCGAGGAGTGCTGCGGCTTCGGTGGGACGTTCTCCGTGAAGTTCCCCGAGGTTTCCGGCGGGATGGCACGCACCAAGATCGATTCCATTCTTCGCAGCGGAGCGGAGATCGTCGTCTCCACTGACTCGAGCTGCCTGATGCAAATTCAGGGAGTGCTCAGCCGCGCCGGCACGGGCGTGCGTACCATGCATTTGGCCGAAGTGCTTGACTCGCGTTAAAGAACGATATGGCGGAGCCCTATCAGCACAAGATCGCAAACGCGCTGGGCGATCCGAAGCTGCAGCTTGCCATTTATTCCGCTACCGGCCGGCTGGCGGACGGGCGCCGCCGGACAGTCTCGACTGAAGCTTTCCCGGATTATCAGGAACTGCGCCAGCACGCACACGAGATCAAGAAGCACACGCTCAATCATCTCGATTTCTATCTTCAAGAGCTGGAGCGAAACGTCGAAGCGCGGGGCGGCAGGGTCATCTGGGCAAGGGACGGGCAAGAGGCGCGCGCTTTCATCCGCAATCTCGCCCGCGAGCGCGCCACGAACCTCATCGTCAAATCCAAATCGATGACCACGGAGGAAATCCATCTCAACGAGCATCTGGCGCAGGATGGGATCGAAGCCGTCGAGACCGATCTCGGCGAATACATCCTGCAACTGGCGGGCGAGAAACCGTTCCATATCATCGCGCCGGCGTTGCACAAGACGCGGGAAGACATCGCGCATCTCTTCGAGCGCCGCCTCCACGCAGCCCACGAGACAACACCGGAACGCCTGACCGCCATCGCCCGCGCGGCGCTGCGCGAAAAATTTCTGGAGGCCGGAATCGGGATCACCGGTGCGAATTTCCTGGTGGCGGATTCGGGTATGGTGGTGCTGGTCGAGAACGAGGGGAACGCCCGGCTGTCATGCTCCGCGCCGCGGATTCACGTGGCAGTATCGGGTATTGAAAAAGTGATCCCACGCGCGCAGGATCTCGGCGTATTCCTCAACCTGCTCGGCCGCAGCGCAACGGGACAGCCGCTCAGCGTCTACACCTCGTTTCTCTCCGGACCACGGCGGGAGGGCGAGCTGGACGGCCCCGAGGAGTTTTATCTCGTGTTGCTCGACAATGGCCGCACGAAGGTCCTCGCTGACGCCGAGAAGCGCCAGTCCCTCTACTGCATCCGCTGTGGCGCATGTCTTAACAATTGTCCGGTGTACCGCAAGATCGGGGGCTATTCGTATCCGTGGGTCTATTCGGGCCCGATTGGAAAGATCCTCACGCCGCAATTCATGGGCGTGCATCAGGACCCCTGGCTGCCCTTCGCATCGAGCCTCTGCGGCGCATGCGCCGAAGTTTGCCCGGTAAAGATCGAGATTCCGAAAATCTTGCTCGCACTGCGCGCGGAGATCACCGAGGCCGGCATCCAGAAAGGCGGAATGGTGGAAAAGCTGGCATTCCGGATGTGGGCCTGGCTGATGCGCCATCCGCGGATTTACGAGCGCGTCGCCCCTGTGGCCGCGGCGGCCGCATCCCGGTTGCCCCGGGCCGGACCGCTGAAGGCTTGGCTGAGCCAGCGTGATCTGCCGCCCCTGGCCAGGCGCAGCTTTCGCCAGTTGTGGAGGGAGCGCCGGAAGTGAATTCACGTGAATTCATCTTGTCTCGCGTTCGTGCGGCGCTCGGCCGTGGAGCCGCTGATCCCGTCCCTGAGCCGCCGCCAGTGCTTTTGCGCTTTGCGTCATCGCCTCCGCCAGACCGCGCTGAAAAATTCAGGTCCGCGCTCGAGGCGCTGGGCGGAAAAGTCGCGATTGTGAACACGCCTGGCGAAGCAGGGGCCTACGTGGAATCCGCGCTCGCGGGCCGCCGGGCCATCGCTTCGCAGGCGCCGATCCTTGAGGCGTGCGGCATCGATTCCCTGCCGTCCGTTACCACCGAACACTCACGCCAGGCTTGCGCCGCAGCCGACGCCTCGATCACCTCGGCCGAATACGCGCTCGCCGAAACCGGCACGCTGGTCGTCTCGGCCGGCTTGCGCGACTCGCGGATGGTCTCGCTCTTGCCTCCATGCCACATCGCCGTAATCGAACGGTCGAAAATCCTGGAGAATCTCGACGAATTCCTGGACGTCTGCCGGCAACCTGCCGCGCAATCGAGCGCGGTGGTCCTGATCACAGGTCCCAGCCGGACCGCCGATATCGAAATGCGCCTGGTGCGAGGAGTGCACGGGCCCGGGGAGATTCACGTCGTAATTGTCAACAATGTAACGGCTGCTCCGTCGTATGCATCTGAGGAAACATGAGAAAACTTATTGTTGTTCTGGCCTTGGCCTTCGCAAATGTGGCCCTGGCGCAGACAGGTGAGTTGTGGTTCGTCGCAGGTCAAAGCCTGCTGTCCAATCCCGGGCTCGGCACGGACCAATTAGTCGGCGGGGCGAGCAACGATATCGCGCTTACGGACGGTTTCCGCTTCGGATTCCGTTTCGGGTTCAATCAAGGGAGGCGCTTCGGACACGAATTGCAGTACGGATATAATCGCACTCACCTTAAATTCAACGATCAGGGGGGCACTGAGCTCGGCATGGCGTACCACCAGGGCGGCTATAATTTTCTGCTCTACGGAACGTCAGAGGGCTCGCGGTTCCGTCCTTTCGGCACAGCCGGATTCCATTTCAGCAATTTCGTGCCGCCGGGATCGTCGGCCACTTCAGGCGGCGGCTCGACGAAGCCAGGCTTCAATTACGGCGCCGGCGTGAAGGTTCGAGTCGGCTCGTTCTTCGGGATTCGCTTCGATGTCCGCCAGTACATCACCGGGAAGCCTTTCGGCTTGGCGCTGGCGAGCGGAGTCCTGCGTCAGACCGAGATCTCTGCGGGCTTCGGCGTCGGATTCTGAGCGACTGGCACGGGCCGCGCTCAATGGAGAAAAGAAAGCTCAAAACTGCGTCGCCAATTGGGCGAAAATAAGGTGTAGATGAATCGCGGATTGCTCCTGCTGATGGTGCTTTCCCTCGAGACCGCTTTCGGCCTCGATCCCAACCGGACCCTTACCCAATATGTGCATCGCATCTGGCAGATGCAGCAGGGGCTGCCGCAGGCCACCATTTCCGCAATTTGGCAAACGCAGGACGGATATCTCTGGCTGGGCACGCAGAGCGGTCTGGTGCGCTTTGACGGTGTGCGCTTTACCTCCGTCGAAAACGTCTATCGAAACGCACCTGCCAACATCTGGGTTCGCGAAATTCTCGAAGATTCAAACCACACGCTGTGGGTCGGCACCAATGATGCCGGTCTCATCCGGCTGGAGAATGATCGAGTCACGACCTATTCCACGAAGAACGGCCTGCCGTCGGACACTGTTCAATGTCTCGTTTCCACTCGCAACGGAGACTTGTGGGCATGCACTCCCGAGGGTTTGGCCAGAACTACCGGCGGCACAGTTCAGGTGTACGGGACCGGGCAAGGGCTCGGCTCGAACAATGTCCGGGCCGCCTGCGAAACCGGCGATGGAACCCTCTGGGCGGGAGGCGAGAATGCGCGGCTCAGCATGTGGAACGGGACCGGATTTATCTCTCGCCAGCTCACGTCGGTCCCGGGCGATGCCGGCGTCCGCGCGCTTAGGTGCTCCGGAGACGTTCTCTGGATTGGCACGACGAGCGGCTTGATCGAACTGAAAGACGGGCACGAGCGTCTCTTCACCGTTAAGAACGAGCTCGCGGACAATTGGGTGCTCTGTCTTGCCGTGGGCCGCGACGGCAGCTTATGGATTGGAACGCGAAACGGATTCAGCCGTGTGCGCAACAGCGAGGTTGACACCTTTCGCCCGCAAGACGGACTCTCTCAAAGTACCGTCTACTCCTTGTTTGAGGATCGCGAAGGAAGCCTGTGGGTGGGAACCAAGCACGGGCTGAACCAGTTCCTGGATGGCCGCGCCGGTCCGTACACGATGAACGAAGGCCTGCCTAGCAACGACGCCGGACCGCCTCTCCAGGATCGCCGCGGCAAGATCTGGGTGGGGACTTTGGGCGCGGGACTGGCGCGGTTCGACGGACGCCGTTTCTCCGTGCTCACCACCGCGCAAGGCCTGCTTTCGAACTCCATCTACGCCCTCTCTGAGGACGGCGGTGACGGCCTGGGGGCGGGAACGGACCACGGGCTGAACCGCCTTCAGGATGGCCGCGTCGCACAGACTTACACAACCGCGCAGGGGCTTCCCGCGAATCAAATTCGCAGTCTGTTCCGGGAGCGGTCGGGAACTCTTTGGGTGGGAACTTCGGCTGGTCCGGCTGCGTTCGAAAACGGAAAGTTTCTCCAACCCGCGGTATTGCAATCGTCCATGCGGGATCCGATTCTCGCAATCGGAGAGGATCGCGACCGGCGTCTTCTCTTCGCGACGTCGCGCGGCGTGTTTTTCTACAGCGGCGGCAAGATCGGCGAGCTGAGACAGGAGAATGCGCCGCTCCGTGCCGTGGATGCCTTCTTCCTGGATCAGGACGGCCTGTTATGGATGGGCATGATGGGAGGCGGATTGCGCCTGCTCGATAGAGGAAGAGTCTTCAGCTATTTCACGCGAGATGGTTTGTTCGACAATGAGATCTACGGCATCGCCGAAGACAACCAGGATCGTCTGTGGATGGCTTGCAGCAAGGGCATTTTTTCGGTGCCCCGGTCCGACCTGCGCCGGTTCGCCGCGGGCGAGATCAAGAGATTCAACAGTTCGCCCTACAGTCCGACCGATGCGCTGCGTGTGATCGAGTGCAAGCCCGGCGTCCAGCCGGCGGTCGCACGTATGCTCGGCGGGCGCATATGGTTTTCCACGATCCAGGGGTTGATCGTTCTCGACCCACAACACCTGCAGCGCAACGTTCCGCCGCCTCCGGTGGTGATCGAGGAAGTCACAGTCAACGGCGAACGCAAGGGCCCCGATGTCATCGCGAAGCTCCCTCCAGGACAGAAGAACCTGGAATTCCGCTACACGGGTTTGAGTTTTCTCGCCGCTGGCCGCATTACCTTCCGATACATGCTCGAAGGCTACGACAAAGACTGGATCGCGGCAGGCACGCGGCGCGAGGCCTTTTACACGAACCTGCCGTCCGGCCACTTCCGGTTCCGCGTCACGGCATGCAACAGCGACGGCGTCTGCAACGAAACCGGCGATGCGGTCGCGTTCGCCCTCGCTTCGCACTATTACCAGAGAATCTGGTTTTTGCCGCTGTGCGCGGTCTTAGTCGGGCTTGCGATTTTGCTCGCCTACCAGTTCCGCATCCGCCGCTTACGGGAACAGTTCAGCCTCATCCTCACGGAACGAAACCGGATCGCACGGGAGCTTCACGACACACTGATGCAAGGCTTCTCCGGCATCACCATGGAGATGCAGGCTCTTGCGGGACGAATGCGATCCCCGGACGAGCGGACCACCCTCGAAGAGATCATTCGCGATGCAGGCGCCTGCCTGCGCGAGACGCGCCGGTCCGTGGCGGGCCTACGCAGTCCGGAGGGCCCGGAGTCCGGGCTCGGCGCAGCGATCGCGCAGGCAGCGCGGCACATCACCGAAGCCAAGAATATCCGGCTCAAGCTGAAGCTGGGAAAGAGCCCGCAGGGGCTTCCGGCGGACGTCGAATATAACTTGCTGCGCATTGTCTCGGAAGCCGTCTCCAATTCCGTCAAGCATTCCGGAGCACGCGTGATCGAGGTGGCCTTGAATTCCACGCCGGAAGTCGTTCGTCTCTCGGTCAAGGACGACGGCTCCGGGTTCGCGCGGGAAGGAAACGGTAACGTCCGGCCGGGACATTACGGTCTTATAGGCATGAAGGAACGCGCCACCCAAATCGGGGCCGACCTCCAGCTCGCAAGCGAGCCCGGAAGGGGAACGACGGTGTCGGTGGTGCTCCCCGCCTCGGAAAATCACAAGTGAGCCCGGCCGAGCCAATCCGCATTCTGTGCGTGGACGACCATCCTTTAGTCCGCAAGGGAATCGCTTCGATCCTGGCTAACGAGGCAGACATGCGGCTCGTCGCCGAGGCCGGAGGCGGGAAGGAAGCAGTCGAGCTTTTTCGCCAGCATCATCCCGACGTGACGTTGATGGATCTGCGCATGCCCGGAGTGGATGGCATTGAGGCGACAAGAATCATTCGCCAGGAGTCGCCCGACGCGAAGATCATCGCTCTGACCAGCTATGACGGAGACCAGGACATCTATCGCGCGCTCGAAGCCGGCGTGCTCGGATACTTATTGAAAGAAATGGTGCACACCGAAGTGCTGCGTGCCATTCGGACGGTGCACGCCGGCAAACGGCTTATGCCGCCCGAAGTAGCGGAGCGGCTGAGCGAATATTTTCCGCAGGTCGTGCTCACACCCCGCGAGGTCGAAGTCCTCGAGTGCGTCGCGCAAGGTCTGGCGAACAAAGAGATCGCGGACCGGCTCGGGACCGCCAGCGGCACCATCAAGATGCACATACAGAACATCCTGGGTAAGCTCGGTGCAGCAGACCGGACTCATGCCGTGACCATCGCTCTACAGCGCGGTATCCTCCATTTGAATTCCTAGAGTGTAAGCACACTGCGCGTCTATGCCGAACGGCATATCGGCGCTGCTCAATTTCGGCAGTCGCGGCACGTGGAAATCACCACGCATAGTGAAGTTGGAGAGCGATGGATCCCGAAAAACCGGAACCCCAGCTTCGCAAGAGGCGCGCGTGGCTGTTGTGGGTCGCATTGATTTGTCTGGCGGGCGTGGCCGTGTATCTTATTTCTCCCCGCGTCACGGAGGGTCAGGCGCAAGCCAAAAAAGAAAAGGCCGCAAGCGCTTCGACAGCAGCAACACGAGGCGTCCCAGTGATCGCCGCCACTGCCCAAAAGGGCAACATGCCCGTGTACCTGAACGGGCTTGGCTCAGTGACGGCTTTCAACAAGGTTACCGTTAGAACTCGTGTGGACGGGCAGCTCATCAAGGTCGCGTTTCAAGAAGGGCAGTTTGTAAAGGAAGGCGATCTTCTGGCGGAGATCGATCCGCGGCCGTTCGAGGTTCAGCTTGAGCAGGCCGAAGGGCAAATGGCGCGCGACGAAGCCCAGCTCCGGAACGCCAGGACTGATCTCGAGCGATACAGAGTCCTGTTCGCGCAAGACTCCATCCCCAAGCAGCAACTCGACACGCAGGCATCGACCGTGCGCCAGTACGAGGGCAACATCAAGAGCGATCAGGCACAGATCGACACCGCCAAGCTGCAATTGTTTTATAGCCGGATCACCGCTCCCATCACCGGCCGGATCGGACTGCGCCTGGTCGACCAGGGCAACATGGTCCACGCCAGCGACCAGAACGGCCTGGCCGTGATCACACAGTTGCAACCTATCGCCGTGATCTTCAGCATCCCCGCCGACAGCCTTTCCCAGGTAACCTCGAAAATGCGCGCGGGTCAGAAACTGCCGGTTTACGGTTATGATCGCGACTTAAAGAAGAGACTCGCCACGGGAACGCTGCTGACGATCGATAATCAAATCGACCAGAGCACGGGTACCCTGCGCTTCAAGGGAGTCTTCGAAAACAAGGACCTCTCGCTGTTCCCCAATCAGTTCGTAAATGCGCGTCTGCTGGTCGACACAAAGATCGGAACGACAATCATTCCGACGGCGGCCATCCAGCGCAGTCCGCAATCGGCGTTTGTGTACGTTGTGAAGCCGGATAGCACCGTGGAAGTACGGGATATCGTGACCAATCTCACCGAAGGCGACGAAGCCTCCGTCGACAGCGGCCTCAATCCCGGAGACGTGGTCGTGATCGACGGCATCGATAAACTGCAGCAAGGTACGAAGGTCACGGTGCGCATGGCAGGTCCGATCCCGCGGGGTTAGCGGTATGAGCCCTTCCCGGCCGTTCATTCTGAGACCGGTGGCGACCTCGCTTCTGATGGCGGGGATCTTGCTGGTGGGTGCTGTCGCTTACCGCCAACTGCCTGTCTCGGCCCTGCCACAGGTGGATTATCCGACCATCCAGGTGGTAACTTTCTATCCCGGAGCGAGCCCGGATGTAATGGCGTCCTCCGTCACCGCGCCGCTCGAGCGCCAGTTCGGCCAGGTCCCCGGCCTGAACCAGATGACTTCGACCAGCTCCAGCGGAGCTTCGGTCATTACGCTGCAGTTCACGCTCGATTTGAACATCGATGTCGCCGAACAGCAGGTGCAGGCAGCCATCAACGCGGCCGGCACGTTCCTGCCCAGGGATCTTCCCAACCCTCCGATTTACAGCAAGACCAATCCCGCGGACGCGCCGATCCTCACACTCGCCCTGACGTCGAGCACGATGCCTCTTTCGAAAGTAGAGGACCTCGCCGACACGCGTCTGGCCCAGAAGATTTCGCAGTTGTCGGGCGTCGGTTTGGTAAGCATCAGCGGCGGACAGAAACCAGCGGTACGGATTCAGGCCAACCCGATGACGCTGTCTTCCTACAAGCTCAATCTGGAAGACCTGCGCTTAGCCATTGCGGCGGCAAACGTGAATCAGGCCAAGGGGAACTTCGACGGTCCTCTGAACTCTTACACGATCGGAGCCAACGACCAACTCCTCAGCAGCGATCAATACCGCCCCCTGCTCATCGCTTACCGGAATGGTGCGCCGGTGACGCTGTCCGACGTCGCCACTGTGATCGACTCCGCCGAGAACATCAAGCAGGCAGCGTGGATGAACGACGCTCCGGCTGTCATTCTGAACATCCAGAGGCAGCCCGGAGCGAACATCATCGAAGTGGTCGACCGCGTGAAGAGGCTGCTGCCGCAGCTTCGCGCTTCCCTGCCTTCGTCGATCGATGTCGCCACGCTGACCGACCGCACGATCACGATCCGCGCCTCCGTCGAAGACGTGCAGTTCGAGTTGATGCTGACCGTGGCGCTGGTAGTGATGGTCATCTTCCTCTTCCTGCGGACGCTCTCCGCCACGGTGATTCCGAGCGTGGCTGTGCCTCTGTCCCTGGTGGGCACGTTCGGCGCGATGTACCTGCTCGGATACAGCCTGAACAACCTGACCCTGATGGCGCTCACGATCTCGACCGGATTCGTGGTCGATGACGCGATCGTCATGATCGAGAACATCGCGCGCTTCATCGAAGCGGGCGATCCGCCGCTGCAGGCCGCGCTCAAGGGAGCGGAACAAATCGGCTTCACCATTCTCTCGCTGACCGTATCGCTGATCGCGGTGTTGATCCCCCTTCTGTTCATGGGCGATATCGTCGGCCGGTTGTTCCGCGAATTCGCGATCACGCTGAGCGTGACGATCCTGATCTCCGCCGCTGTCTCGCTCACGTTGACTCCGATGATGTGCGCCCGTCTGCTCCACCATAAGCCGGAATCCGAGCAGGGTCGGTTCTATCGGGCCTCCGAGCACATGTTCCAGCGCATCATCGCGTTCTACGGCCGGACCCTTCAGGTCGTCCTGCGCCACCAGCCGATCACGCTCCTGGTAGCCGTCGCCACGCTCGCGGCAACGTTCCTGCTTTACACGATCATTCCAAAAGGGTTCTTTCCCGTCCAGGACACGGGCGTGATTCTGGGAGTCTCCGAAGCCCCGCAAACCGTCTCCTTCGCCGCGATGGGGCAACGGCAGCAGTCGCTGGCGAAAATGATCCTGCAAGATCCGGCGGTGGAAAGCCTGTCCTCCTTCATCGGGATTGACGGAACCAACACCACCGTCAACAGCGGGCGGCTCCAAATCAACCTGAAGCCGCTCGAAGAACGGAAGATCAGCGCCAGCGATGTGATTCGCCGCCTGCAACCACAGCTGGCCAAGGTGGACGGCATCCAACTCTTCATGCAGCCCGTGCAGGACCTGACGGTCGAGGATCGCGTGAGCCGCACGCAGTTCCAGTTCAGCCTGGAAGATCCCGATCCGAAGGAGCTGGATACTTGGGTTCCGCGCTTCATCAGCAAGTTGCAAACGCTTCCCCATCTGCGCGATGTCGCCAGCGACCAGCAGAACGGAGGCTTGCAGGCGCTTTTGGTGATAGATCGCGACACCGCCTCGCGCTTCGGGATCACGCCGCAAATGATCGATGACACGCTCTACGATGCATTCGGCCAGCGGCAGGTCTCAATCATGTTCACGCAGTTGAATCAATATCGCGTCGTGCTGGAAATCAAGCCGGACTTCCAGCGAAACCCGGACGAGCTGAAGAACATTTACATCCGCTCCGCGCAGGGTGGAGAAGTGCCGCTGAGCGCGTTCACGCACTTCGAGCCGTCGAACGGCCCGCTGGTGGTGAATCACCAGGGTCAGTTCCCGGTGGTGACGGCATCGTTCAATCTGGCGTCAAGCGCCTCGCTCGGCGATGCCGTGGATGCGGTCAACAAAGCCAAAAAAGAGCTCGGTCTGCCGGCAAGCATCGCCACCAGCTTCCAGGGAACCGCGGCCGCGTTCCAGGCCTCGCTCGCCAACGAACCCATCCTCATCCTGGCCGCCGTGATCACGGTGTACATCGTCCTGGGAGTGCTCTATGAGAGCTACATCCATCCGCTGACCATTCTCTCCACTTTGCCTTCCGCCGGAGTCGGCGCGCTGCTGGCGCTCATGCTGTGCCGCCAGGATTTCAGCGTGATTGCCCTCATTGGCATCATCCTCCTGATCGGCATCGTGGAAAAGAACGCCATTATGATGATCGACTTCGCGCTCGATTTGGAGCGCAAGGAAGGCTACCGCCCGCTTGACGCTATTTTTCAGGCCTGTCTGCTGCGGTTCCGTCCCATCATCATGACTACGCTGGCGGCAATGTTGGGCGGCGTGCCGCTGGCCCTCGGAACCGGCGTCGGAGCCGAGCTGCGGCGGCCATTGGGTATCGCCATCGTCGGCGGCCTGATCTTCAGCCAGCTCCTTACGCTGTACACGACCCCTGTAATCTACCTCGCGTTCGACCGCATGGCGCGGCGCGTGACCGGCCACCGCGCGTCGGGATCTGACTTGCCGGTGGAGGAAACGTGAGCATCTCCACGCCGTTCATTCACCGGCCGGTCGCCACTACTCTGCTGACCATCGCCGTGGGAATGGCGGGCGCGGTCGCTTATAATTTCCTGCCCGTTGCCCCGCTCCCACAGGTGGATTTTCCCTCGATCGCGATTTCCACCGGCTTACCGGGCGCAAGCCCGGAAACAATGGCGTCGGCCGTCGCGACGCCGCTCGAGCGCCAGTTTGGCCGCATCGGCGGTATCAACGAGATGACTTCGACGAGCACTCTGGGCTCGACGAACATCACGCTGCAATTCGATCTGAGCCGAAACATCGACGCCGCGGCACGCGACGTGCAGGCGGCCATCAATGCGGCGCGCGGCCGCCTTCCCGCGAACCTTCCTAGAAATCCGTTCTGGCGCAAAATCAATCCGGCGGACGCGCCGATTCTGATGCTGGGCGTCACTTCGCCCACAATGACCCTAGGTCAAATCTATGATGCGACGTCCACGATTCTTCAGCAGAAGCTCGCCCAGGTGAAAGGCGTCGGACAAGTTTTCGTGGGCGGCAGCTCTTTCCCTGCCGTGCGGGTGGAAGTCAATCCCACGCTGCTGAACAATTGCGGGCTGAGCCTGGAAGACGTCCGGGCGGTGCTCGCCGCGGCGAACGCCAACCGGCCGAAAGGAGAACTCGCGGACGGCAACCGCGCCTGGACCCTCACCACCACCGACCAGCTGCTGAAGGCGCGCGAGTACGCGCCGCTGGTGGTTGCCTACCGCAAAGGCGCCGCCGTGAAACTCTCCGACATCGCCGACGTCGTCGATTCGGTCGAAGACATTCGGAATGTCGGCTTCGTGAACGGAAAACCGGCTGTCGTCGCGTTCGTCAACCGCCAGCCGGGAGCCAATATCGTCGAGACAGTGGACCGGATCCGCGCCGTGCTTCCCCAACTGAAGGCCTCCATGCCCGCCTCCATCGATCTGCGCGTGGTCAGCGACCGCACGATCACCATTCGCGCGTCCGTCCTGAACGTCGAGCAGACCATGGCGATTTCGGTCGGCCTGGTGATCCTGGTCGTATTCGTTTTTCTTCGCAGCGTCCGCACCACCATGATCCCCACGGTCGCCGTTCCGGTTTCCCTCATCGGAACCTTCGGCGTGCTCTACCTGTTCGGCTACAGCGTCGACAACCTCTCCCTGATGGCGCTGACCATTGCAACGGGATTCGTGGTGGACGACGCCATCGTCGTCATTGAAAACATCACGCGTCACATCGAGCAAGGGATGCGGCCGATGGAAGCGGCCCTGCGCGGCGCCCAGGAAATCGGCTTCACCGTCATGTCGATCAGCATCTCGCTCATCGCGGTGTTTATCCCGATTCTCCTGATGGGCGGAATTGTGGGCCGCCTGTTTCGCGAGTTCGCGATCACGCTTTCCGTCGCCATCATTATCTCGCTGCTCATGTCGCTCACCATGACGCCGATGATGTGCGCGCGGATTCTGCGTAACCGCGACGATCAAAAGCACGGATTCCTTTACCGGGCCAGCGGCCGGGCGGTCGAGCTGATGCGTGAGGGCTACGAGAAATCGCTCGCATGGGTGCTGGGCCACCAGCCGGTGATGCTGTTGGTTACGCTCGTGACCATCGGCCTCACGATCTATCTCTACGTCATCGTTCCGAAGGGTTTTTTCCCGCAGCAGGACGTCGGCCGTTTGTCGGGAACGATTATCGCCGACCAGTCGACCTCTTTCCAGGCGATGAAGAACCGCGTGGTGCAGTTCGTGAACATCGTCATGGAAGATCCCGCCGTCGAGAGCCTGAACGCTTACGTCGGCGGCAGCGGGTTCGGCGGAGGCGGCGTGAACAACGGCCGCATGAACGTCACACTGAAGCCGCTGAAGGAGCGGAAGCTCAGCTCAGACCAGGTGATTGCGCGGCTCCGTCCCAAGCTCGCCCGTGTCCCCGGCGCGAGCCTCTACCTCCACGCCATCCAGGACCTGCGCGTCGGGGGACGGTCAAGCGGTGCGCAGTATCAATACACACTACAGAGCGACTCGGTGAAGGATCTCAACCAATGGGCCCCCCAGGTGCTACGCAAGCTTCGCTCCTTGCCGGAGCTGGCCGATGTCAATACCGACCAGCAGGATAAGGGCTTGCAAGCCGGCCTGGTCATCGATCGCACCACGGCGTCGCGTCTGGGCATCTCGCCGCAAATGATCGACGACACGCTCTACGATGCCTTCGGCCAGCGGCAGGTCTCGGTGATGTACACGCAGTTGAACCAGTATCACGTAGTGATGGAAGTGGAACCGCGATTCTGGCAGAATCCGGACGGGCTGAAGTACATATACGTCCGGAGCAACACCGGGCAGGAGGTTCCGTTGAGCGCGTTCACGCGGTACGAGGCGAGCAATACCGCGCTGCAGGTGAACCATCAAGGGCAGTTTCCTTCGGTCACCATTTCATTCAATCTGCCGGTGGGCATATCACTCAGCCAGGCGGTTCCCGCGATTGAAGAGGCCGAACGGGAGATCGGCCTGCCATCGAATATTCACGGCAGCTTCCAGGGAACGGCGCAGGCGTTCCAGGAGTCGCTTGCCAGCGAGCCGATTCTCATCGCGGCGGCGCTGGTGACGGTCTACATCGTTCTGGGCGTGCTGTACGAAAGCCTCATTCACCCGCTCACGATTCTCTCCACGCTCCCCTCGGCCGGCGTGGGCGCGCTGCTGGCGCTGATGGTCACTCGCAACGAGCTGAACGTCGTCTCGCTCATCGGCATCATCCTGCTGATCGGCATCGTGAAGAAGAACGCCATCATGATGATCGATTTTGCCATCGCCGCCGAGCGGACCGAAGGTTTGCGGCCGGAAGGCGCGATTTTCAAGGCCTGTTTGCTGCGCTTCCGGCCCATCATGATGACGACCATGGCGGCGCTGCTCGGCGGTCTGCCGCTGGCGCTGGGCCACGGCGAAGGATCCGAGATGCGCAGACCGCTCGGAATGGCAATCGTCGGCGGCCTGGTGTTCAGCCAGGCCCTCACGCTGTACACGACACCGGTGGTCTATCTCTATCTCGATCGCGCGCGCCTCCGCTGGGAGAGCTGGAAGAGGCGGATCCGCGGCATTCGTCCGGAGATTTCAGAAGCGTGACGCCATGCTGACGATTGGCAAACGATTCGAAGAGGCCGGCGCCGTGACCTTGTCGCTGGCCGGGAAGTTCAGCGGCGGGTGTATCGGCGAACTGCGCCGCGCCATAGATGCAGCACGAAGAAAGCACCAGCAGGTGGTAATCGATCTGGGCGAGGTCACGTTGATCGACCGTCCCTGCCTGCAGTTCCTGGCCGACCAGATTCGCCGGGACATCAAGCTGGTCAATTGTCCGGAGTACATCCAGCCGTGGATTTGCCGGGAGTCGTCGGGATGAGAAATTTCTGCAGGCCGGCACAAGCATGGATTCTCCTTGCTCTCGTCACGGCTGGCTGCTCCGTCGGCCCGAAATACGTCCGGCCCGGAGCGCCGGTCCCGCCCGGATTCAAGGAGCCGCCACCGGAGGCGTTCAAGGAAATGAGCGGCTGGAAAGTCGGCGAACCGAGAGACGGCCTCATCCGCGGCCACTGGTGGGAGATTTTCGGCGATCCGCAGCTAAACGCACTCGAGCAACAGATCAATCCCTCGAATCAAACCCTCGCCGCGGCTGAGGCGCAATTCCGGGGAGCTCGCGCTGCGATCCGGGTCTCTCGCGCCGGCCTCTACCCGACCATCACCGGCGGCGCTTCCGTAAGCGGGTCGCAGATATCCAACAACCGCACTGCCGGCAGGACCTTGACCACCGGAGCGGCCGCGGATATTCAGATCCCGATCGACGTTTCGTGGGAAATCGACCTGTGGGGCCGGATTCACAAAACCATCGAGGCGAGCATCAACACCGCCCAGGCGACCGCCGCCGATCTCGAAAACGTGCGGCTTAGCCTGCAGGCCGCTCTCGCGCTCGATTATTTCCAACTGCGCGGCCTGGATGCGGAAAAGCAACTTCTCGATTCGACCATGACCGCGTACGAGAAGGCGCTGCAGCTCACCACCAATCGCTACAACCAGGGAGTCGCTTCGATGGTGGATGTGACGCAGTCGCAGACACAACTCGAACAGACGCGCGCCGAGGCGACCGATACACTCGTGCAACGCCAGCAGCTCGAGCATGCCATCGCTATCTTGACCGGCAAGCCGCCGGCCGAACTTTCTATCCCGCCGGCGCCCCTGAGCATGACTCCTCCGGCCATTCCGGTCGGCCTTCCTTCCGAGCTTTTGGAACGCCGGCCGGATATCGCCGGCGTGGAACGGCGCGTGGCCGCGGCCAATGCGCAGATCGGCATCGCGAAAGTAGCGTATTATCCCACGCTCACGCTGGGCGGCGCGTTCGGCCTGGAAAGCTCCACCCTGCGGAATCTGTTCACCTGGCCGAGCCACTTCTGGTCGGTGGGCCCGTCGTTGGTCGAAACAGTATTCGAGCGCGGGAGGCGCAGAGGGTTAACCGAAGAAGCGCAGGCGGCTTACGATGCCCTGGTCGCCGGCTACCGGGAGACTGTATTGACCGCGTTTCAGGACGTCGAAGACAACCTGGGTGCCCTACGCATCCTCGATCAGGAAGCCAAGGAACAGGCCGGAGCGGTCGGATTCGCCGAGCGTGCCCTGCAGCTCGCAAACAACCGCTACCAGGGCGGCATTACGACCTATCTGGAAGTAATCACGGCGCAGGCGGCCGCGCTTGCGAATGAAAGGACCGCGGTGGGAATCCAGACGCGAAGGATGGTCGCGAGCGTTGCTCTGATCAAGGCGCTCGGCGGGGGCTGGGATGTTTCCAAGCTGCCTTCGGCCCAGGAGCTGACCCCAGGCAATCGATAATGGGATTGTGGCGGCGGCGCACCACGCCGCCAATTCAACTCTGTGGCGTGTCAGTGGGTGGCGTGCTGCCCACCACCAGCACGGGCGCCGCGATCTCGTGGCGCACTCCGTTGATGGTGTTCCCAAAGATCAAGTCCTTCACCCCACGATGGCCGTGCGCACCCATCACCACCAAATCCGGCCGGATCTCCCGCGCGAGCCGCACAATCTCGTCCTTCGGATTGTGCCCGTGGACCACCGTCAGCTGCGCCTGAATGCCCTCGTCCGCGAGAGATCGCACAATGCCGTGGAAGTACTCTTCGCCGGCATGGACCTCCGCGGTTGAAGATAGAGCTCCGTAGAGCTGGCTGGTGACGCCCTCCTCGACGTGCAGCAGGTGCAGTGTCGCCCCATGCAGGCGCGCCATGGCCGCGGCGTGCGCGATAGCGGCGCGATCTCGCGCCGTATGATCGAGCGGAACCAGAATTCGCCGATAGACCGGCTCGGGGAGGTTTGCAGCCACTGCCGCAACCTCCCGAGCCGCCTCCGCCGCGCGCCGGGGTACCCCGAAAAACGTGATCCAGGCGAGTAGCGCGACCAGCGCCAGTAACGCCGGCGCCAGCAGCGCCATCCGCCACGGCGCTGCCGCCATCCACGGGACAACCTCGATCCCGGCCAGCCAGAAGTTGAGCACCACGATCAACGCC